>NZ_JBITHA010000008.1:0-389901 GCF_044457485.1 Nonomuraea sp. NPDC050540
GGCCTCCCGAGCACCGATTGAACGTGATCAGTCCATCCAACCGGCAGGAGCGACCTACCCGCCAACCCGGCGATCATTTCCGGTCACAGCACTAGGCGTGGGCCGGGGGTCACATCGGCTGGGGTTGTGTGCGCCGACGTGGGCTGGGCTGGGTGCCGACCTGGGTTGGACTGGGTGCCGACCTGGGTTGGACTGGGTGCCGACCTGGGCTGGGTGCCCACCTGGACTGGGGAGGGTGCCGGCCTGGGCGGGGCTGGGTGATGGGGGTGGTTGGGAGGATTCGGGGGTGGGGTGGTTGGGGGTTTGGGAGTTAGTGGGCGAAGGGCCCGGAAGCCTTGTTGTTGGCTTCCGGGCCCTTCGTGAGAAGGAGACCTCGGTGGAGGTCCTGCGCCGGCGGCAGGACCTCCTGGGTCAGACTCCTCGGGTCAACGCCACACGCAAGCGGTCATGAGCCCGCTGCACGTTCTTCCGGGCGCGCTCTACTCGGCGGATCCGGTTGATCAGGCGTTGCTCCTCCGCCTCTCGGTGGAGGGTTTGTATTCGGTCGTTAACCATGTTCTGGAACAGATATGGCATTTCAAAGCTCCTGGTGGGAAGGATGTTCATTTCGGTGAGATGCCTTTCTTGAGTAGGGACGGGGTGGGTGGATCAGGCAGCGACCGGGTGCTTGCGGGGACGCCCGCGGGGCCGCTTGCGGGGCACTACGGTCCCCCTGAGGATGAGCTCGCCGCCCCAGACGCCCCACGGCTCCTCACGCTCGAGCGCGCGGTCGAGGCAGGCCTTCTGGATCGGGCAGCCACCGCAGAGCGCCTTGGCGAACTCGACGTCCTCCGGCGACTCGGCGAACCACAGGTCGGGGTTGGCACGGCAGGGGATCTTGGCTTCGTCGATCAGGTCCATGATCGTCTTCGCCCCCATCTGCGTCTCCTTCTTGTTTTCGATCTCGGTGATCTTGTTCGGGCACCTCGTAGGTGGTGGGGGATCACGGACAAACAAAGAGGCCGCGGATCCGATGTGCGGATCCGCGGCCTGGGGGCTGCTTGTGTGCCGGTCAGGTTATGACCGGCGCATCCCTCCAGGGTTGCGGACCGCACAGACCACCCTTGGTGTTCTGCTGAGTCGGCACGATGCTCGGGGCACCTGCGATGGCAGGCGCGGACGGAGCCACTTCTGCTCCGTGAACCAGGGCGGACGGAGCCACTCCTGCTCCGTGAACCAGGACGGCCTCGAGCCCGGCGTGGGCGTAGAAGGCGGGCTCCTGGCCGAAGACAGACTGCTCCGGTCGCAATCTGGCCGGCCCATCGACGAGCCTGACCGAGTCACGACGTGCGGAAGCGAGCCACTGCGTGGCCGACATCTTGATGCTGATCACCGGGACTCACCTCCGTTCTGGGATCGTCGGACAGGAGTGTCCGACTCGCTTGACCATGACCCTAAACCGGGAAGCCGGGAAGGGGCAACTTATTTTCTACCTGGGATTTTGTGACTTTATCTCGCGGATCATGGCCTCCTGCACCACCGAGACGACGAGGTCTCCTGATGAGGTGAACATCTGTCCGCGGGCAAGGCCCCGGGCTCCCCCTGACCAGGGGGACTCCTGAGCATAGAGCAACCAGTCGTCGGACCTGAACGGGCGGTGGAACCACATGGCGTGGTCCAGGGAGGCGCCCATGACGTTGGAGGTGCCCCAGGACAGGCCGTGCGCCAGCAGTATCGTGTCGACGAGCGTGAAGTCGGAGGCGTACGCGGCCAGCACCACGTGCAGGAGCGGGTCGTCGGGCAGTTCCGCGTCGTAGCGGAACCAGACGTTGGTCTCGGCGCTGATCAGCTCCGGGTTCCTGGACGCCTCGAAGGTCAGCGGGGAGGCGTAGCGTGCGTCCACGGGGCGCGGCTTGGACAGCCAGTCCTTCCAGCCGGGCTCGTCGCCCACGAGGTCGTACAGCTTGTCCTGGAAGGTGGGCAGTGTCTCCGGGTCGGGGACCGTCGGCATCGCGGCCGCCTGGTGCGCCCAGCCCTCCTCGGGCACGTGGAACGACGCGGACATCGTGAAGATCGCCTTGCCGTGCTGGATGGCGACCACCCGGCGCGTGGCGAAGGAACGGCCGTCGCGGACCCGCTCGACGTTGTAGACGATCGGGATGGCGGGGTCGCCCGGCCGGATGAAGTAGGCGTGCAGCGAGTGCACGTGGCGGTCGTCCGGGACGGTACGCCCGGCGGCGACCAGCGCCTGCGCCGCCACCTGGCCGCCGAAGACGCGCTGGATGCGCTCCTCCGGGCTGCGGCCGCGGAAGATGTCCAGCTCGATCTGCTCAAGGTCGAGCAGATCGAGCAGCTCCTTCAGCGCCTCGTTCACGTGTCTCTCCCTAGCGGCTGGCCGTATCACCATAAGTCTGACGTGCCACCTGCCGCGTCAGGAACCCGCCCGCCGTGTCGGGAAAATCACGCGCCACGGCAGAGACCGAGTACGGCCTCGCCGTACTTGTCCAGCTTGACCTTGCCGATCCCCGCGATGGACAGCAGTTCGGAGTCGGTGCGCGGCACGCGCTCCGCGATGGCCTGGAGGGTCACGTCGGTGAACACGACGTACGGCGGGATCTTCGCCTCCTTGGCCGTGGTGGTGCGCCAGGACTTGAGGCTTTCCAGCAACGCCTCGTCGAAGTCGGCGGGGCAGCTGGAGCATCGGCCCAGCTTCTGCTCGGCCGCGGTGGCGAGGTTGCGGGCGCAGATGCGGCAGGAGACGGGGGCGGCCACCTGCCGGCGTTCGCGCGACGGCGTGGGCGCGGCGGCGGCGCGGGCGGTGGTGGCCGGGCGGCCGGTCAGCCCGTCGAGGAACCGGGAGGGGCGGCGGCCCTTGCGGCCGCCGGGGGCGCGGGCGAGCGCCCATGAGAGCGAGAGGTGCTCACGGGCCCTGGTGATGCCGACGTACAGGAGGCGGCGCTCCTCCTCGATCTGCTCGGCCGACTCCGCGTAGATGATCGGCATCATGCCGTCGGTGAGGCCGACGAGGAAGACGGCGTCCCATTCCAGGCCCTTTGCGGCGTGGAGCGAGGCCAGCGTGACGCCTTCGACCGGCGGCGCGTGCTGCTCGCCGGCGCGCCGCTCCAGTTCGGCCACGAACGCGGGCAGGTCGGCCCCGTTGGCGGCCATGTCCTCGGCCAGGTCGGCCAGGGCGCGCAGCGACTCCCACTTCTCGCGGGCCTTGCCGCCGCCGGGCGCGGCCGGGGTGAGCCCGATCCCGGTCAGGATGTGGTGGACCTCGCCGGCCAGGGGTTCGCCGGACTCCGAGCGGGCGGCGCCGCGCAGCAGTACGACGGCCTGACGCACTTCCGGGCGCTCGAAGAAGCGCTCGGCGCCGCGCAGGACGTAGGAGATCTCGGCCTTGGACAGGGCCTCCTCGTAGGCCTCCGACTGGGAGTTGACCCGAAACAGGACGGCGATCTCGCGGGCGGCCACGCCCTTGTCGAGGAGCTTGCGGATGGCGCGGGCGACCCCGGCGGCCTCGGCCGGCTCGTCGTCGTGCTCGGTGAAGACGGGCTTGGGGCCGTCCTTTCGCTGGGCGATCAGCTCCAGGCGGTGGGCCGAGCGGCCCTTGGCGATGACCAGGTTGGCCAGGTCGACCACCTGCGGCGTGGAGCGGTAGTCGCGCACGAGCTTGATGACGGCGGCGTCGGGGTGCTCGACGGCGAAGCCGGTCAGGTAGCGGGGGCTGGCGCCGGTGAAGGAGTAGATGGTCTGGTTGGGGTCGCCGACCACGCACAGGTCCTCGCGCCCGCCGAGCCAGGTGTCGAGCAGGAGCTTCTGCAGCGGGTTGACGTCCTGGTACTCGTCGACGACGAAGTAGCGGTACTGCTGGCGGATCTGGGCCGCCACCTCCTGGTGCTCGGTCATGACCGCGGCGGTGAGCTCCAGGATGGTCTCGAAGTCGACCAGGTGCCGCTCGCGCCGGATCTGCTCGTAGGCGTCGTAGACGCGCGCCATCTCCTCGACGGGCACCGGTGGCGTGCGGTTGAACTTCGCGGCGGCGGCCGTGTAGTCCTCGGGGGCGATCTGGACGACCTTGGACCACTCGACCTCGCCTGCCAGGTCGCGCAGGACGTCGGGGCTGGTGCGGGTGATCCGGCAGGCCTCGCGCAGCACGGGCAGCTTGGACTCGATCACCGACGGCGCGTCGCCGCCGATGACCCTCGGCCAGAAGTAGGTGAGCTGACGCAGCGCGGCGGCGTGGAAGGTGCGGGCCTGGACGCCGGGCGCGCCGAGCGCGCGCAGCCGCTGCCTGAGCTCCCCGGCGGCGCGTGTGGTGAATGTCACGGCGAGCACGCTGGAGGAGTCGACGTACCCACTCCGTACGGCGTGGGCGATGCGGTGGGTGATCGCCCTGGTCTTCCCGGTGCCCGCGCCGGCCAGCACGCACACCGGACCTCGCACGGCCTCGGCCACCGCTCGCTGCTCCGGGTCGAGCCCGGCGAGCACGTCGTCCACGCTGTTCACCTCATCATCCTCCCAGCCGGTGGCGGTGAAGGGCTCCATTCTGGCAACATGCCGCCCGTCACCCGTTCACATCACCGAGATGCAAAGAACAGGTCAATTCCCTCACAATGGGGCACGACCAACTGCATGGGGGAAAGGGAAGGCCGTGCGAACTGCGGTTTTCGCGAGCGCGCTCGCCGCTGCGATCGCGCTCACACCGGCGGCGGCCGCCGCCGAGACGGCCAAGGACCCTTTCCCGGTCGACTCCAACGGCCTCGGCGGCCTGTCCGCGGAGAGCGTCAACTACGGCCACCAGCGCAACCAGGACATGGACGTGTGGTGGACGGCCGACGGCACCAAGCGGCCCGGCGTCTTCCTCATCCACGGCGGCTGGTGGTCCGGCGGCGACAAGAGGTACATGACGGAGATCGCCCGCACCTACGCCGACATGGGCTACACGGTCTTCAACCTCAACTACCGCCTGTCCGGCCAGGAGGCCTGGCCGGCGCAGCGCAGTGACGCCTTCTCCGCGATCGCCGTGGCCCGCAAGCACGCCGGGCGCTGGTCGTTCGACCCGGCCAAGTTCGTGGTGGTCGGCTTCTCCGCGGGCGGCCACATCGCCGCGGCCGTCGGCACGTACGGCAACGGCGTGCCCGGCCTGAAGGGCGTCGTGGGGCTGTCACCGGTGATCTCGCCGCTGCGCGCCTTCTCCGACGGCGCCAAGACCACGGACGTCAACAAGCGCCGCCTGCGCGTGGCGGCCATGCGGCTGGCCGGCGGCTGCGAGCCCAAGGGCAAGTGCTCGCGGGTCTGGGCCAGCATGGAGGTGCCCTGGCACGCCAGCGCCAAGGACGCGCCGATGCTGATGCTGCACTCGGAGAACGAGTTCGTGCCGCCGGTGCAGAGCGAGTTGCTCAAGACGATGCTGGGCCAGGTGGGCGTGGACGTGACGGTCGTCACCCAGCCCGGCTCCCAGCACAGCGCGCCGCTCTTCCGCGAGCCCGGCGTGGCCGAGCGCGTCCAGCAGTGGATCACCGACCGCGTCGGCTAACCCCACCGGATCACGAGGGATTACGCGGGCGCCCGGCGTTGTTGCACCGAGCGCCTGTTTACCGAAAGGAACCCTCATGGCGCTGACGGTCTACACCACCACCTGGTGCGGCCCCTGCAAGAGGCTGAAGTCTCAGCTCTCCCGCGAAGGCATCAGCTTCAGCGAAGTCGACATCGAGGCGAACCCCACCGCCGCCGCGTTCGTGGAGAGCGTGAACAACGGCAACCAGGTCGTCCCGACGGTCGTCATCGAGACCCCCAAGGGCCGGGTCGTGCGCACGAACCCGTCGGCGCGCGAGGTGAAGGCACTCCTCCAGGCCGCCTGAAGGTACCTACCAGTCACCGACCAGCTGGTCGCCGTACCAGGTCTCGATCAGCCGCCTGGCGATCGAGACCGGCGGCGGCAGCCGCAGCTCGCCCGAGGCCAGCGCCTCGGCGAGCTGTACGCGTGAGTACCACCTGGCCTCGGCGATCTCGTCGGCGTCCGGGGTGAGCGTCGTGGTGATCGCGTCGGCGAAGAAGCCGAGCATGAGGCTGCGCGGGAACGGCCACGGCTGGCTGCCCAGGTAGCGCGGGTTCGTGACGGCGATGCCGACCTCCTCGGCCACCTCGCGCACGACGGCGTGCTCCAGCGACTCCCCCGGCTCCACGAACCCGGCCAGGATCGACAGCCGCCCCTCCGGCCACTGCGGCCCGCGGGCCAGCAGGCAGCGGTCCTCCTCGTCGCGGATCAGCATGATCACCGCGGGGTCGACGCGCGGGAAGTGCTGTGAGCCGTCCTCGGGGCAGACGCGGATGTGGCCGCCCCCCTCGACGCGGGTACGGCTCCCGCAGCGCGGGCAGTGCTCGTGCGTCGTGTGCCAGGCCTCCAGGGCCACGGCGTAGACCAGCAGACCGGCGTCCCGGTCGCCGAGCAGCCCGCCGACCTGGCGCAGCCCGGCCACGACCGGCTGGCCCTCCGGGGTGTCGCGCAGGCTCATGGGCACGGTCGCCCGGCCGTTAAGCTCGGCGTCGATCCCCGGCAGGGGCGCGGCGACGGCGAAGTAGGCGGTGCCGTCCTCGACGCCCAGCAGATAGCGCTCGCCCTCGGGGGCTTCCCCGGTCGTGTACAGCACGGCCTCGACGTCCTCGCCGGTGCGGCGGACGAGTGTGTGGCCGTCGTCGATGACCAGAACTCTGGTGGCCGGGTCGGCCCAGGCACGTTCCAGCCACGCGCGGTCGCCGCGCAGTGTCGAGGACCTGTCGATGGTGCCGCGCGCCAGCAATAGTGGCCCGATCAGTTGTTCTTCAGCCCTTGTATCCACGCCGGACACACCCTCCCCAAAGTCGCAGACATCCTACGACGCCAGGTTCGGGTAAGCCTCGCCGCCGCACTTCCGGCCGAATCCCCCGTAACCACATAATTGGCTCGCAGCATCGTGAAGATCGGAGGCTCTCGATCGATGCCTTTAGGAGACCCGCGGCAACTCGGGGACTACACGCTGGAGCACGTTCTCGCTGAAGGACCGGCCGGCGTGGTCTACGCGGGACGCGGCCCGGACGGCGAGCGGGTGGCGGTCAAGCTGCTCCATACCGATCTGGAGGATCCGGAGGGCTTCCTGGAACGGGCCGAGGGGCTGAAGCGCGTGGACGCCTTCCACAGCGCGATGGTCCTCGACGCCGGGATCGAGGGGGCGCGGCCGTACATCGTGTCGGAGTTCGTGGACGGGGTCAGCCTCAAGCAGGCCGTCATCGAGGACGGCCCCTTGGGCGGCGCGGCGCTGCATCGGCTGGCCATCGCGACGATGACCGCGCTGGCCGCCATCCATCAGGCGGGGCTGGCGCACGGGGCGCTGCGGCCCGACAACGTCGTGCTCGGGCCGGACGGTCCGCGGGTGATCAACGCGGGAGTCGGCGCCGCGGTGGAGTCGGGGTCGGCGATCGCCACCCAGCAGGTCTCCTCACCCGCTTTCCTGGCGCCCGAGCAGTTCGCGGGCGAGCTGTTCCCCATGTCCGCCGATCTGTTCGCGTGGGGCTCGACCGTGGTGTTCGCCGCCACCGGGCAGCCGCCCTTCCACTCCAACTCGATGTCGGCCGCCATGAACCGCATCCTGCGCGAGGAGCCCGACCTCGGTGGCGTGGCCGATCCGCCGCGGGCGATCGTCGCGGCGTGCCTGGCCAAGGATCCGGCGGCGCGGCCCTCGGCCAGCGAGGCGCTGATGCGGCTCGTGGGCCACTCCATGCTGACCGACCTGCCGCCGGTGCAGGAGGAGGAGCCGCGGCGCCGGTCCAGGGCGCCGGTGCTGGTGGCCGCGGCGCTCGCGCTGGCGGTCCTGTCGGCCGCGGGCGGGCACGCCGTCGCGCGGGTGACCCGACCGGCCCCGGCGCCGGCCAAGGTCGTGTCCGCGGCTCCGGCGCCCGGTCCCGCCTCGCCTTCCCCGGACGTCCGTACGGCGGCGCCCGACCCCAGCCCGCCGCCCAAGCCCACCAAGACGGTCAAGGCCGCGGGCCTCGGCCTGACGCTGCACGAGAGCCCGGACGACCCGGTCGTCCTGAGCGCCTACCGGGTGGGCAAGGACGCGTACGTGCGCGAGGGCGACACCTTCACCAAGCTGAAGACGCCCGGCGCCGACCTCGGCTTCTCCCCCGACGGCCAGTGGCTGGCGATCTACGCCGAGCCCACGCTGACGGTGGTCAACAGGAGGACGAAGGAGCAGTACGCCCTCACGCCGGAGGTCAAGGGCAAGCTCGCCCTCCCGACCTGGTCGCCGGACTCCAAGCGGCTGCTGCTGAGCATCGTCGACGGCGGCGATCCCGAGCTGGCCCTGGGCTTCGTGCTGGTCGACCCGGCCTCCAGAAGCGTCACCCCCGTACCCACCGACGACAAGGCCGAGCGGATCTACGCCTGGCTGCCCGACTCCTCCGGTGTGGTCATCGACTACCGGAGCGAGAGCGGCTGGGGTCTCAAGGCCCGCGACCTGGCCGGGCGCGAGCTGTGGACCAGGCACTGGGTCGGCCAGCTCTGGGGACGGCGCAGCTTCTCGCCCTCCGGCGCCTCGTTCCTGACGCTGTGCCCGAGCGGCGGCAGCTTCTGCCTCTGGAACACCCAGAACTGGGGTCGCCAGGAGAGCGTGGCCATCTACGGGGCCAAGGGCGGCACGCTGCTGAGCTGGTACGACGACAGCCATCTGATCATCACCGAGCCCCGGGACAAGGACAGGGCGGTGCACCGGATCATCGCCATCGACCTGCGCGGCCGTACGCAGAGGGTGATGGCCGAGCTGGCCGGCAAGGACGACCGCGACGACCTGATCTACGTCTACACACGGAGGTGACCGGCATGGACTCCGGCATCCTGGTCACCGACCGCGCGGAGGGACGGACGCTGGCCCAGGCGGTGTCCGAGGGCGGCGCGCTGTCGCCCAACGCCACCCACCGGCTCGCGCTGGCCGTGCTGACCGCGCTGGCCTCCGTGCACCGTACGGGCGGGCACCACGGCGATCTGGGCCCGCACACGGTCGTGCTCGGCGCGGACGGCACGCACGTGCTGCGCGGCACGCCCGCCGGGGAGGGCGGGCAGTCGGCCGACATGTTCGCCTGGGCTGCGCTGGTCGCCTACGCGGCGACCGGCCGCGACCCCTTCGGCGAGGTCGACAAACGCCGCCGGTACGGCGCCGCCGACCTGGGCGCCCTCCAAGGCGAGCTGCGCGAGCTGGTGGCCGACTGCCTGGCCGAGGACCCGGAGCACCGCCCAGCGGCGGAGGAGGCGCTGTTGCGCCTGCTCGGCCAGTCCGGCGCTCTGGAGACCGCGCTGCCCGACACGCCGGAACCGCCGCGGCGGCGTCCCCGCGCGCTGCTGCTCACCGCGGCGGCCGTCGCCATCGTGCTGGCCTCCGGCGCCCTCGGCTACCTGCTGACCCCCAGGACGGTCAGCGCGGAACCGGTCGCGGCCGGCACTCCGTCCCGGCCGGCCTCCGCCACCCCCGCGACACCCGCCGCGCCGAAGCCGGTGCCCGTGACCCGGACCATCGCCCTGCCGGACGGCGCGGGCACACTCTGGGAGAACGCGGCCGACCAGGTCCGCCTCACCTCGTACCACGTCGGTCAGAACGGCGGCGACTCCGTCGCCTACGCGCGCACGCTCGACGGCACGGCGTTCGCCAGGACCGGCGGCGACAACATCTCCTCCCCCGTCTCCCCGGACAACCGGTGGACGGCCACCGTCAACGAGCTGCACATCCTGACCGCCGAGCGCCTGGACGTGAGCTTCACCGACCGGGTCACCGGCGAGAAGTTCACCGTCCCGACCGTGACGAACCCGCGCTGGGGCGTGTCGCCGCAGTGGTCGCGCGACAGCCGTACGCTGCTGCTGTCGATGCTGGAGCGCGACGAGCAGGTCCAGGCCGCCTACGTGCGGGGCTTCATCCTCATCGACGTCGAACGGCGCCGCGCCACCGTCGTGGAGACGGCCAACGCCGAGGACGTCGCGATGTTCAGGAAACAGGCGCCGGAGCAGCGCACCAGCTACTACTACCGCTGGGCGCCCGGCGACCAGCTCATCGCCTCCGGGTACATGACGCCGGAGAACGGCGAGGGCATCCGCTACCGGGACCTGACCGGCAAGGTCGTGCGCTCCATGCACTGGGTGGGCCGGCCGATCGGGCAGACGCCGTTCTCCCCCTCCGGCAAGCGGCTGGTCACCACGAGCTGCGCCAAACAGCTGACCAGCTGCATCTGGGACACCGAGACGGGCAAGAGGCTCACCAGCGTGCCGCCCAGCCCCGGCTACATGTACGGCTGGTACGACGAGGACAACCTGATCGTGGGCCGGGTGACCGGCAAGAAGATGATCGTGCAGGCGGTCGATCTCAGGGGCAAGGTGACGCGCAAGCTGGCCGAGCTGAGGGCCGTGAAGGACGAGCTGTCGGACCTGCGCTTCGACAGGTACTGACATGAGCGTCCTGGAACACGTCGGCGAGTACCGGATCCTGGGCACGCTGGGCTCGGGCGGCCAGGGCGTGGTCCATCTCGGGCAGGGGCCCGGGGGTGAGAAGGTCGCCATCAAGGTGCTGCACCGGGTCTCCGATCCGCAGGCCGTCGCCCGGTTCCTGCGCGAGGCGGAGGTGCTGCCGGAGGTGGCCTCGTTCTGCACCGCGCTGGTGCTGGGCACGGGCAGTGAGAACGGCGTGCCGTACATCGTGAGCGAGTTCATCGAGGGGCCGACGCTGCAGGCGAGCGTGCGCGAGCGCGGCCCGATCGGCGGGCGGGAGCTGCGCAGGCTCGCGGTCGGCACCGTCACGGCGCTGGCGGCCATCCACAGGGCCGGGGTCGTGCACCGTGACTTCAAGCCGGCCAACGTGCTGCTGAGCAGGGAGGGTCCGCGGGTCATCGACTTCGGGATCGCGCGGGCGGCCTCCGGTGAGACGACGATCGGCGGGGTGGTGGGGACGCCGGCGTACATGGCGCCGGAGCAGTTCGGGCAGGCGCTGGCGGGGCCGCCGTCGGACCTGTTCGCGTGGGCGGCCACGATCGTCTTCGCGGCGACCGGGCGAGCGCCGTTCGGGCAGGACTCGGTGCCGGCGATCATGCATCGGCTGGCGACGGAGGAGCCCGAGCTGGACGGTCTCGACGGGGACCTGCGCGAGATCGTGGCGGCCTGCCTGGCCAAGGAGCCCGCCGAGCGGCCGCGGGCCAGCCAGGTGCTGCTGCGCCTGCTCGGCCACCCGGCGCCCGGCAGCGGAGGCAACGTCGGGCGGACCGCCAGACGGCCGGTGGAGCGGCGGCCCGACTCGGTTCCGGAAGGGCTGCTGCTGGAAGGGCTGGCGGTCTCCCGCCGGCCCCGGCGCCTGCGCACGGCCCTGGTCGGGGGTACGGCGCTGGCCGTGGCGGCGGCCGTGACCGCCACGATCCTGGTCACGCGGCCCTCGGCCGGGCCGCCGTCCCCGTCGGCGGGCGCGCGGCCGAGCCCGGCGGCCGTCGTGCCGTCGCCCGTGGTCAGCGGTTCGCCGCCGGCCGACACAGCCCCGGTCGCGGTGCCGCAGCTCGCGGCCACGTTCTACGAGAGCCCGCGCGATCCGCTCCGGCTGACCTCGTTCACGGTCAAGGAGGAGTCGCTGCGGCATCCGGGGTTCGTCAGGAAGCCGGGGACGCGGGAGTTCGTCCGCCTGCCCGAGTACCGCGACGCGGTCGTCTCCCCCGACGGCGAGCTGGTCGCGTCGGTCTACACCACGCCCAAGTACGCCCCCGACGGCAACAACACCGTGCAGTTCACCGACCGGACGCTGACACCGGCCTTCGCGGTGCCGACCGTGGAGCTGCCGCTGCTGGTCAGGCGGCCGACGTGGGCACGCGACAGCTCGCGGGTCCTGCTGACCGTCACCGACACCGACGGCAGGGCCACCGGCTTCGCCGTGGTGGACGTGGCCGCCCGCGCGTTCACCCGGCGGGAGGTCGGCGGCCTGACCAAGGGGGCGGACTTCGCCTGGGGCCCGGACGGGACCGTCCTGGTCACCGGGGGCGGGCCGGTCGGCCTCTACACGCTCGACGGGCGGCTGTCGCGGACCCTGAAGGGTGTGCGCTCGGCGGACAACCTCACGGCCGAGGTCAACGGTCCGCTGCTGGCCGCCGGGTGCGCCGGCGCGCGGCCCGCCGTCTGCGTGGTGGAACACGAGAGCGGGAAACGCGTCTCGCGTTTCCCGCTGAGTGCCAAGCAGAAGGTGTGGGGGTGGTTCAGCCGGGACCACCTGCTGGTCTACGACTACGGGGTCAGCCCTTGGCGGGTGGACGTGGTGGACCTGACCGGGAAGAGGGTCCGGCGGTTCGCCACGATGGCCGGGGACGCCGGCACGGTCTGGCGGTTGTTCTGGTCGGGCGGCTGAGCCCGGATCGCCGGGCCCGGCCTCTCCGCGCTGTCACCGGGCGAAGACCACGATGTTGTCGCGGTAGCTGCCCTTCTTCCTGTCGAACACGCCGCCGCAGGTGATCAGGCGCAGCTCGGCGCCGCCGGTCTGGCCGTAGACCGTGCGGCCGGGGACGGCGGTCTTCGGGTAGCGGGCCAGGCGGTGGACGGTGAAGGCCTTGGTGCTGCCGTCGGCGCGGTCCACGTAGATCTTGTCGCCGGGGTCGAGGCCGCGGACCTTGTAGAAGACCGCGGGGCCCGTCTTGGAGTCCACGTGGCCCGCGATGACGGCGGGGCCGCGCTCGCCGGGCTCGGGGCCGGCCTGGTTCCATCCGGCGACGTCGTAGCGCTTGGGCGCGGTCAGGCGGCCCTTCTTGTCGAGGGCCAGCGGGATGATCTTCGTCTTCAGGCCGATGGCGGGGACGCGCAGCCGTACCGGGTTGGCGGCCTGCGTGCCGCCCGCTCCGGTGTCCACGCCGCCCCTCGGGCGATCGTCGTCATCGTCGTCGTCGCTGGTGCCACCCGCTCCGGTGTCCACGCCGCCCCTGGGACGGTCGTCATCGTCGTCGTCTCGGTCGTCGTCGTCGGCCTGGGCCAGTGCGGCCGGGGCGGCCGAGGCCGGGGTCGCGACGAGACCGGCGCCCGCCGCTCCGGTTCCGCACATCAGCGCGATGGCGATCAGGATCCGCTTGAGTTCCATGCCGTCCTCCTGGGAGTCCGTTCCGTTGCCGATCTCAGACTCCCGAGCGGCGGTGGGACCCCCATGAGGCCGCCGTTAGAGGGCTTTCATGCGATATCCAGTACCTCGCAGGGTCTCGATCCGTTCTGCCCCGATTTTCTTGCGCAGGTACCGCACGTAGACGTCCACGACGTTCGAGCCGGGGTCGAAGTCGAACCCCCACACGTGGCTGAGCAGCTGCTCACGGGTGAGCACCTGGTCGGGGTGGCGGCAGAAGACCTCGGCCAGCGCGAACTCCCGCGCCGACAGCTCCACCACGTGCCCGCCCACGTGCACCCGGCGGCTGCGCAGGTCCAGCGACAGATCGCCCACGCGCAGCACGGTCACCTCGGGTGTGCGCTCCGTACGCAGCCGCAGCCGCACCCTGGCCAGCAGTTCCTCGAAGGCGAACGGCTTGGGGATGTAGTCGTCGGCCCCGCCTTCGAGCCCGGCGACGGTGTCGGCCACGCCGTCACGGGCGGTCAGGATGATCACCGGCAGCGTCACCCTGGCCTGCCGCAGCCTGCGCAGCACCGTGAACCCGTCGCTCAGCGGCAGCCCGATGTCGAGCACCAGAAGGTCGAACTCACCGCTGCGGGCGTACTCGAAGGCGGCCTCGCCGTCCTCCACCACGGTGGTCACGAAGCCGTTGCCCCGCAGCCCCTTCTCCACGAACGCGGCGATCCTGGCCTCGTCCTCGGCGATGAGTATCCGGTTCAATCCCGTACCTCTTTTCCGTCAACCTGCAATTCGATGACGAAGCGGGCGCCGTCCTCCACCCAGACGCGGCCGCCGTGGGCCTCGGCGATGGAGCGCACGATGGACAGCCCGAGCCCGGCGCCCTGGTGGGAACGGCTGCCCGCGCGGACGAACCGCTGGAAGATGCGCTCGCGATCCTCCGGCCGCACTCCGGGGCCGCCGTCGCGTACCCACAGCCGGACGCGGTCGCCGTCCACGGCGGAGCCCGCGGCCACGAGCGCGCCCTCCTGGGTGTGCCGGACCGCGTTGGCGGCCAGTTGCATGAGCGCCTGGGTGAGCCGCTGGCGGTCGGCCACGATGCGCGCCTCGGCCACCTCGTCCACCCGCCAGTCGCGCTCGCCCAGCGCCCTGGCCTTGGCGATCACGCTGACGGTCAGGTCGGCGAGCTCCACCTCCTCCAGCGACAGGAAGCCCGGCTGCTCCGACTTGGCCAGCGTGAGCAGGTCGTCGACGATGCGGTTCATGCGGTTGAGCTCGTCGGTGACCAGCGCGAGCGTCTCCTCCCGCTCCGCCGGGTCGTCGCCCATCAGCTCCAGGTGGCCGCGGATGACGGTGATCGGGGTACGCAGCTCGTGTCCCGCGTCGTCCACGAACTCGCGCTGCACCTCGAAGGCGCGTTGCAGCCGGTCCAGCATGTGGTTGAAGGTGCGGGCCAGCGCGGCCACGTCGTCGTTGCCGACCACGTCGAGCCGGCGGGTCAGGTCGCTGGAGTCGCTGATGTGCTCGGCGGCCTGCCGTACCATCCGGACCGGTGCGAGCACGCGGCCCGCGACGAACCAGCCGGCCGCGCCCGCCATCGCCAGCGCGGCCAGCGAGGTGAAGGCGAGCACACGGACGGCGTCGACGACCTCCTGCCGGTGGTGCTCGTAGAAGATCGCGATGACGAAGTGGCCCTGGCGCGGGTCGCCCTTGATCTGGATGGGGATCGAGACGTAGCGGACCTCACCGGCTTTGGACGGCCACTCTCCGGTCTCCGGGCGCTGGGCCTCGGCCACGCGGGCGACCAGGGCGGCGTCCTCGTCGAGGGGCGCGGGCGCCTCGGCCCGGCCCTTGTGGTGGGGCTGGCCGTCCACGACGGTGAAGAACATCTCCCACCGGTCGGCGACGTTGACCTGGAGGTAGCCGACCAGCAGGTCCTCCAGGTCGTTGGTCGGGGGTTTGGCCGCGTAGCCGCGCAGCTCCTCGTACTCGTGCTTGAACTCTGCCGCGATCCGCTCGTCCACCCGGGTCAGCAGGACGTTCCAGGCGGCGAAGATCGACAGGCCGAGCGCCAGGGTCACGACCGAGAGCATCCAGCCTACGATCCGGGCTCTCGCGCTCACCTTGCCTGCTCAGTCGTCGTCATCGTCCTCATCATCATCCCCGCTGCGGACCCTGGTCGGCGACGGGGGTGGCACCGGGTCGGCTTTCGTCTTCTTCCTGGTCGGTGTGGGCGTCGCGCGTTCCCTGGTCGGGCGCGGCGTCATCGTCGGCGTCGGGCTGGGCGGCGGCGGGGTGGCCGTGGGGGTGACGATGATCTCGCCGCCGAGGTCCGGTTCCACCGCGCCCGCTTTGACCACCACGGTCATGGCCAGCGCGGCGAGCACCGCGCCGACCGTGGCTCCCACGAGCGTGGTCCTACGGGTCATGACAGGACCGTAGGCTCTGCGGAGGAGATGTCGGTGAGATGAGAATGAGAAGACTCTCATTTGTCCGCCGATTAGCCTGTCGGGGCAACGAGGTGATCGTCCCGGGACTATCATCGCCGAGTTAGGTTAGCCTTACCTGATCCGGGGGTGCCCTGTTTTGCGGCTCTTCATGACGGCGCTCAAGCCGACGGACTCGGTGACCGACGGATTCCTGCCGGCCGCTCGCGCGCTCGGCTGCAAGGTCACCATTCTGACCGACCGGCCCGAGCAGCACCCGCACGCGGTCGCGTGCGACGTGCGCGACCCGCGCGCCCTCATCGACGCCGTCTCGCGCCTCGGGCGACCGGACGCCCTGTTCAGCAACTCCGACCACCTGCAGACCGAGACCGCGCTGGCCGCCGCCTACTTCGGGCTGCCCGGCAAGGACTGGCGGGCGTGCCTGTCGGCCAAGAACAAGTATCTGATGCGCGCGAAGCTGGCCGAGGCCGGGGTGGAGGAGGTCTTCTCGATTCAGCTGGGTCCGGATGACGCCGTTCCCGGCGGCCTGCCGTACCCCTTGGTGGTGAAGCCCCGCGAGGGCGTGGCCAGCGAGGACGTGATGCTGGTGGAGAAGGACCTGGAGAAGGCGGTCGCGGCGGTGCGGCGCGCGCGGCCGGGCGCGTACGTGGTCGCGGAGGAGTATCTGGAGGGACCGCTGCGCACGCTGGAGACGCTGGGCGACGCGGCGGGCACGCGGGTGCTGGGCGGTTACGCGACGCGGCTGGGGCCGCTGCCGCACTTCGTGGAGGAGCGGCTGGACTGGGCGCCGGACGGGCCGCACGAGCACGTGCTGGCCGCGCTCGCGGCGCTGGGTGCGGGCTTCGGGGCCTGCCACACCGAGTACGTGCTCACGCCGGCCGGACCGCGCATCGTCGAGGTCAACTACCGGGTGATCGGCGACCACTGCGACTTCCTGCTCGGCGACATCCTGGGCGTCCCGCTGTTCGAGTGGATCCTGCGGGCGCACCTGGGCGAGCGGCTTCCCGCGACACCCCCCGCTCCCGGGTACGGCACCGCCGTCAGCCTGGTGGCCGACCGGTCCGGAACGATCACCGAGGCCCCCGGAGCGGAGGAACGCTCCCAAGACGGCGTCCGCCTCTGGCACCGCCCCCTGCGCGCCGCCGGAGAACGGATCACCAGAACCCACACCAACCGCGACTACCTGGGCGTCATCCGCGCGGTCGGCCCCGACCGCCGCCGGGTGGAGGCGGCGGTGGACGCCTACCGGGCGGAGCGGCCGTGGGTGATCTCGGCGTGACTCTCGACTCCACTCAGGCCAGGCTGTCAGCGCGCGTTCTCGACGCCCTGCTGCGCGAGGACTACGGCGGCCTGTCGCGGCGGGTGAGCAGGACCCGGGAGGGCGTGCGGCTGACGCTGGCCGACGGCAGGGTCGTACGGCTGGTGCCGGGGTCGCTCTACCAGGACTTCGTGGTGGCCCCCGAGGAACGCCTGCGGCTGGATCAGGTGCTCGCCACACTGGCCGAGGTGGCCGATCCGGCCGACGCGCAGGGCGTGGCGGCCTTCGCCGACGAGTGCGCGGCGGCGCTGGCGGCCGGTGAGCTGCACGCGCTGCACGCCGATCGGGTGCTGGCGGGCGAGCCGTCCTACGAGACGCTGGCGGCGTTCGTGGAGCATCCGGTGTATCCGACCTCGCGGGCCAGGGTGGGGATGAGCGCCGCTGACCTGCTGGCGTACGCGCCGGAGTTCGGGCCCGCGTTCGCGCTGCGCTGGGTCACGGTGCCCGGCCACGACGAGCCGTTCCCCGTGCACCCGCTGACGATCGAGGAGGCGCTGAAGGTCGAGGGGGTGCGCGAGGTCGAGGGGCGGCCGACGATCGTGCGGCCCACGTTGTCGATGCGGACCGTCGAGCTGGACGCGCGTACCCATCTGAAGCTGCCGATTCCGGTCAGCACGCTGGGCGTGCGCAACCGCCGCTCGATCAGGCCGGGGACGCTGCGTGACGGCGCCCTGGCCGAGCTGCTGGTCCGCGAGCTGGCCGACCCCGACGTGCTGGTGGCCGACGAGCAGACCTACGCGCACGCCGGGCACGAGTACCTGGCGTGGATGATCCGCCGGCTGCCGGAGGGCCGGATCGTGCCGGTCGCCGCGCTCAACGCCCCGACCGTGCTCGAACGGCTCGGCGACGTCGTCCCCGAGTACCTGCGCGTCCTGCTGCGCTGGAACGTGCGGCTGTTCGTCCGCCACGGCGTGGCGCTGGAGGCACACCAGCAGAACCTCGCGCTCGTGTTCGCGGACGACGGCATGAAGCTGCTGGTCAAGGACAACGACGGGCTCCTGGCCTCGCCGGCGAGGCTGCGCGCGGCCGGTGTCGAGCCGCCCGCCTTCACCGACGGGCGCATGCTGACCGACGACCCCCACGCGCTGGCCGACGTGTTCGTGACGATCACGCTGCATCTGGCCGCCGCGGCGGTCGCGTTCGGGGCGCTGCCCCACGAGCGGGCCGCCCGGCTGCTGCGCGAGACCCTCGCCGAGGCGCTCGACGAGCACGGCGAGGACCCCATGGCCCGGCTGCTGCGCGCCAGGACGCTCGACGCGGCCCGGCTCACCGGGAAATCGATGATCACCGCGGGCACCCTGGTGGCCAAGGAGCGCACCGGCGCCCGCGACGTCAACAAGTACTACGGCGCCAGCGGGCCCAACTACCTGAGGAGAGCGTGACGTGGAAAGCCTGGTCCTCGACTCCCCCGCCGCGTCGCCTCCCCGGGCCGAGGAGGCGACTCTGGCCGCGCTGCTGCGCTGCTGTGTGCGGGAAGTGGCGGGGCCGCGCGGCCTGGTGTGGCCGGCGCCGCCGTACCTGCTGCTGCGGGTGGGCGGGACGTTGCTGCGGGCACGCACGCGCGGCGGCGCCGCGCTGCGCTTCACCGGCCCGCCCGAGCGGCTGGAGCAGGGCGTCTGGGTGCCCCTGACCACCGATGAGCTGGTACGGCGGGCCGTATCCGACCTGAGCCTCGGCGAGGTGAACGCCGAGTTCGCCGGCCAGGTGGCAGCCAGCCGCGAGGCGCTGGAGGCGATCCTGCGGGCACGGGCCGAGGCGGTCGCGCCCGCCGACCCGTGGCTGGCCTCGGAGCAGGCGCTGGTCTACGGGCATCCGTTCCATCCGAGCCCGAAGGCGCGCGGCGGGCGCGACTGGCTGGCCTACGCGCCCGAGGCGCACGCGCGGTTCCCGGTGCGGCTGCTGGGGGTGCGTTCCGACGTGGTGGCGCAGGAGGGTGTGACCGGCGTGCTGGACCGCCTGGGTGAGGCGCCGCCCGGATACGCGCTGCTGCCCGCGCACCCGTGGCAGCTCGACCTGCTCGGCCCGGTCTTCGACGACCGGCTGGTGGACCTGGGTCCGGGGCCGGTGGTGGTGCCCACGTCGTCGGTGCGGACGGTCTACGCGCCGGATCTCGGGGTCTGCCTGAAGTTCTCGCTGGATGTCCGGATCACGAATTGTGTGCGGAAGAACGCCTGGTATGAGCTGGCGGGGGCGGTGGAGCTGAACCGCCGTTTGGGCCCGATATTCGATGAAATTTCCGGTAAATACCCTGCGACGCGATGGCTGCCCGAGCCCGGCTACCGCTCCGCGGGCCTGGGCACGCGGCTGCTGGAGGGGCTCGGCGTGATCGTGCGGTCCAGCCCGTGGTCGGTCACCTCCCCCGGCGTCACGCCGGTGCTGGCCGGAGCGCTGGCCACCGAGGGCGTCCGCACGCCGGACCCCGCCGCGTGGTGGCGCGCCTACGTCGCCGCGCTGGTCCCGCCCGTGCTGGAGCTCTACTTCCGGCATGGCGTGGTCCTGGAGCCCCACCTGCAGAACGTGCTGGTCGGCCTCGACGCGGACGGGCTGCCCGCCGAGGCGGTCTTCCGCGACCTGGAGGGCACCAAGCTGGTCACCGGCCGCCACGACCTGACCGGGGTGCCGGACCGCGTGGCGGAGGCCCTGTCCTACGACGCCGAGCGCGGCTGGGCCAGGGTCGCCTACTGCCTGCTGGTCAACCACCTCACCGAGATCGCCGCCAGCGTGGCGCCCGACGACGCGACGCTGACCCGCCTGTGGCGTTCCGCCGCGGAAGTGATCGCCGAGGTGGCCGCGGACCTGGGCAACCCCGTGCCCCTGTCGGACCTGCTGGCCGGCGCGCCCCTGCCCGCCAAGGCCAACCTGTCGGTGCGCTGGGCCAGGGCCGCCGACCGCGCGGCCGGCTACGTTCCGATCGCGAACCCGCTCGCATGAGCCTCACGCACGCGGCCCGGATCGCCGAGGCCGCCGCCGGCACCGCGCCCGCCTACGTCTACGACCTGCCCGCCCTGGACGCGCACGCCACGGCCGTCCGCCGGGCGCTGCCCGGCATCGAGCTCTACTACGCGGTCAAGGCCAACCCCGACCCCGCGCTGCTCCGTGTGCTCGAACCCCACGTGGACGGCTTCGAGGTCTCATCGGGCGGCGAGCACGCCCACGTCAGCGCCCTGTTCCCGGACAAGCCGCTGGCGCTCGGCGGCCCCGGCAAGACCGACGCGGAACTACTCCTGCCCGCCCACCGCCTGCACGTGGAGTCGCCCGGCGAACTGCGCCGCCTGCTCGCCTCGGGCCGCGCCGCCGACGTCCTCCTGCGCGTGAGCCCCGACCTGCCCGTCGAGGGCGCCGCCCTCACGATGAGCGGCCCGTTCGGCATGGACGACGACGGCGTGCGCGCCTGCCTGCCCCTGTTCGACGACCGGGTACGGCTACGCGGCCGCCACTACCACCTGGCCAGCGGCCTGAACGCCGACCAGCTCCTGAAACTGGCGGAAACCCTGCTGTCCACCCACCCCGGCGAGGTGAACCTGGGCGGCGGCATGGCCGTGGACTACCACGACCCCGCCGCCCGCTTCGACTGGCCCGCCTACGGCACCGGCCTGGGCCGCCTGCGCACCCCCGGCCAGACGGTCCGTGTGGAGCCGGGCAGGTCGCTGACCGCGTACTGCGGCTACTACGTGACCAGGGTCGTGGACGTGAAGCGGGTGCGCGGCGAGGCGTACGCGATCGTGCTGGGCGGCACCCACCACCTGAGAACCCCCGTCACCAAGGGCCACGACCAGCCCTTCACCGTCCTCCCCACCGGCACCGGTCCAGGCGTGAGCGACGAGCCCGTAACCGTCGTGGGCCAGCTCTGCACCCCCAAGGACGTCTTCGCCCGAGCCGTCACCACCTCCATCCACGTCGGCGACACCGTGGTCTTCGCCATGGCCGGCGCCTACGCCTGGAACATCTCCCACCACGACTTCCTCATGCACCCCAAACCCACGTTCCACTACCTGTCAGGCTGAGGTGGGGACGGCTTCGATGAGGGCGATGAGGCCGTCCGCGTCGAGGAGGTTCACCGGGCGGACGGTCTCGTTGGGGCGGACGTAGTGGAAGGCGGCACCCACCTGGTCCAGGGGGACCTTGGCCAGGTGTGACCAGGCCAGGCGGTAGGCGGCGAGCTGGACGGAGGCGGCGGCGGCCGCCTTGCCCGCCGGGCGTTCTCCCGTCTTCCAGTCGACCACCTCGTACGTGCCGTCGGGCAGCTGGAAGACGGCGTCCATGCGGCCCCTGACCAGGCGGTCGGCGATCATGGTCTCGAAGGGGACCTCGAGGTCGAGGGGTTTGCGGGTGGCCCATTCGCTTTCCTCGAAGCGTTCCTGCAGCTCGGCCAGCCGTACGTCGGCCTCCTCCTCGACGATGTCCAGGCCGGGCATCTCGAAGTCGTCGATGAGGCGCTGCTGGTCCCAGCGCGTCTCCAGCCAGCGGTGGAACGAGGTGCCCCGGCGGGCCAGCGGCGCGGGCTTGACCGGGACCGGGCGGCGGATCCTGCGGGCCAGTTCCTTCGCGTCGGCGGCCAGCGTGACCAGCGACGAGACGGTCAGCTTCGACGGCAGCTCGACCGTCCTGCCGCCGCCGCGCCGATACAGTTCGCGTTCACGCAGCAGCAGGTCGGTGTCGCGCTCCCAGGCCCGGACGCGCTCCTGCTCGAACGTCTTCAGCGGCTCCTCCGGCGCGGCGTCGAGCCGGCCCGACAGCGCGTCCTCGACCAGGCGGGCCCCGTCCAGGACGGCCTCGTATCGGTCGCCTTCCGGTATCACCGGCCAGGTGGCCTCGGCGGGCTCGTCCAGCAACGGGTTGGTCGCTCCGTCGGCCAGGTCAGGGGCCCAGAAGGCCACGCGGTCGCTGGTGTCGCGGATCTCCAGCAGGAAGTCCGACGGCTCCAGCGGCTTGGTGGCGCTGCCCCAGCGGTAGCCGGAGGCGATCAGGTGGTAGTGGGCCCGGGTGACCGCCACGTAGGCCAGGCGCCGCTCCTCCATGAGGTCGCGCGCGCGGCAGCGCTCGTCGAACGCGGTCAGCTCCTCCTTGCCCAGCCCGCCCAGCCGGGGCAGGTCCGCGACATCCCCTCTCAAGGGGTACGGGAGCTTGCGCGGGTTGTCCGTCCACCGGCTGTTGGTGACCGGTGTCGCGGGGAACATGCTGCCGGTGGCGATCGTGCCCTTCGAGCTGATCAGCTGCGACAGGCCGGGCACCACCACGACCGGCCACTCCAGGCCCTTCGACGCGTGCACGGTCATCAGCTTCACGCTGTTGCTCTCGCCGACGCGCCCCGCCTCCAGGCCGAACTCCTCGCTCTCCGCCGCCTCCAGGTAGGCCAGGAAGGCGCCGAGCGTCGGGTCCTCGGCATCCCCGGCGAAGCGGGAGGCGGCGTCCAGGAAGGCGTCCAGGTCGGCGCGGGCGGCGAAGGCGCTGACCGTGCCGCCGCGCGCGGCCACCTCGATGTCGAGTCCGAGCTTCCGTTCCACCTCGGTGATCAGGTCGGGCAGCGGCTGGGCGGTGTGGGCGCGCAGCTGGCGCAGCTCGTGGGCCAGCGCGACCAGGCGGCTCCTGGCCAGCGGCGAGAACGACTCCAGCCACTCCTCGCGGTCGGGCAGCTCGTCCAGGGCGTCGATCAGGCTGCCGCGTTCCTCGGCCAGGTCCACGACCACCTGGTCGAGCGGGTCCTTCTCCGGCCGCGTGCCCTCCCTGGCCTCGCGGGTGAGCTCGCGGGCGTACTCGCCGAGCTGGCGCAGGTCGGCGGGGCCGATGCGCCACCTCGGACCGGCCATGAGCCGGGCCAGGGCGTCTCCCGCCGTCGGGTCGTACAGGGCGCGGAGGGTGGCGACGATGTCGTTGACCTCGGGGACGGTGAGCAGGCCGCCCAGGCCGACGACCTCCACCGGGATGTCGCGGGACTCCAGAGCGCGGCGCAGGGCGGGGAACTGCGAGCGCTTGCGGGCCAGGATCGCCACGTCCTGGGGCTGCAGCTCCAGGGTCTTCTTGCGTTCCTTCTCGCCCCAGGGCAGGCCGTCGGGAGCCACCTCCTGGCCGAGCATCTTCTTGACGCCCTCGGCGATCCACTCGGCCTCGTCCTCGGCGGTCTCGTGGAAAGCGCAGGTGACGCGGCCGCGGTCCTTGCGGTTGGCGCCGGGCACCAGGACGGGGACCTCCCTGGCTTCCATCCGCAGCGGGATCTGGACCCGGGCGGCGACGTCGAGGACGCGGTCGCCGTTGCGGAAGCTGACCGAGAGCTGGCGCACCGGAGCCCGGTCGCCGGAGGCCGTTCTGAAGTCCTGGGAGAAGCGGCGCAGGTTTCCGGCCGAGGCGCCGCGCCAGCCGTAGATGGACTGGCAGGGGTCGCCGACCGCGGTGACCGGGTGACCGCCGCCGAACAGGCTCCTGAGCAGGACGAGCTGGGCGTGGCTGGTGTCCTGGTACTCGTCCAGCAGGACGACGGAGAACCGGTCGCGTTCGATCTGGCCGACTTCGGGGTGCTTGGCGGCGATCCGGGCGGCCAGGGACATCTGGTCGCCGTAGTCGATGACCTCGCGGCCGCGCTTCAGCCGCTCGTACGCCGCCACCAGGGGAAGGAGCTGTTCTCTCGCCCGTTGCACCGCGATGGGCTTGCGCTGGGCCGCGACGGTCTTGGCGGGGAGCATGCCGTACTGCTCGTCGAGCCACTCGCCGACCCCCCGCACGTCGCCGCCGGCGCGCAGGTGCTCCGACAGCTCTCCCGCGAGCTCCAGTACGGCGGCCGTGACCGACGGCGGCCCCAGCTCGATCTTGTCCATCGGCCCGTCGTACATCGCCACGACCCGCGAGGCCAGCTGCCACGAGACGGCCGGGGTGACCAGGCGCATCGTGGGCTCCAGCGCCTCCCGCAGGGCGTGGTCGGTGACCAGGCGGGCGGCGTAGGCGTGGTAGGTGGAGACGGCCGGCTCGTCGTCCAGCAGCGACGGCTCGACCAGGCCGGCCTCCGCCAGTCCGTTGAGGCGCTCACGCACCCGGTTGGCCAGCTCGGCGGCGGCCTTGCGGGTGAAGGTGAGGCCGAGCACGTTCTCGGGGCGCACCAGCCCGTTGGCGACCAGCCAGACCACGCGCCCGGCCATCGTCTCGCTCTTGCCGGAACCCGCTCCGGCCATCACGACCATCGGCTCCAGCGGCGCCTGGATGACATGCTCCTGCTCCGGAGTCGGCGGCAGCACGCCCAGCTTGTCGGCGAGCTCTCCCGGACTCAGCACACCTGGCCCCCGTTGTCGTTGACCGGGCAACTGGCCCTCGCGGCGCACGTACGGCAGCCGTCGTTGACCTTCGCCTGGAAGAACGGGCCCGACATGCCGATCGCGACGGTGTCGACCAGGTCCTTGGCCCAGGTGGGGTCCCGGTCGTCGGCCAGGGCGGGCTGCGCCTGCTCCAGCGCGTCGTTCTTGCCGCCCGCCTTGCCGAGCTGCACCAGCGAGGCACCGCCCGGCTCGGTCATGCCGTGCCTGGCGAAGGCGCCCAGCAGCGCGGCCAGCTGGTAGACGCCCAGCTGGGGGTGGCGGTCGAGGTCGCCCGCCTTGGGCTTGCTCGACCCGGTCTTGAGGTCGATGATGACGGCCCTGCCGTCGGAGTCGCGTTCGACCCGGTCCACGCGCCCCTTGATCAGCACGCCGTCGCCGACCGTGGCCGTGAACGCCTCCTCCAGTGCGACCAGTTCGCGCGGGTTCTCCTTGTGCCAGCGCAGGAACTTGGCGATCATCTGCTCGGCCACCTGGCGCTGCTTGCGGTTGAACCAGACGCCGCCGAAGTCCAGTTCGCTCCAGATGTCGTCCAGGCGGCGGCCGAGGAGGTCCTCGCTGGGCAGGTCGGTGGCGGCCAGCACGGCCAGGGCGTGGATGACCGTGCCGAGGCCCTGGGCGCTGCTCGTCCCGGCGGCGCCGACGGCCGTCTCCAGGAGCCAGCGCAGGCCGCACTTGGTGAAGCTCTCCACGGCCGAGGGCGAGATGCGCACGATGTCGTCCGGCCAGCCGAGGGGGCGGTCGTCGGAGATCGGCGTCAGCGCGTACCAGTCGTTGGGATGCGCGCCCTGCACGCCCGCGGCGGCGAGCCTGGCGAGTTGCTGCGCGGCCTTCTGCCGGATTTTTGCCGACTTTGTGGGATCTGTTACGGCGCTGCGGAGGTCGGCCACGAGCGCCGACATGTTCAGCCACCGGGCCTGGTCGTCCACCGTCGCCGTGCCCACGGAGCCCGGCATCAGCTCGGCCAGGAACCTCGACGGCCGCTCGTCGGTGTCCTCGCCGCCGACCGCCGTCACGACCAGCCTCTTCCTGGCCCTCGTCGCGGCCACGTAGAACAGGCGGCGTTCTTCCGCCAAGAGCTTCGAGGCCAGGGACGCGGTACTCGGCTGCGCCCCCTCGGCCAGCTCCACCAGGTCCTCGGCGCCCAGCATCGAGCCCCGCAGCCGCAGATCCGGCCAGACGCCCTCCTGAACGCCCGCCACCACCACGACATCCCACTCAAGCCCCTTGGAGCGATGCGCGGTCAGCACCCGCACGGCATCGCCGTCCGGGGCGCGTTCGGCCAGGGTGTCACCGGGGATCTCCTGGGAGGCGATGTCGTCCAGGAACACCTCCGCGCCGGCCCTGGGCATGCGGTCCACGAACCTGGCGGCGTGATCGAACAACGCCACCACGGCGTCCAGGTCCCGGTCCGCCTGGGCGCCCCTCGCGCCGCCGGACAGACTCAGGTCGGTCCAGCGCTCGGCCAGCCCGCTGCCCTGCCAGATCGCCCAGAGGACCTCTTCGGCGGTGCTCTGAGCCTTGGCGGCCTCTTTGGCGGCGTGGAGGAGATGGGCTACGCGTTCCGCCGGGTGGGCTATGTGGGGTTCTACGCGGGTCAGTTCGCGGACATCGAGGACGGCCGCCACGAGCAGCTCACCCGACGACCTGACAGACCGCACCGGCCCGTCCTCCTCTTCCCCGGAGACGCCTTCACCGGAGCCCTCCCCGGAGGCCCCCTCTTCGCCGGAGACGCCTTCACCGGCGGCCTCTTCTGTGGCGGTCTCTTCGGTGGCGGCGGCCTCGTTTTCGGCGATTTTCAGGGCGCGGCGAAGGCGGCGTACACCGATCATGTCGGTGCCGCCCAGCGGGCCGGTGAGCAGTTCCTCCACCACGGACTCGTCCAGCTCGCCCGGGTACAGGGCCATCCGGAGCATCGTCAGCAACGGCCGGACCCCGGGCTCCTGGGCGATCGGCACCTCGTCGCCCGCCACCATCGTGGGCACACCGGCGCTCACCAGCGCCCTGCGCAGCAACGGCACCTGCCGGGTGGCCGAGCGGACCAGCACGGCCATCCGGTGCCACGGCACGCCGTCGATCAGGTGCGCGCGGCGTAGCGCGTCGGCCACCACGGCGGCCTCCTGGCTCGTGGAGTCGGCCAGCAGGACCCTGACCTCGCCGGGTTCGGCGTCGTCCAGAGGCATCAGGTCCCGGTGTCCCCAGGCCTTCCGCTCCCTCGGTACGGCGACCGGGGTGGGCGATTCCTCGGCCGGGGGTTCTCGACGGGCGCCGGGCTCGTCGTCCGCCGGGCCGGCGGTCAGCAGGGTTTCGAACGCGATGTCCTGCTCCTTCGCCGCCGGTGCGGGCGGCCGGGCCGTACCGGATGGCTCGGGTGGGGTGAGGGTCGCGTCGGGGGTGGGGGCGGCGGGCAGGCGGGAGGCGACGCGGCGGGAGGCCGTCAGGAGGTCGGCGCCGCTGCGGCGGCACACGCGAAGGGCGACCACGGGCGCTTCGCGGCCGTCCAGGGTGCGGAAGCGCTCCGGGAAACGCAGGATGCCGCGGACGTCGGCGCCGCGGAAACCGTAGATGGACTGGTCGGGGTCGCCCACCGCGATCAGGTCGCGGCCGTCCCCGGCGAGCTGCTGCAGGAGGTACTCCTGGGCCGGATCGGTGTCCTGGTACTCGTCCACGAAGACCATGTCGTAGGCGGCCCGCTCGCGGCGGCGTACGTCGGGGTCGGACAGGAGGCCGGCCGCGGCCTTGATCAGCTCGGCGTAGTCGAGCACCGGCTCGGGGTCGAGGTCGAAACGCTCCTGGTAGCGCAGCGAGAACGTGCCCGCGGCCACCCAGTCGGGCCTGCCGTGCTGGTAGCCGAGTGCGACCAGGCGGTCGCCGTCGAGGCCGCGCTCGCCCGCCCGTGACAGGAAGTCGCGCAATTCCTCGGCGAACCCGCGCGTCTTCAGCGGCTCCCGCAACGCCGGCGGCCACTCGCGCGCGCCGTCCTCCAACTCGCCGTGAAGCAGGCGGCGGATCTCCAGCAACTGCTCGGGCCCGCTCAGCAGCCGCGGCGGCTCCATCCCCGCCCGCAGGGCCTCGCGCCGCAGCAACGCGTAGGCGTAGCTGTGGAAGGTGAGGGCCAGCGGTGTACGCGTGGTGCGGCGCAACCGGCCGGTGACGCGTTCCCGCAGCTCACCGGCGGCCTTCCGGCTGAACGTGAGGATGAGCACCCGCTCGGGATCAAGCCCGCGGCGTTCGATCCGGTCGACGACGGTCTCCACGACAGTGGTCGTCTTCCCCGTACCGGGACCGGCCAGAACGAGCATCGGCCCACCGGGATGTTCGACCACGGCACGCTGGTACTCGTCGAGCACAGGGGCCTCAACCGGTCCCCCGCCCCCACGTCGCACCAACCGCCAGGTCTGACCACTCACAGCACTAGATTCCACCAGACCACAGGGGTAGATCGTGCCGCCTTGACCGTTCTCCCCACGAGTCCGCCCACGCTACCGGCCCAATCCCCCAATATCCCGCCAACCCGCCGCCCCTCACCCACCTTCTCCGCCACTCGCCCTTGTCTTCATCCGGTACGGCCCGCCGCCCTGCCCGGCGGGCAACGGGACCGTTACGGCGGGGACCACGTCCGACGTGAGAAGCGACCCCCACGATCGGCGCCCGCCAGGGTCGGCGGGTGGCGTGGGGGCGGCTTGCCGTAACGGATGGGGCGGGTTGAGCCGACTGGATCAGGCCGGAGACGCGAGGACGCCGCGCAGGACCTCGTCGAGGCCGGACTTGAGGTCGGCGGGCCGGCGGGCGCGGTGGATCACGAGGTTGGCGGCGAGCGGCGCCAGCAGGGCGTCGGCGGCGAAGGGCGCGTCGGTGGCCGGGTTGACGTCGGCGATGAGCAATGACAGATGCCGGTGATAGGCCTCATAAGCCCCACCGAACCGCGCGAACGGCGCCGCCGTCTCCGCCATCAGCAACAGATCCAGCTGCGCGAACGTCCGATCGACGAGTCCGTGCAGAAACGCCCTGACCCGCTCTCCCGACGGCGCGCCGGGCCCCAGCGGCGGCGGCCCGGACAGGAACGACTCCTGGAACTCCCGCTCCTTGGCGTCGATCAGCGCGTAGGCGAGCCCGGACCGGTCCCCGAACCGCCGGTACAGCGTGCCGACCCCCACCCCCGAGGCGGCCGCCACCTCGGCCATCCCCAGCCCCTCGATGCCCTTGTCGGCGACGAGCTCGGCCGCCGCCGCGAGGATCTTCGCCCGGTTCCTGGCGGCGTCGGCCCGCTCCTGCGTCACCCGGCCACCCTATCGACCCCTTGCCAAGCGGAACCAATTCCGCTTATCGTCAAAACGGAACCTATTCCGTTTATGGAGGATCATCATGCTGCACGGAAAGGCCGCCATCGTCACCGGCGGCAGCAGGGGCATCGGCGCCGCCATCGCCCGCGGCCTGGCCGCGGCCGGGGCCGATGTCGCCATCACCTACGCCAGCGCCGCCGACCAGGCCCAGGCCGTGGTCAAGGACATCGAGGCGGCCGGGCGGCGCGGCACCGCCATCCAGGCGGAAGCCGCGGACGAACGCGCCCTCCGCACCGCCGTCGACCACGCCGCGGGCATCCTGGGCAGGCTCGACATCCTGGTGAACAACGCCGGCATCGCCCCCTACGGCCCCTTGGAGGAAGTCACGCTGGAGGAGCTCGACCGCACGATGGCGGTCCACGCGCGTGCCGCGTTTCTGCTGGCTCAGGCGGCGGTGCCGTACATGCGGAACGGCGGGCGGATCGTCACGATCGGCAGCAGCCTGGCGGAACGCGTCCCCTATGCCGGGTGGACCCTGTACTCGATGAGCAAGTCCGCCCTCATCGGCCTCACCAAAGGGCTGGCCCGCGATCTGGGCCCGTTGGACATCACCGCCAACCTGGTACATCCCGGCTCCACGGACACCGAGATGAACCCCGCCGACGGCCCGGACGCCGACGCCGAACGTTCGTTCACGGCCCTGGGCCGCTACGTCGACCCGGACGACATCGCCGCCACCGTCGTCCACCTGGCCGGCCCGTCGGGCCGCAACATCACCGGCACCGCCATCACCGTCGACGCCGGCACCACCGCCTGAAGACGTCGCGGAAGCCGGAACCCGACGGGCCGGGATGGCGAACCCGGCCCGTCAGCGCGAACGTCAGGCCCCGTCGAGAATCGGGATGAGCTGCTCCTCCTCGTAGTCGAGGTGCTGCTCCACCGCACTGGCGAGCTCCTCGACCTCCTTGAGCACGGCCGACGTATCCGCGCTCTCGGTCGAGACGACCTCCTGCAACCTGGCCAGCAGCACGGCCACCTTCTCGTGCTCGGCACCGAGCCGATCCATCACCTCGGCGAGTTCCGGATACCGCGCCGAAAGAGCGGGAAACAGCCCCGCGTCCTCATGCGAATGGTGAACGTGCAGCCCTTGGCACAAGGTGAGACAGTTGACCCGCAACTGCGCCCCCAGCCCCGGCCCCGACGCGGCGACCTCCTTGCGGATGAGCACCAGTTCCCGCCGGAAGGCGTCGTGAATCATCCGCAGCGCCTCGCCGAACGACGAGGCCGGCGGCGGCCCGCCCCCGGTCTGCTTGAGCGCGATCACGGGAATCACCCGAGAGGTGCGCGCCTGATACTCGTCCCACCCGGGATCGGCCTCGACCGCCCGCGCCCAGGCCGCCTCCCGCTCCGCGCCTTCCAGCACGGTCGCCCGCGCCTCATAGGTGAAGATCCCGTCTTCGACGTTGACGGCGGGCTCAGCGACGAGATTGTGGAACCAGGCCGGATGACGATCCGCCCCGTTGGCGGAGGCGATGACCAGAACCTGCTCGCCCCCGTCATGCAGGTACCCGAGCGGAACGGTGTGCTGCCCACCGGAACGCGCCCCGGTGGTGGTGAGAAGGAGCAGCCGAGCGCCCTCGAAAGGACCCCCAACCCGGCCACGATTGGCCCGGAACTCCTCGATGATCTGCTTGTTGAAATCGAACGGCATTCTTCTCCATGGGTGTGAGCTTCGATGAGAGGTAGGGGCGAAGACGGGATGAGGCGGGCTACGCGCCCGCCCATCGCTCACGCCTTGGCCGGGTACCTCTCTCGCTCATGGCCCATGGCCGACCCGGCAGTCACAAATCCTCACCCTAACCCCCAAACCACCCCGCCTCAAACCACCCAAGAAGACGCCATCGGGAACCCGGGACAGCGACCGTGCCACCGCCCCGACCCGCCACCGCCCATAGGTCCCTCCCGTTCTAACCAGCAAGGCCGCCCTCCAGACACGTCGCCCCTGGGCGCTCGGGCGGCACCGCAACCAGCGGCGCCAATTACTGCAACCATGGTTGCCTAGATCTCTGCAACCTCGGTAGCCTAGACTCATGATGAAGAAGCGGGATCTGGAGCGGCGGATGCGCCAACTCGCCAAGGACCAGGAGGAGGAGCAGTGAGCGAGCGCGACATCTACACCATCACCGCGACGAGGTCCGATGGCTGGTGGGCGCTGACCGTCTCCGGCCCCGGTCTCAAGCGCGCCTACCCGACCCAGGTCAAGCGGCTGGAGCAGGCCGAGGAGATGGCCCGCGACCTCGTCGCCACCATGCTCGACACCGAACCCGACAAGATCGACGCTGATTTCTGTGTGCGAGTCGCTGACGAAGAGATAGCTCGCGCCCTGGAAGCAACCTTGCGGGCACGCCTCACGGCAGAGCTCATCCGGCAGCAGGCCGCCGAAGCCACGCGCACGACCGTAGCCACCCTCGCGAATCGCGGGTATGTCCACCGGGATATCGGCTTCCTGCTGGGCATGTCGCATCAAGCCATCGGCAAGCTCCTGGACGAGTCCGCCGTGCCCCCGTTGCCGACCTCCCTGCCCGGCACTTTGCCGCTCTCACCGGAAGTCGTTGCGGCACTGGAGGTCCTGGCCAAACACGCGAAAGTGCCGGAGAAGGGAAAGCTGCGCCCCAGTAGGCGGGCCGGTGGCACCCCGCCACCTGAAGCCCGCCCCACGCGTCGGCGCGAAGGCACTCGGCATCCCGTGTGAGCGGCGGTCCCTTGATCGACGGGGTCGTCAACTCCATGATGAACGGCGCGCCCCCTGCCTTTCCACGCGCAGATTCGCCGACCAAATGGCTGCCGCCGGTGACTCCTTGATCGCCTCCAGGTGCGCGCCGCCACGCCGCCCGTACCCGGCCTCGCTCCGGCAAGCAACAGGACGTGCCATGACCTGGCCAGGCGCGGGCGAAAGCGGCGCAAGAAGGCGCCCGAGCGGAGCGAGGACCTTCAGGGGCCGAGGCCGCGGCTCGGCTGGAGACACGCGGGAGCGCAGCGACCACCATGCCTTCGGCCTGGAAGGCGCGGGAGCGTGGCGGCCACCTTGCCCTTGTCAGGAGAAGAGGTGGTCCACTACTCGGGCGGTTGCCTTGCCGTCGTCTCTGGGGGCGTAGGTGGCGCGGAAGGTCTCGTAGCGGTCCGCGTACTCGGCCGCCACCGTGTCGATCGAGCGCAGGGCCTCCACCACCTCGCCCGACGTCGGCAGCACCGGGCCCGGCGCCTGTGCCTCCAGGTCCACGTACAGGCCTCTCCTCGTCGCGTACTTCGCCAGGTCGTACGCGTAGAACACGATCGGCTTGCCCGTCGCCAGGAAGTCGAACATCGACGAGGAGTAGTCGGTTACCAGTACGTCCGCCACCAGCAACAGGTCGGTCATGTCGGGATAGGTGGAGACGTCGTGGGCGATGTCGGGAACGGCGGGCATCGCCTGCATCGGGTGGCCCCTGACCAGCAACTCGTGGTCGGCCCCCAACGACTGCCTGGCCTTCGCCAGGTCCAGCTTGACCATCGCGTTCTTGCGGTCGTAGTCACGCCACGTCGGCGCGTACAGCACCACGCGCTTGCCCTCCGCCAGCCCCAGCCGGGCGCGGATCTCCGCGGCCATCCGGTCGCGTTCGGGAGAGGACAGCACGTCGTTGCGCGGCAGGCCGCTCTCCAGCACCTCGCCCTTGTAGCCGAACGCCTCGCGCAGCACCGGCGTCGCCCAGGGGGACTGTGACAGCAGCACGTCCCAGCCGCGTACCTCGGCCGCCTGGCGATGCCACACCGGCGGGCGCGGGTCACGGGTCATGTGGGGCTGGTCGTTGCCGATGTGCTTGACCGGGGTGCCGTGCCAGGTCTGCAGCACGACCTGGTCCTCGCGGGAGCGGAACCAGACGGGCAGGAACGCGTTGGTCACGATGTGGCGCGAGCGGGCGAGCGCCGCGTGGTGCTCCCTGCTGCCCGCGCGCACGACCGTGGCAGGACCGGGCGGGACGAAGGCGCCGTCCTTGACGACCCAGATGTGCTCGCGCTCGTCGCCGCGCCGCAGCCGCTCCTCGTAGATGGCGCGGACGCTGTCGGAGTAGAGGCGGCCGTCGTTGGCGACGTAGACGGTGGCGTCGTTGAGCGGCTCGGTGCGCTGCGCCGGGTAGAAGACCCTGCGCAGCACGTGGGTGCCCGCGACGCCCTTCTCGTCGGCGGGGCGCGCCTCCTCGGCGATCACCACGGGCACGTCGAAGCGGGTGGAGACCATGCGGAAGGCGTGGCCGCCGAGCGTGCGCGCGTCCTCGTCGAGGGCGCCGAGGGCGGCGTGGTCCATGCGCACCGGGACGATCTCGCCGGACGGGTGGCGCATGGACAGGTTCCAGGTGCCGGAGGACAGGGGCACGGACTCGCCGAAGCGGTCCATGGTCGCCGGCGCGAGCCGTACCGTGAACAGGTCTTCGGAGCGCTCCATCGCGGCCGTATAGGTCAGGCCGGAACGGTGGCGCAGCGTGAGCGTGCGGGCGCCCGCCGCGTCGGGGTAGCTGCCGCGGAGCACGAGCCGCTCGCCCTCCCACACCGCGGAGGTGAGCACCGGGCGGATGCGGTGGGCGGAGACGACGACGCGGTCGCGACGGTCGGCGAGCACGGTGATCTCGCGGTCGTCCGCGGTCGCGCGCACCTCGGCCGCGTCACCGAGCATCACGGAGGCCGCGGGGTCGCCCTTGGGCTCGACCCACAGCCGCCGCCCGTCCTTCTCCTGCAGCAGAGCCGGTACGGCCAGCCCGACCGTCACCAGCGTCCCGCCGGCCTCCGGCGTGAAGTCGGCGGCCATGCGGTGCCCGCCGAGCCTGGCGTGACCCTTGGTCACGCTGCGGCCAGGCAGGAAGATCTTCAGCTCCAGCCGGTCGCCGTCCACGTTGACGCTGGTCAGCTCGGCCCTGTTGGGCTGCAGGACGACCTGGAGGGCCCGGTCGGAGGTCCAGACGGGGCGTACCCAGAGACCCTGCTTGACCCGGAGCCCGGCGGGACGCTCGGTGCGGCCCACGGCGGCGCCGCGCAGCAGGCCGGTGGCGCGGGCGCCGCGGCTCCAGAAGACGATCTCCGCACGCCAGGTCGTGGCGTCGCGTACGGCCGGCCGGTGCCGCATCCGGCGGCGTACCGCGGACACGAGCCCACGGACCCCGCCACGCCAGCGCAGCGGCCAGGAACTCAGCTCGGCGGTGAAGCCGGACCAGTCGTAGTTGCATCCGGGCTCGCGCGCCGCGTGCGTGGCCTCGGGCGCGAGGACGCGGCGGGTGCGCATGCGCACCGGCGGCAGCCAGCGCGGCCCGCGCAGCACGACGGTGGCCCGGTTGAAGCGGCGGCTGCGCACCGACAGCCCGGCGAGGTAGGCATGGCCGCGCACGAGCAGCTTGCCGTCGCGCCAGACGATGTCGTCGATCTGCGTCACCGGCACCAGGTCGGCGCGGCGCAGGCGGTAGAGGGCGGGCGGCAGTTCGTCGCGCAGCGGCAGGTCGGCGTACCAGCGCAGGCCCTTGCGGATGCGCTTGGACGGCTCCGCCGCCGCGGCGACCACGGTGGTGAGGACGTCGCCGTCGACGAGTTCGTCGAGGTCGCGGTGCTCGATGAGGTGGCACAGAAGCCTGCGGGCCACCGGGAGCTCGCGCTTGACCTTGGGGTCGACGGTGGCGAGATAGGGGCGCAGAAGGGTGACGAGCTCGCGCCTGCGCGCGGCTCCGCGTTTGATCGCCTGGTCCATCCTGGCGCCCAGCGGACCGCTGAGGATCTCGGCGGCATGGTCGGGCCCGGCGGTCCGGGCCGCCTCCATGATCGCCTCGAAGGGTTCCCCGCGGTCGCAGAGGTCCTGAACAGCCCGCAGCCGCTCCTGGGCTGTGACGCCGGTGGCCATTGGGAAGGCACCGCCTTTCGGACCCGCAGTCGCTGTTCAGGCCATGGTAATGGGAATCACATGCCGCGGATTCTCCCGGAGGGGGGATACGCAGCTCAGCGGGTTTCCTGAGAATCCGCTGAATCCCCGTGCCAGCGGGCCTCGCGCATGTCGACGCGGTCGCCGCGCAGCGGGGTGCCCTCCTCGCGCCAGTGCGTCAGGCAGCGTTCCTCGTGGTCAGGGGCACCGGTGCCGTCGGAGTGGACCACCCGCCACCAGGGCACGCCGCCGCCCCACGTGGACATGACCCGGCCGACCTGGCGGGGTCCGCCCTCGCCCAGATATTCGGCGATGTCGCCGTAGGACATGACCATGCCGGGCGGGATCCGCTCGACGACGTCGAGGACCCGTTCGGCATAGGGGTTCACCATGAATCGGGTCCCGCCGCGACGATCTCGTCGAACTTGCCGATCTCGGCGGCCTTCCCGTTGGCGATCACCTCGACGACGCCGTCGGTCAGCGCGTAGACCTCGCCGTCCTCGCCGACCAGGCGGCCGCCGAGCACGGACGACAGCCGGACGAGTTGCGCCACGTGCCAGTCGGAGCCGGGCTCGCCGACGATCTCACCGCGCCAGCGGCCGACGGTATGGGCGTCGCCGCCGTGTTTGGCGAGGATCTCCTCCGCTGCGCTCAGCTCGAATCCGGCCGGCGCGATCGCCTTCGCGAGCTCCGCGAACGCCAGTGGCGACTCACGAACCACGCGTAGCTCGTATCCCATGACGCGCGACCATAGCGGATCTTTACCGCTTGCGCTGATTGAGCACGATGATCGCGCCGCAGAAGGTGACGAGGGCCAGGATGACGCCCGCGCCGTACAGCCAGAGGCGCCACGGGTCGGGGCCGGGCGGGGACGGCTGGGGCGACTCCTCGCCCTCGCCGAAGTGCCGGCCGGAGGGCATGTCGACCTCGCGCCGCTGGCCGGAGAGCTGCTGGGCGGCGTTGAGCGCGGCGGCCGCGTCCACGGTGCCGAATCCCACCTTCTCGTCGTAGCCGGCGGCCGGTCTGCCCCGGGCGCTCAGGGCGATGGCCTGCGACACCTGCGCGGGCGACATCTGCGGATATTTCGACTTAATCAGGGCGGCGACCCCCGCCACCAGCGCCGTCGCCGAACTGGTGCCCGACGACAGCTCGTAGTCGCCCTGGCCCTTCACCACCGGCACCTCCACGCCCGGCGCCGTCACCAGCACCGACAGGTTGTCGCTGCTGAACGACGCGCGCCGGCCCTGCCGGTCCACCGCGCCCACGCCGATCACGCCCGGGTACCCGGCGGGGAAACTCCAGTAGGAGGTGCTGTTGTCCTTGGCGTACTTGGTCTGCCCGTCGTTGCCCACGGCCGCGACCAGCACGACGCCCTTGCCCAGCGCGTACGACACCGCCTCACGCTCCGACTTGTGCGGCCCGTAGGCGCCCAGCGACAGGCTCACCACCTTGGCGCCGTGGTTGGCCGCGTAGCGGATCGCCCTGGCCAGCGGACTCTCCCGGGTCCCCGACTGCTCCTGGGCGGGCGGCAGGAAGTTCGGGCCGTCCTCCTCCTCGGGCAGGGGCAGCGACAGGATCTTCGCCTCCGGCGCCACGCCCACCAGCCCGCCGTCGGCTCCGGAACCGGCGATCAGCGCGGCCATGGCCGTCCCGTGCCTGCCCGGCGGCAGGTGGCGGTCGAGCGCGGGCTCGGTCATGTCGGGACCGACGGTGACCTTGCCCTTCAGCTCCTGGATCTTCGTGTCCACGCCGCTGTCGACGACCGCGACCACGACGTCGGCTCCCTTGGTGAGGGTCCACGCCTGCTCGACGTTGAGCGCGTCCAGGACCCACTCCTGCTGGGTGCGGACGGGCGGCGGCGCCGTACCCGAGAATGCGAGCGCGGCGGCCGCGAGCAGGCGGACGGCGCTCAGCACACGTTCCCCTGCGTGCAGGGCGGGACCGCGGGCGGGTCGGCGAGGAAGTAGGCGATCTGGTTCCCGATCGACTTGGCGGCCGGCCAGAGCTCGCTGTGCAAAATCTCCTCAGGGGGTACGGCGGCGCGCGTGCGGCCGTCCACGTAACCGGCGGTGGAGAAGACGACGTACGGCCCGGCCCCCACCCAGGCGTTGCGCTGGCGCTGCTCGACCCCGAAGCGCTCGGTCACGGTGCCGGGGAAGGCCACGGGCAGCACGCCCACCCGGTCGTCCAGCGTGAGCTGCTCGGTCACCGAGGCCCGCGACTCCTCGTCCTTCAGCACCGCGACCCCGACCGTGATGACGAACGAGGAGGTCTGGTCGACGTAGGTGGCCCGCAGCACGGCCACGCAGCCGAACTCCGCCAGGACCCCGGCGACCGCCTGGTCGACGGCCTTGTCGCAGCCGGCCTGCGGCGCGATGCCGACGCGCCTGGCGTACTGGGTGGCCTTCTCCAGGCCCAGGTACTTCACCTCTTCGGGAAACACGCCCGTGGCGGGCCAGGCCTGCCAGCGCCGGGCGATCTCCTCCTGCTTGTAGCGGTTCTGCTCGGCCACGGTGAGCGGGCGGGCCCGCGTCTCGGAGAACAGTCCGACGGTGCCGGTCAGCACGATGACCGCCGACAGCGCGATGATCCCGGCCAGCAGGGCGCGGAAGATCGTCCGGTAGCGCACGCCCTGCCGGAGCACGGCGGCCTCGGCGCGCTCGCGCACCGCGGTGGCCTTGGCGCCCGTCGCGGGGGGCCATGCGCGCACGCGGGAGCGGCGGCCGGCGGCGGCTCCGAGCGGGTTGTCCCGTCGCGGTGTGTCGCTCCCCCCGGCTCGCGGCAGTCCCGAGCTCGACCTACGTGCCCTCACCACCGCCTCGTTTCCGAACCGATTCTCATTTGTGTCTATTTCGTCCCCAGAGGAGGGGAGATCATGCGTCCACGCCGGGGCGGGATGACGCGTCCTGCTGGGGTATGACGCGTCGTGCCCTTCTTACCAGTGCTACCAGAACGCCGAGCGAGGTGACGGAGGCGATCGCGCCCGCGGCGGCGATCGCGCCGTAGAGGGTGACGCCGCGGCGGTCGCGGTTGATCACCTGGATCGGCCCTGCGTGGCCGCCGGCCATCGGGCGGGCCGGGTCCTGGGCCTGCGCGCCCTTGGCGGTCTGGGTATGGCCGGCCAGCCTGGCCGCCTCGTCCAGGGAACCCGCGGCGTTGACGACGCCGAACCCGGTGCCGGTGTCGTAGCCGCCCGGGGGCCGCCGGGTGGCGCCCGCGGTGAGGGCTTGGGCCACGAGTGCAGGCGACATGTCCGGATATTTGGCCTTGATGAGGGCGGCGACGCCCGAGACCAGCGCGGTCGCCTGCGACGTCCCCTTGCCCACCCAGTACTCGTCGCCGGGCCCCGCGCCCAGAATGTCCACCCCAGGCGCGGCCACCAGCACCGACGGGTTCCAGTTCGAGAACGACGCCCGCCGCAGCCCCCGATCCGTCGCCCCCACCGACACCACGCCGGGAAAGGCCGCCGGATACGAGTACGGCGCGAACCCGTTGGCGTCCGGCTTACGCTGCCCGTCGTTGCCCGCCGCCGCCACCAGCACGACCTTCTTGGAGATCGCGTACCGGATCGCCGCCCGCTCCTCCTTGGTCGCCAGCTCCTTGGAGATCGACATGTTGATCACGTCGGCGCCCTGGTCGACGGCGTAGCGGATGCCCTTGGCCACGACGTCCTCGAAGCGCTCCGCGGTGTTGAACTCCCGGAAGCCCGGCTCCTCGTCCTCCAGGATCACCCTGACCGACAGCAGCCTGGCCGACGGAGCCACCCCGATCACGCCCCTCCTGCCGCCGGGCCCATGACCGTGGCCGGCGATCAGGGAGGCCATGTAGGTGCCGTGCAGCTTGCGCGGAGGTACGCCCGGCGGGTTGGCGCCCGCGGTGAAGTCCTTGCCCGTCACCACGGACCCGGCCAGGTCGCGGTGCCCGGGATCGACCCCCGAGTCGAGCACCGCCACCGTCACCCCGGCGCCCTTGCTGGTCCGCCACGCCTTGGGCAGTCCCAGGGTCTTGATCACCGGCTGCTGACTGCCCCGGATGTCATCGGCCAGCGCCGGCGCGGGAGTCGCCACCAGCAGCCCGGCCACCACCAGCAGGACCCCCCGCCGAACCACCAGCCCCCCACGACCCGCCGCTCGCCGCGCCCCACCATCACGTCCCGCCACACAGGGACTCGGCGCACACACCGTCGCGCCGGGATCCGGGTCACGTCGTGCCGGGGCGCAGGGGTCCGGCTCGCTGGGGGGCGGGGCCGTACCCCTGGCCGTGCCACCGAAGGCCGTGGGGGCGGTCAGCACCGCCACTCCCTGGCGCCGCACTCGGGCATCCGCGGCTCGCTGAGGTCGGCGAGGATCCGCTCGGACAGCTCGGCGGCGAAGGCGAAGATCGTCGGACGTTGCTCGCCGACCGCGCGCGCCGGCCGCCCGTCCACCTGGCCCGAGGTGGTCAGCACCAGGTACGGCCCCGCCTGCCGCACCGAGCCCGCCTGGCGCACCGCGGAGGTGAAGCGGTCGGTCACCGTTCCCTGGAAGGCGACGGGCCGCAGTCCCGGCATCGCCTTGCCGCCCTGCGGGAAGGCGGCCTTGGCCCGGGAGGCGCGCAGTTCGTCGGGCAGCGCGACCACGCCGACGGTGACGACCACGCCCTGGAGCGCGTCGATGTAGGTGGCCCGCAGCACGGCCCGGCAGCCGTGAGAGCGCAGCGCCTTGACGGCCTTCTTGTCGACGGCCTGCTGGCAGCCGGTCTGCGGGGAGATGCCGATCCTGGTGGCACGTTCCTGGCCGCCCTGCTCGGCGGAGTAGGCGAGGGTGGCGGGGAAGATCTTCCCCGCCTGCCAGGTGCGCCAGCGCTCGGACACCTCGCGTTTGGCGGCGGCGGCCAGTTCGGCGGCGGTCGGCCCCCTGGACAGTTCGGTGCCCGCCGCGCTGGCCGCCACTCCGGCGGCCACCGCGCAGACCAGAGTCAGCACGGAGGCCACCACGAGGGCGGGCCAGGGGCGGGCGTTGCTCACGGCACCGACCTTAATGCTGGGAACCTAATGCCATCCCCAGATGCCGGACTCAGTATGTCGGCAGGCTGGGGTCTACCGTCTTTACCCAGCTCAGGACCCCTCCACCCACATGCACGGCGTCCGAGAACCCGGCGTTCTTCACGATCGCCAGCGCCTCGGCGCTGCGCGCGCCGGACTTGCAGTGGAGCACGATCCGCTTGTCCTGCGGCAGCTTCTCCAGGGCGGAGCCGTTGAGGAACTCGCCCTTGGGGATCAGCGTGGCGCCGGGGATGGCGACGATCTCGTACTCGCCCTGCTCGCGGACGTCGATGAGGAAGATGTCCTCGCCCTTGTCCTGCATCTCCTTGAGCTCCGCCGCGGTGATCGTGGAGCCGGAGGCGGCCTGCGCGGCCTCGTCGGAGATCGTGCCGCAGAACGCCTCGTAGTCCTCGAGCAGCTCGGTGACCGTCGGGTTCTTGCCGCACAGGACGCACTCGGGGTCCTTGCGGACCTTGACGTCGCGGTACTTCATCTCCAGGGCGTCGTAGATCATCAGCCGCCCGACCAGCGGGTCGCCGATGCCGGTGAGGAGCTTGATGGCCTCGTTCACCTGGATGGAGCCGATGGACGCGCACAGCACGCCCAGCACGCCGCCCTCGGCGCAGGAGGGAACCATGCCGGGAGGCGGTGGCTCCGGGTAGAGGCAGCGGTAGCAGGGGCCGTGCTCGGCCCAGAAGACGCTCGCCTGGCCGTCGAAGCGGTAGATCGACCCCCAGACGTACGGCTTGCCGAGCAGCACCGCGGCGTCGTTCACCATGTAACGCGTGGCGAAGTTGTCCGTGCCGTCGACGATGAGGTCGTAGCCGGAGAAGATGTCCATCACGTTCTCGGTGGTCAGCGCCGCGTTGTGGATCACGACCTCCACCAGCGGGTTGATCTCCTTGACCGTGGCGGCTGCGCTCTCGGCCTTCAGCCGGCCCACGTCGGACTGGCCATGGATGATCTGGCGCTGCAGGTTGGACTCGTCGACGACGTCGAAGTCGATGATGCCCAGCGTGCCGACGCCGGCGGCGGCGAGGTACATCAGCGCGGGCGAGCCGAGGCCGCCCGCGCCGACACACAGCACCTTGGCGTTCTTCAGCCGCTTCTGCCCGGCCATGCCCACATCGGGGATGATCAGATGGCGCGAGTAGCGGCGCACTTCGTCAACGGTCAGCTCGGCGGCCGGCTCGACCAGCGGTGGCAACGACACGTTCTACGCTCCCGTTTCGGGGTTCTTATCTCTCGTAGAAACCTAGCTGGCGAGTGGGGCATTCCCCAATCGCGTCTCACCGATCAGACGACGCGCCTCCGCGGCCACGACGTCGGGCCGCTCCATCTGCGCGACGTGCCCGACGCGCGGCAGCAGGACCATCCTGACCTGCCTGAACGTACGGCAGGCCTTCGCGGCCATCGCGGGACGGACGAGCCGGTCGAGTTTGCCGTAGATGACCAGGGTGGGCGCGGTGACGCGGGCCGCCTGGTTCCAGAGGTTGTCGGCGCCGCGGCGGAAGTACTCGGCGACGATGCCGCGGGCCGAGCCGATCATCGAGCGGGCGGTGTGCGAGAGGCCGTCTCTGCGGCGCAGTTCCTCGACCGCCTCGCTGAGCCGGTCGGGGTGGACCCTGCCAGCGTCGGCCCAGACCATCGCGACCGAGGCGCTGACCCGCTGGGCCGCGGGGACGAGCGTGAGCTTGCCCGCCACCCACTCTCCGATCCGGGGCGTGGCGGCGGCTGCCACGCGGGCGGGGCCGTACCTCGGCAGGAGGTCGGGGAGCGCGGGTGAGACGAGGGTGAGCGAGCGGACCAGGTCGGGGCGGAGGGCGGCGACGCGGACGGCGACGGCGCCGCCGAGTGAGTTGCCGAACAGGTGCGCGGGTCCGACCTCTTCGAGCAGGCCGATGACGGCGCGGGCGTGGGCGTCGACGGAGTAGTCGCCGTCGGCCGGGGCCGGGGAGTAGCCGGCGCCGGGCAGGTCGAGCGCGTAGCCGGTGACGATGTCCTTGAGCTCGTCCATGAGGTCGGTCCAGTTGGTGGCCGAACCCGCCAGCCCATGGACGAACACGGCCTTGTCCGGCGCCCCTTCGGGGGTCGAGCGGACGTACACCGGGCCGACCATGCGTCCCGGCCAGTGCGGAATCGGCTGCTGGTTCACGCAAACGCCCCTTCCCTCGGCCCTTCCACGTTAGCCGCCCGCCCCGAGTGCATGCCACCAATCATGACATTTACGGATAAAACTGCACATACAGTTAAAAACAAGTCGAACTCACATAAATAGAGAATAAAAGGCATAGATTGCCGTTTATGGGCATGAATGGCTGGAAATCCTGGCAGCAGGATGCCCAACAAGGTCGCGTCATCTCTGCGGCCCGGGCACACGAGTGCAGACCAACAGGGGGAAGCACGATGTCCAAGTTCAAATCCACGCTCGCGGCGGCGGCGCTCGCGACCGCCCTCGCCGGCGGCACGCTCGCCCTCGGAGCGGTGACCACCACCAGCGCCGCCAGCGCGGCCGTCAGCGTCACGACCGCCAAGTCCAAGTTCCACCGCTGCTGGCTCAACGGCAGGAAGTGCTCGTACAAGCTGGAGAGCCACAAGCCGACCGCCCGCTTCTTCGCCGGCCACTGGCGGGCGAACAAGAAGTTCTGCCCCGGCAAGAAGTACAAGAAGGGCGGCGCCGGCCTCTGCGCCAAGGGCCACACGAAGCACTTCCCGAAGAACAAGTGGCTCCAGTAGCGCCGCCGCCTTAAGGAGGCCGGCGTAGGACAGGCCGCGGAACCCCGAGGTTCCGCGGCCTCGTCATGCCCTCTGCCTCCGCCGACGTATGCCGACATATCCCCACGGGCCCACCCGAGCGTTTTCTGCACACCTACCCAAATCGGGACATAGCGTGAGAAGACGTATCAATAAATGCAATCTCAGGGTTTATGAGTGGCAAAACCATCCCGGCCACAGTTTATGATCATGAATGGTCGGAAATTCTGACAACCAGGATGGCTCTAGAAGTAAGAACCATCCCGGGCATTAGCCAGATAAAACCGGCAGAGTGCCTGAAGTTGCAAGAGACCGTCAAGGGGAAGCACATCATGTCCACAGTCAAGAGGATGCTCACGGCCGCTGCGCTCAGCACCGCCCTTGCGGGCGGCGTCCTGGGCCTCGGATCGACCACCGCCGCGAACGCCAGCGCTTCCAGCGCCGGCATCAGCGCCAGCGCCTCCAGCGTCGGCTTCTCGGAGTGGCGCGGTCGCTGCCTCTTCGCCGGCCCCGCGGGCGCCATTCGTCGAGGCCACTACGTCAACAAGGCACACCTCAACTTCAAGCACTGGCGGGGCTGGAGGGTCCACCGCGAGCGCGGCTGCGTTCGCACGCGGCACTTCGTCTGGTAACGAAAGCCACCCGCAAGAGAAAAAAAGGGGGCCCCAGGAAATGGGGCCCCCTCCCAACATGTGTGTGGAGACAAATGTTTCCAGCCTGGCGACGGAGCGGCGGAGAAAAGCGGCGCTCAGGCGGATTTCCTGGATTTCCGTTTGCGCGCGGCTTTCTCCGCCTCCTCCTTCTCGTCCTTCCCGGACGAGGCGGACGAGGCGGTGGATGCGGCCTTCTTGGGCTTGGCGGGCTCGCCCCGCTCGCGCTTGGCGGCCTCGACGCTGGCCCGCAGGGCGGCCATGAGGTCCACGGCGGGCCCGGCCTCCTCCTCGCCACCCGGAGGCGCGATGACCTCCTTGCCCGCGACCTTCGCCTCGATCACCTGCTGCAGCGCTTCGCGGTAGGTGTCGTGGTACTCGGTCGGGTCGAAGTCCGCCTCCATCGTGGTGATGAGCGACTCGGCCATCTTGAGCTCCTGCGGCCGTACGTCGATGTCCTCTTCGAGGAAACCGAAGTCGGGCGTACGGATCTCGTCGGGCCAGAGCATCGTCTCCAGCACGAACACCCCGTCGCGCACCCGCAGCGTGGCCAGCGACTCACGCTGGCGCAGCGCCACCTTGACCACCGCCACCTGCCCGGAACTCTCCAGCGCGGTGCGCAGCAGCACGTACGGCTTGCCGCCCTGCCCGTCGGGCTCCAGGTAGTAGGACTTGGCGAAGTAGATCGGGTCGATCTGGTCGGCCGGCGCGAACTGCAGCACGTCGATCCGCCGCGAGGTGGTCAGCGGCAGGTCCTCGAAGTCCTCGTCGGTGAGCACGACGATCTCGCCCGTCGCCAGTTCGTACCCCTTGGCGATGTCGGAGTAGGCCACTTCCTCACCGTCGATCGTGCACACGCGCTTGTAGCGGATCCGGCCGCCGTCCTCGCGGTGCACCTGGTGGAAGGTGACGTCCTTCTGCTCGGTCGCGGAGTAGAGCTTCACCGGGATCGTGACCAGCCCAAACGAGATCGCACCTTTCCATATGGCGCGCATGGGCACTCCTCATCGATAGCAGGGCTCACCGTATGGGCACATACCCGTCATGGGCCAACCAATGCCATACCCGGTCGAACCTATGCTCGCCATGGCCGGGGATCTTCCCGCTGAACGCGAGCTGTATGGGCTCGAGGTCAAGTGGGACGGCATCCGGGCGCTCATCCACCTCGACGGCGGCCTGCGGGTCTCCGGCCGGCACGGCGCCGAGTACACCCGCCGCTACCCCGAGATCTCCTCCTACGGCCTGCGCGGCGTCATCATCGACGGCGAGGTCGTCGCCCTCGACCACCGGGGGCTGCCCAGCTTCGAACGCCTCCAGCGGCGCATGCACCTCACCGATCCCGAGCCCAGGATGCTGGAGCTCTACCCGGTGACGTACATGCCCTTCGACCTGCTCTACCTGGACGGCACGCCGCTGTTCGACCTGCCCTACCGCGACCGGCGGGCGCTGCTGGACGAACTGGACGTCGGGGCGCCGCCGTACTTCCCCGGAGACTCCGACCTGCTCAGCGCCACGCACGAGCAGGGCCTTGAGGGGGTCGTCGCCAAGCGGCTCGACTCGCCCTACCGGCCGGGCGTGCGCACGCCGTGGTGGGTCAAGGTCAAGAACCTGAGCACGCGCGAGGTCGTCGTCGGCGGCTGGAAGCCCGGCAAGGGCCGCCGGGCGGGCGGGATCGGCTCGCTGCTCATGGGCGTGTTCACCGGGGAGGGGCTCACCTACGTGGGACATGTCGGGACCGGGTTCACCGAGGCCACGCTGGACGAGCTCCTCGCGATGCTGCGGCCGCTGGAGATCGCGCGCAGCCCGTTCGTCAATCCGGTCCCGTGGCGCAATCACTGGGTTAGACCCGATCTGGTCGGGGAGGTCGCCTACACGATGGTGACCGATGAGATACGGCTGCGGCACCCGGTCTGGCGGGGACTGCGACCGGACAAGATACCCGCGGAGGTACAGCTGTGAGCTCCAAGACGCCCGTGCGGGTGGACGGGCGCGAGCTCGTCCTGAGCAACCTCGGCAAGGTGCTCTACCCCGAGGTCGGCTTCACCAAGGCCGAGGTCATCGACTACTACTCGCGGGTCGCCCCCGTCCTGCTCCCGCACCTGGAAGGCCGCCCGCTCACCGTCAAGCGCTACCCGAACGGCGTGGACGGCAAGTACTTCTTCGAGAAGAACGCCCCCAGCCACGTCCCCGACTGGCTCAGGCGCGTCACCGTGCCCGTCCCCGGCAGCAGCATGAACCGCGACACCATCGACTTCGCCGTCATCGAGGACCTGCCCAGCCTCGTCTACTACGCCAACCTGGCCGCGCTCGAACTCCACGTGCCCCAGTGGCGCGTGACCGAGGACGGCGAGGCCATCGACCCCGACACCCTCGTCTTCGACCTCGACCCTGGCCCGCCTGCCACGATCGTCGAATGCTGTCAGGTGGCGCTCATGCTGCGCGAGGTGCTCGCCGCCGACGGCCTCACCGCCCGTCCCAAGACCAGCGGAAACAAGGGCATGCAGTTGTACGCCGCGTGGGACGGCAGGCAGGAGCCCTCCGCCTACGCCAAGGATCTGGCCAGGCTCCTGGAGAAGGAGGCGCCCAAGCTCGTGGTCAGCGTGATGACCAGGAAGGCCAGGCCCGGCAAGGTCTTCATCGACTGGAGCCAGAACAACCCGGCCAAGACCACCGTCGCGCCGTACTCCCTGCGCGCCAGGCAGCGCCCGACGGTCTCGACACCGCTGCTGTGGCCGGAGGTCGAAGCCTGCGAGAGGCCGGACGACCTGGTGTTCACCTCCGCCGACGTACTCGCCCGCGTGGAGGAACATGGCGACCTTTTCACCTGAGCGTAGGCTGGATCCGTCCACACAGAAAAAGGGGACCTGAGATGTCGGAGATGGACGTACGTGGGGACGACCTCCCCTTCGACGAGGATGACGAGCTTTCGCCCGAGGCGCCGGAGGCCGACGCCGCCGAACAGCGCCGCCGGCTGCGCGACGAGGCGGGGAACGACCGGCGTAGCGAGTACCCGATCGACGTCGACCCGGGCGACGCCGCCGAGCAGGACCGCGTCGTCACCTACGACGATGACGACGACTATCGCTGACGCCCGCGCCCGCGGGGCGGTTACCCGCACGTAGGATGTCCCAACCCGGATGTTCGAAGACCACTGGAGACGCGCGTGACCGCTACCCCGGACGCCAAGCCCCGGGGCACCCGGCTGCCCCGACTCGCCCGCCGCCGGCAGCTGCTCAGCGCCGCGCAGGAAGTGTTCGTCGAGAACGGCTACCACGCGGCCGCCATGGACGAGATCGCCGACCGGGCGGGCGTCAGCAAGCCGGTGCTCTACCAGCACTTCCCCGGCAAGCTGGAGCTCTACCTGGCGCTGCTCGACCTCCACGTCGACGACATGGTGGGCCGCTGCCGCGAGGCCCTGGCCTCCACCCACGAGAACAAACTGCGCGTGCAGGCCACCTTCAGCGCCTTCTTCGACTTCGTCTCCAGCCAGGGTGAGGCGTTCCGGCTGGTCTTCGAGTCCGACCTGCGCAACGTGGCGCCGGTCCGCCAGCGGGTGGAGCGCTCGCTGCGCGAGTGCGCGGAGATGGTCAGCGCCGTGATCCAGGAGGACACGGGCTGCTCCAGCGAGGAGGCGCACCTGCTGGGCGTCGGCCTGGTGGGCATGGCCGAGGTCAGCGCCCGCTACTGGGTGACCACCCACGGCTCGATCCCCAAGGACGCCGCCGAGCAGCTGATGGCGCGGCTGGCCTGGCGGGGAATCAGCGGCTTCCCCCGCACGACGTAGGACTCCCCGTACGGCGTGGAGTTTTCCGCGTACGGCGTAACCCGTTCGCTGGACGCGATTACCCGCGTTTCCGTGGAGCGGAGCGACGACGATGGACCCAGGCCCGTCGAAAGGGAGCACCACGATGGAAGTCAAGATCGGCGTACGTTCCGTACACCGTGAGATCGTTGTCGAAACCGACCTCACCGCCGAACAGGTGGAAGACGAGATCAGAAACGCCCTGGCCGCCGAGCGTGGCGTCTTCGCCCTCACCGACGCGAAGGGCAGGCGCGTCATAGTCCCCGTGGCCGCCCTCGGCTTCGTCGAGATCGGCGAGGACGAGCAGCGCCCGGTCGGCTTCGGCGGCACGCTCTAGCCGGTCGGCCTCCGCTGATCCCCACGGGGCGTCCGTGTGGGGGGCGGCTCACCGCCTCCCACACGTCACGGGCAGCGCCATCGGCACCAGCGGCCGCGCCGTCGCGGCAGGGGCGCATGTCGTAGGTCCACAGCGGGGCACTGGGCACTTTGACGGCGCATCACGGGTCGTGCGGTCCAGCGGTTCTGCGCGCATCTGGTCAAGCAACTGCCGTAGCGGCGCGTGGCCCTCATGACCGCACGGTACAACCGTTTCGTACCCTCGCGCCGCCCTAAGCGCAGGATCAGATTCCGAGCGCGGCCATCCGCTTGCCGTGTTGCTCGGTCAGGCGGGCGAAAAGGCGGGAGATCTCCGCCTGGTCGTCGGCCACGGCCTCGACGAGCAGCTGTGCCAGCTCCGGACGGGCCGCGGCCACCCGCTGGCCCTGGCTGAGAGCCTCGCCGACCAGGCGACGGGCCCACAGGGCGAGCTTGCCGGCGACCGACGGATCGGCCGCGACGGCGGCGCGAACCCGCTCGACGGCGAACTCCGAACGCTCCTGGTCGGCGACGACCTCGTCGACCAGCCGGGCGATCGAGGGATCCAGGTGGCGGGCGGCCTCGCGGTAGAAGTCCAGGGCGATGCCGGTGCCCACGTACGCCTTGACCAGCGCCTCCAGCCAGTCACCCGGCCGGGTCTGGGTGTGCCAGCCGTCCAGGGCCTCGACGAAGGGCGACATGGCCAGGTCGGGGTCGGCGCCGAGTTCGATGAGCTTGTCGCGGACGAGCTGGAAGTGTCCGAACTCGGACACGGCGAGCTCGCTCAGCCCGGCCCGGTCGCTCAGTGTCGGTGCGAACTGCCCGGCATCTTCGGTGAGTTGCAGGAAGGCGCTCAACTCCGCATAGGCCAGTACACCAAGGAGATCCGCGACACCAAGGGACTCATTCATGAAAGGCAGCGTACTTCGGGAACATCCGCAAACTCGGCCAGCGTTGTGGTATCGAGTACACTGCTCTGTGAAAGTGCGACCGCACTGTGTGAATTCGGGGGGTTCTCTCCCGATGCTCCCCGCTCCCCGGGCCTGCGGTCGCGATGACGCGAGAGGGCTGGCTCTACCGCGAGGACCCTGGTTACTGAACTGACCCGCTGGTCCCGGCAGGCCCGCCTTCATTTGAGACTGAGGCAGGCCACGCTGACGACTTTCCGAGACCTCGGAGTCACACCAGAGATCGCTGATGCGCTCGAGACCGAGGGCATCATCCAACCGTTCCCGATTCAGGAGATGGCGCTCCCGCTCGCACTGAGCGGCCAGGACGTCATCGGCCAGGCCCGTACGGGCACCGGCAAGACCTACGCGTTCGGCATCGCGATGCTGCAGAGCATCGGCAAGCCGCGCAAGAACCGCAAGAAGCCGCGCGGCCTCGTCGTCGTGCCCACCCGCGAGCTGGCCATCCAGGTCAGCGAGGACCTCGTGACCGCCGCGGGCAAGCTCGGCTCCCGCGTGCTCACCGTGTACGGCGGGCGCGCGTACGAGCCGCAGATCGAGGCCCTGAAGGCCGGCGTCGACGTCATCGTCGGCACCCCCGGCCGTCTGCTCGACCTGGTCAAGCAGAAGCACCTCGACCTCAGCCAGATCGGCTCGCTGGTCCTGGACGAGGCCGACCGCATGCTCGACCTGGGCTTCCTGCCCGACATCGAGCGCATCTTCAAGCTGATCCCGGACGAGCGGCAGACGATGCTGTTCTCCGCGACCATGCCCGGCGAGATCGTCGCCTTGTCGCGCAAGTACCTCAACCGGCCCACCCACGTCCGCGCCGAGCACGACTCGGGCGAGGGCGAGACCACGCCGCAGGTACGCCAGCTCGTCTGGCGCGTGCACCGCATGGACAAGATCGAGATCGTCGCCCGCCTGCTGCAGGCGGACGGCCGCGGTCTGACCATGGTCTTCTGTGAGACCAAGCGCGCCTGCGACATGGTCGCCGAGCAGCTCGACACCCGCGGCTTCGCGGTGGCGGCCGTGCACGGCGACCTGGGCCAGGGCCAGCGCGAGCAGGCGCTGCGCGCCTTCCGCAACGGCAAGATCGACGTCCTGGTGGCCACCGACGTGGCCGCGCGGGGCATCGACATCGACGACGTCACCCACGTGGTCAACTACGACGCCCCCACCGACGACAAGACCTACGTCCACCGCGTCGGCCGTACCGGCCGCGCGGGCAAGACGGGTACCTCGGTCACGTTCGTCGAGTGGGAGGAGCTGACCCGCTGGAAGATGATCAACAACATGCTCGGACTCGACTTCGCCGAGCCCGAGGAGTCCTACTCCACCTCGCCCCACGTCTTCACCGAGCTGAGCATCCCCGAGGGCACCAAGGGCGTGCTGCCCCACGCCAGCCGCTCCCGGGCCGGCCTCGCGGCCGAGCAGCTCGAAGACCTGGGCGAGATCGGGAAGTCCCGCCTCAGAAGCCGTCGCAAGGACGAGCGTGACGGCCGCAAGGACGAGCGCGAAGAGCGCCCGCCTCGCGCGCCGCGCCAGCGCCGTCGCACGCGTGCCGGCCGTTCCGCCGAGGAGACCACCGAGGTCGCGGAGACCGTGGAGACTGTGCAGATCGTGGAGGGCGAGAGCATGGACAGGCGCCGCCGGCCGCGCAGGAGCGAGGAGACTCCGGCCATCATCTCTCACGACGAGATCGCCGCCGTGGCCGCCGAGCCGGTCGCCGGTGACGTACTCGCCGAGGTGGAGGAGGCCGTCAGGCCCGCTCGCCGTACCCGCTCCCGTGGGGGCGCGGCCGAGGCCATCGGCAGCGCGCTCACCCAGGCCCGCCCCGTCGTGGAGCAGGCGCAAGAGCCCGAGCCGGAGCCCGAGCGGGCACCGGAGCGCGCGCCCGAGCGCGTGCAGGAGGTCCGTGTGGAGCACGAGCGCATCATCCCGCCCAACCCGTTCACGGTGATCTTCCAGTCACCCGACCTGGCCACGGACGACGACGACATCGCCCCGTCCGCGGCCTCGGAGCGCCAGGCCCAGCGCCGTGGCAACCGCTCCCCGCGTGGTGGAAGTGGTGGCGGCGGCAACCGTCGCCGGGCAGGCTAGCCACCCCGCCGATCGCAGGCGCGCGTCCTTCCGGGACGCGCGCCTTTTTCGTTCCGGTACGGCTTGCGCCGCCTGTAAGAACCGCCCCGCTTGGCGTGACGCGGGCTCGGCCGTGTCACCGACGCCGGCGGCCGGCCGGGAGCGGCGATCGCGATGGGCGGTGAGCAGCTCGTCGTCTCCGAGGAGCACGGGCAGGCGCTCGCGCCGTTCCGCCTGGGGCCAGGCGCGGAAGCCGGCGTTCGTGGCGCGGAACCACATGCACCAGCAGCCGCCGTACGCGCCGTTGGGGCCGAAGACGCTCTCCACGTCCGCCCACGAGTCCGCGGGCCGGATCTCAACCTTGCTCATACCTCACAACTCCCCAGAACTCGCACCGCCGTACCTGGTTAGCCGGTGTTGTCGCCTTGACCTCTGGGTATTGTTGCCCCACGTGAGTACGCCGCGATTCCTGAACCTGCCGCCTGGCGTCGCCCCGCAGCGCATCGAGACGCCGCTGGGCGCGTTCGCGGTCCTGGAGGCGCTGCCGGTGAGCGGCGTCGTGGAGCGCTGGCCGGCGCTGCTGGTGCCGGGGCTGACCGGGAGCAAGGAAGACTTCATCGCGGTCATGCAGACGCTGGCGCAGTCGGGCCGCCGGGTGCTGGCGATCGACCTTCGCGGGCAGTACGAGACGCCGGGCCCCGACGACCCCGAGGCCTACACCTGCGGCGCGCTCGGCGCCGACGTGGACGCGATCGCGCAGGTGGTCGGCCATGGCGAGCCGGTCCACCTGGTCGGCCACTCCTTCGGCGGGCTGGTGGCGCGCGAGGCGGTGATCGACGGGCGGACCAAGTTCGCCTCGTTCACGCTCATGAGCTCGGGCCCCTCGGCGATCACCGGGCAGCGCGCCCACAACGGCCGCAAGATCATGAAGGAGCTTCCCGAGCACGGCCTCGAACACATCTGGCACACCAGGATCGAACCCGAGGCGCTGGCCAACGGCGTTCCCGACGAGATCGTGGCGTTCCTGCGCAAGCGGCTGCTGGCCAACTCGCCGACGGGCCTGGCACGGATGGCCGAGGAGGTGCTGACCATGCACGACCGCACCGAGGAACTACGCCAGATCGAGGTGCCGACCCTCGTGCTGTTCGGCGAGCACGACGACGGCTGGCCAGCCGACATTCAGCGTCACATGGCGGCCCGGCTCGGCGCGGAGCGCATGGTGGTGCCCGGCGCGGTCCACTCCCCCTCCGTGGAGGCCCCGGAGACGACCGCGCAGGCGCTCGTGCGGTTCTGGAACGCCGCCGAGTCGGCATCTTGGACATAGGATCCAATGCCATGTAATTATCTACTTACTATGGCGAGCATCGAAGAGATCGTCGTCCAGCGGCCGCAGAGCGCCACCTGGCAGGTCCACCTCGACCGGTGCATGTGGGTGGGCGGCGTACGCGGGCTCATGCTCCAGGCGCTCCACCCGCTGGCCATGCGCGGCGTCTGGCAGAACTCCAACTTCCAGGACGACCCCTTCGGCCGCCTGCGCCGCACCGCGGACTTCGTCGGCCGCACCACGTTCGGCACTCCGGCCGAGGCCGACGCGATCGGCCGCCGTGTGCGCGACATCCACCGCTCACTGCGCATCACCGACGAGGGTCGCACGCACCGCGTGGACGACCCCGAGTTGCTGCTCTGGGTGCACTGCGCGGAGGTCTCGTCCTACCTGGAGGTGGTACGGCGGGGCGGCCTCGCCCTCACCGACCGCCAAGCCGACCAGTACCTCCACGAGCAGCGCAAGAGCGCCACCTACGTCGGCCTGCACCCGGAGGACGTGCCCGGCTCGCAGGCGGAGATGGCCGCCTACTTCAAGGAGATCCGCCCCAAGTTGCGCGTGATCGAGGAGTCGGCCGCCACCGTACGCTTCCTGCTGTGGCCCCGGCTGCCCAAGGAGATGCGGATGCTCTCGCCGGGCAAGCCGGTCTACTTCCCCTTCGGCGCCCTGTGCTACTACACGCTGCCGTCGTGGGCGCGGAGCATGTACCGCGCGCTGCCCGAGGCGCCGCGGGCGGCGGTGACCGCGGGGCTGCGGGCGTTCAGCCTGGCGATGAACGCGTTGCCGGAGCCGGTGCACGACCGCGCGTTCATGCCGTCGACCCGGCGGATGCTGCACGCCTCGCGCGACCGGCTCGGCGTGCTCGGCTACGACGTCCGCAAGGGGCTCAAGGGCCTGACGGATCCGCGGCGCTGGGCGGCCGCTTGAGCTCCCGGTAGACGAACGGCTGCTCCCTGGCGGTCAGCCGGGTGATCAGATGGTGGTCGGGCGAGAGCCGGCAGGCCGGGTCGGTCTTGGCGGCGTCGCCGGTCAGCGCGTACGTCTGGCAGCGGCAGCCGCCGAAGTCGAGCTCCTTGCGCGGGCAGCTCGCGCACGGCTCTGCCATCCAGGCGGTGCCGCGGTAGGCGTTGAACGCGGCGGAGCGCTCCCAGATCCAGCCCAGGGCATGCTCGCGGACGTTGGGCAGGTCGAGCGGCAGATCATAGGCGGCGGGACAGGGCAGAACCCGCCCGTCGGGCGCCACGGTGATCGAGATGGCACCCCACCCGCCCATGCAAGGCTTGGGCACCCCGTCGAAGTAATCCGGAACAACCCAGATCAACTCAACACCCGTCTTTTCCCGATATTTCGTGACTATCGACTCAGCGCGGGAAAGCTGCTCTCTTGTCGGCAGGAGCGCCTCCCTGTTGAGTAACCCCCACCCGTAGAACTGTGTGTTGGCCAGCTCGATCCGCTCCGCGCCCCAGGCGATGCCCAGCTCGATCAGGTCCTCGATCCGGTCGAGGTTGTGCCGGTGCAGCACCACGTTGACGCCCAGAGGCAGCCCCGCCTCCACCACGGCCGCCGCCGCCAGCTCCTTGGCCATGAAGCTCCGCCGCCCCGCGATCCGGTCGGACTCCTCTGGTTGAGCCGCCTGCACCGACAGCTGCACGCTGTGCAGACCGGCCTCGGCCAGCTCCGCCACCCGCCGCCCCGCCAGCCCGACACCGCTGGTGACCAGCTGAGTGAACACCCCGGCCCCGCGCGCCACCCCGACGATCTCCACCAGGTCCCGTCGCAGCAGCGGCTCGCCACCGGACAGGTGCGCGTGCACCACCCCCAGGGCCGCGGCCTCCTCGAACACCCGGGCCCACTCCCCGGTCTCCAGCTCCGCCGCCCTGGCCACCAGCTCGGTGGGGTTGGAACAGTACGGACACCGCAACGGACACCCATGGGTCAGCTCCGCCAGCATTGCCCAGGGCGGCGCCACCTTCTTCGGGCTCGAAGCCGGCGCGGGCGGGACCGAGACAGCCGGGCGGGAGGCGGACGGTACAGAGGCGGCTGGGCCGGGGAGCGGCGGGGCGGTGGTGGATGGGCCGGGGAGGGGCGGGGCGGTGGTGGATGCGCCGGGGGCGGGCGGGACCGAGGCAGCGGGGCCGGGAGCGGGCGAGGCAGAGGCAGCCGGGCCAGGCGCGGGAGGGATGGGGGCGGGCCGGGTCATTGGAGCCATCCCTCGGCGTGCACCCTGTCCAGGAACTCGGTCACGTCCTCCCCCGCCTCCACAGGAAACTCCGCGACGATCTCCGCCACGGTCCGCTTGCCGTCGCACAGGCCGACGATCTCGGCCGCCTCGTCGTTCAGGACCACGATCCGTTCGGGCACGATGAGCAGTTCGGCCTGCCGTACCGGACAATGGCGCAGCATGGCCGAGCGGGACAGGGCGGGGCGCCAGTCGGTCATCGGTAGGCTCCGTCCACCGCGTCCAGCAGCGCCCACAGGACGTCGCACTTGAAGCGCAGCGCCGCCACCGCCTTCTCCTCGTCCGTACGGCTCCGCGCCCAGCCGAGCACCAGTGCCAGAGCTTCTCCGCTGTCCTGGCGGCCCTGCTGGACGCGGATCTGGAAGTAGCGAAGGCCCTCGGCGTCGATCCAGGGGTAGTGCTTCTCGAAGGCGGCGATCCTGGTGCGCATCAGGTCGGGGGCGAACAGTTCGGTCAACGACGCGGCGACCGCCTCCAGCAGGGTGCCGTGGCGGCACAGGTTGACGTAGCCGTCGACGGCGAGCCGTACCCCGGGAAGGACGCCTTCCCCCGACAGCAGCTCCTTGCGGTCGAGTCCGGCCGCTTCGCCCAGACGGAGCCAGCGTTCGATCCCGCCTTCGCCGGGGGCCCTGCCGTCGTGGTCCTGAATACGGCGCAGCCACGTGCGGCGCAGGTCCGAGGTGGGCAGCTTGGCGAGGATGTGGGCGTCTTTGACGGGGATGTGGCGCTGGTAGTGGAAGCGGTTCAGGATCCAGCCGCGCAGCTCCTCCCGGGACAGCTCGCCCGCGTGCATCCGCAGGTTGAACGGGTGCAGGTGGTGGTAGCGCTGCTCGGGCACCGCCCGGAGCTCGGCCTCGAAGGAGTTCACAGCTCGATCACCATTCCGTCGGCTGCCACCTCGACGCCCAGCTCGGCCAGCACCTTGTGGTGGAGCGCGTCCGGGTCGACGAGGGGGTTGGTGTTGTTGAGATGGGTGTACAGGCAGCGGCCGGGCAGCGCGGCGAGGCGTTCCATGGTGTCCTCGATCGGGAGGTGCCCCATGCCGGTCGCCGTCCTGCTGGATATGCCGGTACGGCGCGGCTCCTCGTCGTCCCAGAACGTACCATCGATGATCACGCAGTCGGCGGCCCTGAACGCGGTGTCCAGCTCCGGTGTCCACACTCCCATGGCGGGCGCGTACACGACGTTCGACCTGCCGTCGGTGAACCTCAGTGCCGAGACCCACGCGCCGTCCGTTTCCTCGGCGGCGGCGTAGCGGGGGCGTTTGGCGGAGACCGGGATCGGTTCGGCGATCGTGTCCATGGGGTGCCAGCGGATGGGCGCGTACGGGCGCAGGATCTCCTCGAACGGGCGCAGCGCCCGCCGTACCGGGAGAGTGGCGGCGACGTCCAGGGAGGCGGCCTCGCGCAGCCGCAGGAGCCCGAGGGTGTGGTCGAGCTCGGCGTCGGTGAGCACCACGAGCGGCGCGTGGCCGCGGTCGGGCGCCGACCAGGGGCAGTCCTCGATCTGCGCGGCGATGTCCGGCGTGGCGTTGACGACGGCGGCACGGCCGGGGAGCTGGACGGCCAGGCTGGCGTGACGGCGGCGCCAGGCGGGGTGTGCGCGTGCCCCGGCGCAACCGGGACACGCGCAGTTCCACTGGGGTACGCCGCCGCCCGCGGCGGTGCCGAGCACCTGCAGGCGCATGGCGTCCGGTTACCTGGTGGCGAGGAAGTAAGCGGACATCTCCATCGACGCCTCGACGACCTGGTAGTCGGGCTTGTGCCAGGTGGTCTCCTCGCCGCGGGTGCGGACCTTCTTGGAGTGGGTCCTCGGCGGCTGCTTCTTGCCGGGGTCCTTGGGCTGAGCCATGTGCACCTGCCTTCCGTGCGAAACGGGGGGGTTACCCACGATCTGACTTCGGCAGAGGCGTTCCGTCAATCCCTGTGATCGGATCTATCGCCCGAAATTTCCCCCGATCCCGGCAAAAGGCCGCCCACACACGTTCATCATCGGATGTCTGGCCGGTCCCATCCTGGAAGACCGATGCGGCCCGGGATGTCGCTGGGGGAGGATGCTCCTTTAGATGTCAGTCGGCGAGGCCGTCCCAGGGGCGGCGTTCCCGGGCGACCGCCTGGCCCTCGGGGCAGTGGCGGCGAAAGTCGCACCAGCCGCAGATCGGCCCCGGGCTCGGCGCGAACAGGTCGTCCAGCTCCGCCGACACCGCCGTCGCCCGCCCGCTCGCGGCCGGCTGGAGCGGGCCGTCGGCCTGGGGCCGCGGGGTCCTGGGTGCGGTACGGCCGGCCGTACCGGCGCCAGAGCCCGAACGCGGCGCCGGGACGTCGGAAAGGGCCGCACGGTAGCGCTCGTCGGCGTCGGCGGCCTCCACGGCCATCTCCTCGGCACGCGACAGGTGGCGGCGCAGGGTGTCGTCGGTGTGACGCCACTCGACGATCTCGCCGGTCGGCAGGTGGTGGAGCTCGACCGAGTAGCACGGGGTGCGCATCATCCTGGACGCCGCGATCGCGTAGATGGCCAGCGCGAGCGAGGACCGCGCGTCGTCCTGGGTGAGAGGCCGGCGGCCGGTCTTGTAGTCGACCACGACGAGTTCGTCACCGCGCCGGTCGAGGCGGTCGATACGGCCGGAGACGGCGATGACCTTGGTCCGCGTGGCCACGGTGCGCTCAACGCCCACCGGATCATCCGATGGGTCCAGAGTGGCGACATATCCGGAAACGAGGTCGCGGGCCCGGCCAAGCCACTGCGCCGACTGCTCGCCGTCCCTGAAGCCCTCGGTGATCCACCCGTTGGTGAGCAGGATCGCCGCCGTCAGCGGCGTCCTCCGCTCGTACGGCTCCCGCCACCACCCCGCCAGCGCGTTGTGCACGCTGGCGCCCACGGAGTTGTGCGCCCACGCGGGCCCCTTGGCGGGCTGCGGCCGGTCAAGATAGGTGAACCGGTAGCGGCGGCGGCAGTCGAGCCACGTGTTGAGCCGCGACGGCGTGCACGAGTAGAGCCGCCGCGGCATCCCTTCCAGCGGAAGCTGGTCGTACACGCTCAGTCGTCCGGGTTGAGCTTGATCCCGGCGATCTTGGACGCGTCGGTCAGCGGCCCCTCGTTGGCCACCTCGCCGGTCTCGACCCGCGTGAGCGAGCCGGAGACCCAGTCGTCGAAGTGGGGCTCCAGGTCTCCGACGGTGACCTCGTCGCCGTGGTTGGCCAGGATGCGCGTGGCATGCGGCAGCGTGAACAGCCGACCGCCGATCGCGGTCAGCTGGTCGGCCAGCCGCGGGTACTCCCCGGCCAGCTTGCCGGGGCCGTCGGCCTGCAGCGACTTGCCGGTGAAGACCACTTCGAGCGCCTCGCAGTACAGCGAGACGCCGCCGGGGGTGACGCCGGGCGTCTCCATGACGTCGAGCTGGACGTCGGCGACACCGAAGATGCCGTCGTCCTCCATGTCGATGTCCGGCCAGGTCTCCGACCAGGTCTCCCGCCACAGCGGCTTGTCCTTGGGGTGCAGCGCGACGACGGCCTCGTCTCTGCTGGCCACCTCGATCGCCGCGCCGACGTGGTCGGGCAGGCCGTGCGTGCAGATGACGGCCAGCACCTCCCGTTCGCCGACCTGCTCGAGAATCTTCTCCGCGTCCCGTGCGGGATCGACGACGATCACCTCGTCGTCGTCACCCACGATCCACGTGTTGTTCTCGACCTTGTACTCCACGCCGTCGACGTCGACGACGCCCTCGGTCACCACTCGCTCGATACGCGCTGTCACGCCACGAACAATACTGAGTTTTCTTCCAGTACGCCGTGTCCCGCCTGTTCGGATCTCCTGTCAAGCCAGCAATGCCCTGATCGCGTTGATGATGAGCTGCACCGCCAGCGCCGACAGCAGCAGGCCGGCGATCCTGGTGACCAGCTCGACCCCGTTCTCCTTGATGACGCGGATGATGCTCACCGAGAACCGCATGAACACCCACAGCACCAGGTGCACCGCCGCGATGGCCAGCCCGAGCGCGAGGATCCCGCCCGGCCGGCTCCCGGCCTGCTGGGCGAAGACGATGGTCGCCACGATGGCGCCCGGCCCGGCCAGCAGGGGTGTGCCCAGCGGCACCAGCGCCACGTTGACGTTCGAGCGCATGCTCTCGCTCGACGGCCGGGAGACCCCGCGCAGCAGTTCCAGGGCGACCAGGAGCAGCAGCAGGCCACCGGCGATCTGCATGGCGGCGACCTCGACGTGCAGGTACGCCAGAATCGCCTGCCCGAACACGGCGAAGACCACGATCAGGCAGAAGGCGGTCACCGCGGCCTGCCAGGCGATGCGCCGGCGCTCCTGCGGGGAACGCCCGCTGGTGTAGGCGAGGAAGAGGGGGATCACGCCGGGCGGGTCCATGATGACGAACATCGTCACGAACGCCTCGACGAAGAACCTGGTGCCGGACACCGCGCCCCCAACTGCCGGTTGGGGGAAGTGCTGCCGATCTTAGTCCTCCAGTCGCGGGGAGAAAGCACCGAAGGGCAGGTCGAGGTCGTGCTCGCGCAGGTCGAGCAGGCTGAGCTGAAGCAACGCGATCAGGCAGCCGGCCTCAGCGGGCCAGGCGATGGTCCACAGCCAGTTGCCCATGGCCTCGCCGGCGTAGACGGCCCGGTCGGCGGCGCCGTTCACGCACCACAGGGCGCTCGGATGGCCGAGCACGTCGATCTTGGCGTTCGGCGGGCCGGAGTCGAAGCCCTCGCCGGGGTCGGGGCCGTCCAGGCCGGCGAAGGCGGCGCCCAGGCCCACTCCGGGTTCCTCGGCGATGACCAGCAGGTCGGCGGGGCCGCTCGTCACCGACGGGCCGCCGAGCGCCACGACGCTGGCCCGCCCGCCGCTCCGGTCGTCACCCGCCTCGGCGAACCCCGTGACCAGCCACCCGGGCGGCAACGGCCATGGCAGCCACACCGGCACCCTGGATGACTTGCGCAGTTCGTCCGCCGCGCCGGCGGACGGCTGCCACGGCGGCCGGTAGGGCAGGACGTCCCCGTGCGCGGCGCACCGCCAGGCGCTCGACCACACACTGGGCGCATGAAGCGGGCCAAAACACCGTGGACACGTTGGAGCCGCTCTCACAGCTACCCACGGTGCGTCGCCGGGCACGGTCCAGTCAAGAGCACAGCCCGTTATCCCGTCGTAATCTTGGAGTTGTGCGCGTAAATTGTGTCGGAGCGATAATTTTTGATGAGTTTGGACGCCTGCTGCTCATCCAGCGCGGCCACCCACCCGGCGAAGGCCTGTGGTCGTTGCCCGGCGGCCGCGTCGACCCCGGCGAAACCGACCACGACGCCCTCATCCGCGAGATCCGCGAGGAAACCGGCCTCACCATCACCCCAGGCCCGCTGACCGGCTCCGTCGACCGGCCAGGCCCCGGGCGGACCCTCTACGAGGTCCGCGACTACCTCGCCACGCCCACCGGCGGCGACCTCACCCCCGGCGACGACGCCAAGGACGCCCGCTGGTGCACCGCCGCCGACCTCACCGCCCTCCCCCTGACCGACGGCCTGCTGGCCGCCCTCACCTCGTGGGACGTCCTCCCCCGATGACCTAACCGGCCAGGCGGAACGTCCACAGGGTCAGGTGGTCGGCCGTGTACGTGGTCGAACGGCCCAAGGCCACCACCTGGGCGCCGCTGGTCGTGACCGCCGCCAGCCACTGCATGCCGTCCCCCAGCAGCCTCGGGTCCTTGAGATCCTGCCGGGCCCAGGTCTGCCCGTCGGCCGAGATCCACGCGGCGCTGTCCGCCCCGCCGGGCTGACCGTGCCAGCCCACGGCCACCAGGCCGTTCTCACCGGCCGCCAGGTCGTGGACCGCCGCCGCCCGCTCGGCCGGCAGCCACGTATACCGCCAGCTCGCCCCGCCGTCCTCCGAGGAGGCGGCGAACGCCCTGGACGTCCCGCCGAGCTGCGCCGTACCGGTCGCCACCAGCATGTCGCCGAAGGCCACCACCTGCCGCAGCCCCGCCGACGCGGCGTCCGGCGGCGACGGGCGCTTGCGCGGCGTCCAGTTGAGCCCGTCCTTGGAGGTCCAGACGACCGCGCTCTCCTGCTCGCCCGCGCCCGAGCTGCCCACGGCCGCGTAGCCGTCCGGGGTGGCCGCCAGGTCGAAGATGCGCACCCCGGCGCCGCCCTGGGGCAGCTTCTGGCTTCTGGTGAACTTGCGCAGGTCGGGCGTGAACCAGATGGCCACGCCCGCCGAGCTCGGTCCCCGGTCCTCGCCGGCCAGGATGTAACCCTTGTCGTCGGCGGCGACCGACTGCACGTCCAGGTAGGTGTGGCCGTCGGCTCTGGCCGGCGCGGGCGCCTGCTTCCAGGTACGGCCGTCGGCGCTGGTCACGATCAGCGGGTCGGTGGCCGAGGTGCCCGACTCGGTGGCGCCGGCGGCCAGCCAGCCACGCCGGCCGTGCACGACGTCGTTGAGCATCTGACGGCGTGGGCCGCCGAGGCTGGTCGAGGTCCAGTTCTGCCAGTCTTTGCTGGTCCAGACGCCGGCGTCGCCCGAGGCCGCGCCGACCGCGACGTACTGGCCCTTCGCGGCGGCCAGGCGGGTCGTCTCACGGGCGATCCGCGACAACCCCTCGATCCCGGACAGCGGTACGCGCGCGGCGCTGCCCTTGGCCGGGGCGGACATCAGCACGAGCTGGTTGCCCACGTCCGCCGCCGCCTGGTCCCCGCCGCCGAGCAGAAGCCCGGTGTCGGTCATCGTGAAGCCGCGCAGCGAGGCGCCCGCCAGGTTGCCGAGGTCGGCGCGCTTGGTCCAGGTACGGGCGTTGGTGGTGGCCAGCACCGTGTACTTGTCCGGCCCGTCCGGGCTGACCACCGCGACGCCGCCGCCGTACGAGATGGTGGTCTCGACGCCCGGACTCCGGCCGCCGAGGTCGATCGTGCCGCACTGGCCCCAGTCGGCGCCGCTGGGCGAGCAGTAGACCCGCACCTCGCCGCCGACCGGCGGCCGCCTGATCGGCACCAGCACGAACTGCCTGCCCAGCACCGCCAGCGAGCCCGCCCTCGGTTCCGCCTCGGGAAGCTGGAAGCCGGTCGCCTGCCAGGTGAGGCCGCCGTCCACCGAGCGCACGACGCGCGAGCCCTCATCCTGCGCCGGCTGCGCGAGCGCCAGCACGACGTCGCCGCGCGCCACGACCGCGCGGAACTCGCCCGCCTCAAGCCCGCGCAGGTCGACGCGCTGCCAGCTCCTCCCGTCCGGCGACTGCCACGCCGCGGGGCCGGTCGAGCCGTCCTCTCTCGCGGTACGGCCGGCCGCCACGAACCCGGAGGCCGTCCGCGCGATGTCGTGGATGTAGTCACCCTTCCTGAAGGCGCCGTCCAGGGCCGTGGGCTCGACCGCGGTCCAGGCGGCGCCGTCGGTGCTGGTCCACAGGCCGTGCTCGACGCCGGTCTCGTCGCCGCCCGCCGCCAGCCAGCGGCCCGCGCCGCCGGTGACCCGGGTGGCGGTGGCGCTGGTGGACGCGCCCGCGGTGCCGAGCCGCCAGCTCTTGCCGCTGTCCTGCGAGTACAGGAACAGCGGCCGCGGCGTCGGGCTCGTGGTGTCGCTGCCGACGGCGACGACCGTCTTGCCCGCCGATGCCATGGCGTTGAGCTTCTGGTTGGAGCCGTCGCCCGCGCCGGCCACCGTGAACACCTCGTCGCCCGAGCGTCCCGCCGCCGCCTCCAGCCGCAGGCCCGTCTGGGCGCCCGGCCCGCCGGAGTTCCACCAACGCCACCCGAGGACGCCCGCGCTCAGCGCGACGGCCAGGGCGAGCACGAACGCCACCGGCCCGAGCACCCGCCGCCGCCGTCGTAGCGGGCTGGCCCTGCGGAACGCGGCGGGCGCCTGGCCGCGGTGATGCCGTCCCGGCCGGTCGGGGCCCGAGGCCACCAGCAGATCGGGCCGCGTGGGCCGACCGGCCGGCGGCCGCCCCACCCGTCGTACCGGCTCGTCGGGGCCGGAGGCTCCGCGCTCGTCCTCGGCCAGCGGTTCGTCTTCTGAAGCCGCGCCACGGTAGCCGGGCACGTCCTCGCCGCCCCACCGGGCGACCTCGTCCTCGGCGCCGCCCCTCCAGGCGGGCGGGACCATGCCCTCCCGCTGGGGCCGGGGCTCGACCGGCCGCAGGTTCTGGTACGGCTGCGCCCCCCGTGCCCGCACACCCGGCTGGGTCGTCTCGCCCGTGTCCCACTCCTCAGGCGGCCTCTGCTCTCCCCGCGTCCCCGCCTCTGGCTCCGGTGCGCCCGCCGACGGACCCCGCGGCCCTTCCCGCGACCCTGTCTCGGTAGAGCCCGGCGGCTCTTCCCGCGTCCCCGTCTCTGATGGGACCGGCGGGGTGGGGAGGGGGCGGGGCCGGCCGGAGGCGACGAGCTTGTCCGGGTGGCTGACGCTGCGGCGAGGGCGCCGGCGGGGCTCGCTCTCCGGTTCCCCGGTGGACGAGCTGTAGGGCCGGCGGCCCTTCGGGGGCTCGGGGGGTTCGTCCTCGGGGGTGGGCGAGGCGAAAGGAGGCAGCCCCCAGGGCGAGGCGAGCGGTACGCCGCGGGCCCGGTCGTCGGTGGGGCCCGGCGGGGTGTGCCGGATCCTCGGCTCCTCCGGAGGGCGCGGCTCGTCGTCGTCCGGCGGGTGCCGGGGCGGTTCGCTGGGGCCGGAGGCCACGCGGAGCACCTCCTTGTCGGGGGGCCGGACCGTTCCAGTTATGCCGTCCTCATTGGCTGCCTATGTCGGCATAAAAACCGATCTAGCGCACGCAGGTACCTCTACCCCATCCCACAGAGATGATCACCTCCGGAATCCCTCAACACCCACGCATTCCAGAGCAACACGCCCAGCCCGGATTGGCGAGACCTCTCTAGTGAGATTCATAGCACCACTTTGCGATTTATCCCGAAAAAGCGTTGACTGACCGCTTTCGCGAGAGAAACAGCACCCCCAGCGTGTACACGCTCAACTGCACCACCGTCCCCGCCAGCGCCTGCCAGGGCACCGCCCCCTGCTCCAGCGCCTTGTCCAGCTCCCCCGCCGCCGCGCTGACCCCGAACGCCAGGACGTTGTTGACCACGTGCATCGCGATCGGCGCCTCCAGCCCCCCGGTACGCACCGCCAGGAACCCGGTCACCACCCCGAAGCTGAACACGTCGATCAGCCCCACCCACGTGTAACCGTGCAGCGAGGCGAACAGCACCGACCCGATGACGATCCCCCACCACGGGTTGTTCAGCCGCGCCCCGAACGCCTGCAGCAGCCACCCGCGGAACATGTACTCCTCGGTCGCCGCCTGGAACGGCACCAGCAGCAAGATGATCACCAGCGCGGGGACGAACCCGCTCCACCCGGCCCACGTGAAGACCTCGTCCGTCCCCTCGCCGGTCACCACGAACACCGCGAGCTGGGCCACCTGCCCGAGGATCAACGCCAGGATCGCCACGCCGCCGCACATGAGCATCCACGACCACCGCAACCGGCCGGCGACCGAGGAGAGCGTGCCGGGTCTGCGGCGTTGGATGAGCGCCGCCGTACCGTAGACGACCGGGAGCACGGCCGCGATCGACAGCAGCAGGAACACCAGCCCGAACAGCGGATCGCCGAAAAGCTGCTCCGGCTTCGCCGGCTGGGGCATCCCGAGTACCAGCGACAGGACCGTGCCCGCCAGCAGGACGACCAGTCCCACCAGGAAGAACGCGACGCCGACCACCAGCGTGCCGACGATCGGGCGCCAGAGCTCGCCGGCGCCGTTGCGGGCCAGGTGGTCGTAGCGGGCACCGCGTGGCGTGGGCAGGAACCAGGGCTGCCGCGGCGCGGGCGGCGGGTAGGGACCCGGCTGCGGGTTCGGCTGGCCGTAGGGAATCTGGTTCTCCTGCATTCCATCATTCTGTCCGGCGGGTGAGCATTAGTTCACAGACGGGCTCCCGAAACGCGCGGATTCTTGAGGGCGTAAGACGTTTCGACCCTGGGAGCCATGTCATGTCAAGGCTGGGACCTGTCATCACCCTGGCGGCGGGCGCGGTGCTCTTCGCCGGGCTCGGTGTCGCCAGCGTCACCGCGACCCCGGCGGCCCAAGAGACCGCCGCGGCCGCTTCCGCGGCGCCGACCACCGGTGCGGCCATCGAGCCGCCACCTCCAACGGAAACCGCGACCGCGAGGCCCACTCCGGCGCGCGCCGACTACGCCACCCGCGTCAAGGGCGGCCTCCTCGCGATCTCCGTGCGGAACGGCAAGGCCATCGCCTACTTCTGCGACGGCAGGACCGAAGCCTGGTTCAAGGGCAAGGCCGCCGACGGCACGATCGACCTTGAAGGCTTCGGCGAGGCCAACGTCACCGCCGCGCTCGGCGGCGGCAAGGCCGCGGGCGAACTGGCCCTAGGCGGCAAGACCTGGGACTTCTCCGCACCGCTGGTGAAGAAGCCCTCCGGCCTCTACCGCGCGAGCGCGGTGGTCAGGGGCGCGCAGATCAAGGCCGGCTGGATCATGCTGAGGAGGCCGGACGGCAACGGCTTCTACCAGGTGGGCCTGGCCGTGGAAGGGGAGAAGAAGACCCCCGCGCCGACCCTCGACACCGCTCAGCCCAACGCCCCGGTACGCCTGGGCGACACCACGCTCTACCCGCAGGACATCGAGGAGATCTCATGACCGCCGTCGAGCCCCGCCGCGGCGGCCTCACCCCGCTGCTGGTTCCCCTCCTGCTCGGCGGCCTGGTCATGGTCGCCCTCGGCGTGTACGGCAGGGCCCACACCCCGACCGGCTTCGCGGTGGGCCCGGCCGGGTTCTCCGGCGCGCTGGCGATGAAGTCCTGGCTGACGACCGGCGCGTTCGTGCTGGCCTTCGTCCAGGTGATCTCGGCGTTGTCCATGTGGGGCAAGATCAAGGTCCGGATCCACCCGGCCGTGCACCGCTGGTCCGGCCGGCTCGCGTTCGTCCTGACCATCCCCGTGGCCTTCCACTGCCTGTACGCGCTCGGCCTGCAGTACGACGTGCCCCGAGTCATGATCCACTCACTGCTCGGCTGCTTCTTCTACGGCGTCTTCACCGCGAAGCTCCTCGCTCTTCCCAAACGCGGCCTGCCCGGCTGGACCCTCCCGGTCCTCGGCGGCCTCGCCTTCACCGCGCTGGTCGGCCTCTGGCTCACCTCGTCGTTCTGGTTCTTCACCACGATCGGCGTCAAGGTGTGAACGTCGTGGTCCGGCGCAGCCCCGCGGCCCGCCCCTTGGCGGCCACGACCAGCGCCATCTTCCGCGACGCCTCGTCGATCATCTCGTCGCCCAGCATGACCGCGCCGCGCCGCTCCACGGTGGTGTAGTACGCGTACGCCTCCAGGATCAGCTCGGCGTGGTCGTAGTCGTCCTGCGCCGGCGAGAACACCTCGTTGGCCGCCTCGACCTGCAGCGGGTGCAGCACCCACTTGCCGTCGAAACCCAGCGCCGCCGCCCTGCGCGCGATGCGCCGATACCCCTCGACATCCTTGATCTGCAGGTACGGCCCGTCGATGACCTGCAGATCGTGTGTCCTCGCGGCCATCAGCATGCGCATGAGGATGTAGTGGTAGGCGTCGCCCTCGGTGTAGCCGGGCGGCTGCTCCCCCACCACCAGCGTGCGCATGTTGATCGAGGCCATGAAGTCGGCCGGCCCGAACACCAGCGTCTCCAGCCGCCCGGACGATCCGGCGATGGCATCCACGTTCACCAGGCCCCGCGCGTTCTCGATCTGCGCCTCGATGCCGATGCGCCCGACCTCGAACCCCATCGTCTTCTCGATCTGGGTGAGCAACGTGTCCAGCCAGACGACCTCGGTCGGGTCCTGCACCTTGGGCAGGATGATCGCGTCCAGGAACTCGCCCGCGCCCTCGACCACCTCGATCACGTCCCGGTACGTCCACATCGTGGTCAGGTCGTTGACCCGCACCGTACGCACCTTGCCGCTCCAGTCGCCCTCACGCAGCGCGGCCACGATGTTCTTGCGCGCCTCCGGCTTGGCCGCGGGCGCGACCGAGTCCTCCAGGTCGAGGAAGACCGCGTCCGCGGGGAGCGTCTGGGCCTTCTCCAGGAAGCGGGGGTTGCTGCCGGGCACCGCGAGTACCGAACGACGTGATCGCATGCGCACACGGTAATGGGTGCGGTGCGGGCTGGACAGGAGGGGTCCTGACTATGGCGGCCATGGTTTCTTTGTCGGTCTCCGCTGTACGGATCCTCTAACGGCGTCTGCCAACAATGGGGGCCGTACGCTAGCAAAGGGAGTGAATCACCATGGCATCCGTCCCCTCGTCCGCCGAGCGGCCCGCCGTACTGTCCGACCTGCTGCCGGGCGCGCGTGTGCGCGACCTCACCCTGATCGTCGGCGGCGCGGCGCTGACCGGCCTGGCCGCCCAGGTCAGCTTCCCCATCCCCGGCTCCCCGGTGCCGGTCTCAGGCCAGACGTTCGCCGCGCTGCTCGTGGGCGCGTCGCTCGGCATGAACAGGGCCGCGCTCAGCATGCTGCTGTACCTCGCGGTCGGGCTGGCCGGCGTGCCCTGGTTCGCCGACGGCAACACCGCGTGGGCCGGCGGCGGCCTGGTGCCGTCGTTCGGCTACGTGATCGGCTTCGTCGCGGCCGGCGTCCTGGTCGGCCGTCTCGCCGCGCGCGGCGGCGACCGCACCCCGCTCCGCACCGTCGGCACCATGATCCTCGGCAACCTCGCCATCTACGCGTTCGGCCTGCCCGTCCTCATGGCCATCACCGGCATGGACCTCGGCCGCGCGGTGGCGGTGGGCATCGTCCCCTTCCTCATCGGCGACGCCGTCAAGATCGCCCTCGCGGCCGGCCTGCTTCCTGCCGCCTGGAAGCTGGCCGGCCGTTGATCCACGGCTAAAGTCGAAGGCGTGACCGTCATCGAAGAAGGCGCGAAGAAGTCCGGCGTCCTCTGGCTCACCCTCGACCGCCCGCGCCTGGCCTGGCACACCCTGCACGAAGGCGCCGTCTACCTGGTGACCGGGGGCGGCGAGCAGGAGTTGCCGGGCCTGGCCGAGCGCTCCGAGGTTCATGTGACGCTGCGCAGCAAGGACAACGGGGCACGGCTGGTGGAGTTCGACGCGCCGGTGACCGTGATCGACCCGTCGACGGAACCCGAGGCGGTGGCCGCCCTGGCGAAGGACCGCCTGAACGCCCCCGACACCGAACACCTCACGGACCGCTGGGCCCGCGACTCCACCATCATCCGCATAACCCTGCCCACGACCTGACCCGCCGCGATCAGGCCAGGAGCCTGCGTACCCGGAGCACATTGTCCGTGCGGGTGCCAGGCTCCCCATCGGGACCGTTCTGGCTGCGCTCGAACTCCCCGCTACGCTCCACCACCCACTCACCCTGGGCGAGCCCGAGCGAGTCGTACACCTCCTGAGGCGTCGGGAGGTGCACGTCGTGCGGCGGCGCGTGCTGCCAGGAGGCCCATCCCGAGTGCCCGAGCACCAGCAGGACCCCGCCGGGCGCCACCGCCGCCGCGGCGGCCCGCAGAATCGCCTCCCGGGACATCTCGACCGTGCTGTGCAGGTACGCCGCCGAGACCAGGTCGAACTCCCCCTCCGGGAAGCTCTCCCCGAGCTGATGCCACTGAAGATCGACCAGATCGGCCACCCCCGCCTCCTTGGCATGCTCCCCGGCCCGCTCCAGCGCCACCCGGGAGACGTCCACCCCCGTCACCCGCCACCCCCGCCGGGCCAGCCAGACGACGTCCCCGCCCTCACCACACCCCAGATCGAGCGCCCGCCCAGGAGCCATCCCCTCGACCTCGGTCACCAGCATCGTGTTGGGCTCGCCGCTCCAGATGCGCTGACTCTCGCTGTAGCGGGCGTCCCAGAACTCCTCGTGTTCGCTCACACCCGCACTATTGGCCGCCCACCCCCCGCGGGGCAAACCCCGTTGCCAAACCAGCAAACCCACCCGCAGAACCCCACCAGCCCTCGCGCCTCCCCGCACCCGCAACGCCCGCCTCATGCCCACCAGCGCCGCCCCCGCGATCATGGAAACCCCGGGACGGAGCCGGTGGAGCAGAGGGCCGGGCGGAGCGCCGGGACGGGGCGACGCGGCGTGACATGGAGCCACGACGCGAAGGGCCGGGCCAGGCATGACGCGGCGCGAAGTGCGGGGCGGGGCGGGTGGGGGGTCAGGTTGCGTGGGCCGGTTCGGGGGTGGGGGTTGGTTGGGTGGTGGCGGTTTGGGCCAGCAGGGCTCCGGTCAGGACCGTCAGGCCGCCGATGATCTGGAACGGGCCCAGGGACTCGCGGAGCAGTGCCCAGGCGACTATGGCGCCTCCTATGACCTCCAGGGACGCCACCGTCGCGCCCACCGCGGCGGACAGGCGGCGGACCGCGTTGACGCCCAGGATGTACGCCATCACCGTGGCCACCAGCACCATCCACACGTACGCCCCGAGGACCGGCAGGGCCACCCCGCCGTTCGGGGCCACGGTCTGGGTGAAGGCGCTCCAGCGGATGTTCCACGGCTGGGCGAACGGGGCCAGGACGATCGCCGCGCCGATCATCCCCCACGCGATCAGCCCCAGCGAGTCGATCTCGTCCCCAAAACTATCGTTCATCAGGAAATATCCGGCGCAGCACGCCCCCGCCACCAACGCCAGCAACAACCCCAGAGCGTCCAAGCGCAACCCCTGCCACGCCTCTACCACCACGCCCAGGCCCACGACGGCCACCACCGCGCCGACGAACGCGGCCCGCGGCAGCCGTACCTTCCGCACGAAGCGGACCCACACCACCACCATCACCGGCGCCATGTACTCCAGCAGCAACGCCACCCCCACCGGCAGCCGCGTGATGGCCAGGAAGAACAACGCCTGCACCCCCGCCACCGCCATCACCGCATAGGCCGCGAAGAAGCCCCATTTCTCGCGCGGGATGCGCAGCGCCTGCGGCTTGACCGCGGCCAGTACCGCCACGAGCAGCACCCCGGCACCGGCCATCCGCACCCAGACCGCCTCGATCGGCACCAGTCCGGCGGCGTTCAGGTACTTGGCCATCGGGCCGGAGAAGGCGAAACAACACGAGGAGACGAAGGCGATCGCCAGTCCCGCATACCGCAACGTCAACACATCCTGAGAGTAATGAGTGTTATGTCCGATGGATACTGACATGCCCTGTGGGCGAGGCGCAATGCCCCGCCGCCCTCACTCGTTTAGCCTGCTCAGGTGAGGATCTTCGTCGCCCGGCTGGCCGGGACCCCGGTCTTCGACCCGTCCGGTGACCAGATCGGCCGTGTCCGTGACGTCGTGGTGTCCCTGCGCCCCACCGCCGAGGGCACGCTGCCGCCGCGCGCGCACGGGCTGGTCGTCGAGGTGCAGCCGCGCCGCCGCGTGTTCCTGCCCATCACCCGGGTACGCGCCATCGAGACCGGAGCCGTGGTCTTCTCCGGACGGCTCAACATGCGCAGGTTCGAGCAACGCGTCACCGAGACGCTGACGATCGGCCAGCTGCTCGACCAGACCGTCACCCTCGACGACCGCCCCTGGATCGTCTACGACCTGGCCATGGAGCAGGGCAGGACCGATTGGACGCTCACCAAGGTCGCCATCTACCAGAAGGGCAAGCGGCGCGAGACCCGCGTCGTCGACTGGGGCGACGTGCGCGGCTTCGACGCCATGCAGCGTGACCAGGGCGCCGCCGGCCTGATCGCCGCCTTCGAGACCGAACGCGCCGCCGACCTGGCCAACGCGTTGCACGAGCTGCCGTTCAAGCGCCGGGTCGAGGTGGCCGCGGAACTCGGTGACGAACGCCTCGCCGACGTACTGGAAGAGCTGCCCTTCACCGACCAGATCGGCATCCTCACCACCCTCGCCCCCACCCGCGCCGCCGTGGTGCTGTCCGAGATGGGACCGGACGACGCCGCCGACCTGCTCCAGGACCTGCCCGTCGAGCAGGCGGCGCAACTGCTGTCGCTGATGGAGCCCGGCGAGGCCGCGCCCGTACGGCGGCTGCTCGACTACGACGAGGACACCGCCGGCGGCATGATGACCAGCGAACCGGTCGTGCTGCCGCCCAGCGCCACCGTCGCGGAGGCGCTCGCGCACATCCGCCAGCGCGACCTCTCGCCCGCCGTGGCCGCCCAGGTGTACGTGACCCGGCCGCCCACCGAGACGCCCACCGGCGCGTACCTGGGAGTCGCGCACTTCCAGCGGCTGCTGCGCGAGCGGCCGTCGATGCTGCTGGGCGCCACGCTGGACCACACCATCGACCCGATCAGGCCCGGGTTCACGCTGCCCGAGGTCACGTCCTACCTCGCCACGTACAACCTCGTCGCCGCGCCCGTCGTGGACGAGGGCGGCAGGCTGGTCGGCGCGGTGACCGTGGACGACGTGCTCGACCACCTGCTGCCCGAAGACTGGCGGGAACGACATGCCACGTGAGCGACTCGACCAGCCGCGCGAGCTGAGGCGTTCGATCCGGCCGCACTACGACCCGGAAGACTTCGGGCGGCTGTCGGAGCGGATCGCCCGCTTCCTCGGCACCGCGCGGTTCCTCGTGTACATGACGGTGTTCGTGCTGTGCTGGGTGTTGTGGAACGTGCTCGCGCCGGCCGCCGTCCGGTTCGACGAGTACCCGTTCATCTTCCTCACGCTGATGCTGTCGCTGCAGGCGTCGTACTCGGCGCCGCTCATCCTGCTCGCCCAGAACCGGCAGGCCGACCGCGACCGCGTGCAGGGCGAGCAGGACCGTCAGTCGCGGGAGGCCAGCCAGGCCGAGCTGGAGTTCCTCACCCGGGAGATCGCCGGGCTCAGGATCACGCTCGGCGAGATGGCCACCCGCGACTTCATCCGCTCAGAACTCCAGCAGGCCCAGCAGGTCAGGGCTCCTCAGTGAGGCCAAGCTTGGCCAGCATCGCCCGGCAGCGGCTCAGGTCCTCCTCGCTGAGCGGGTCGAGGAACTGGGTCCTGACGCCGCGCAGGTAGGTGGGGGTGGCGTCGGCCAGCCGTACCTCGCCTTCGGGGGTGAGGACGGCGAACAGGCCGCGCGCGTCGCTCGCGCACGCCTCGCGCTCGACGAGCCCGTCGCGCTGCAGGCGGTCGATCAGCCGCGTGAGGCCGCTGCGCGAGAGGAGCACGCGGTCGGCCAGGTCGTTCATCCGCAGCCGCCGCTCGGGGGCCTCGGCCAGCTGCATCAGCACGTTGTAGGAGGCGAGCGGGAGGTCGTGGGCGACGAGCAGCTCGGCCTCCAGGTGGCGGGCCACCCGCACCTGCGCACGCTGCAGCGCCCGCCAGACCTCTAGCTCCCGGGCGTCGAGGCCCTCGTCGCGCAGAACAGTCACGGAGTAACCTTAGAACGTTGCACGCACATCTAAACAGCAGCGACTTGCCTCGGGTTCATACGATGGAACCCGTCATCCATAAACCACAAAGGAGTGCCGAGATTTCCATGGCACCGACGCAGGAACTGGTGACGGCCGCCCTCGCCACCGTCATCGACCCGGAGATCCGCCGCCCGATCACTGACCTGGGCATGGTCAAAAGTGTAGACATCGCCCCCGACGGCGCCGTCCGCGTCGGCGTCTACCTCACCGTCGCCGGCTGTCCGATGAAGGACACCATCCGCCGCGACGTCGTCAACGCCGTGTCCAAGGTCGAAGGCGTCGCGGGCGTGGAGCTCGAACTCGACGTGATGAGCACCGAGCAGCGCAAGGAGCTCCAGACCAAGCTGCGCGGCAACAAGGGGCCCGAGAAGGAGATCCCCTTCAACCAGCCCGGTTCGCTGACCCGCGTGTTCGCGGTCGCCTCCGGCAAGGGCGGCGTGGGCAAGTCCTCCGTGACCGTCAACCTGGCCGCCTCCATGGCCGCCGGCGGCCTCAAGGTCGGCATCGTCGACGCCGACATCTACGGCCACAGCATCCCCCGCATGCTCGGCGCCGCCGAGCGGCCCACCAAGGTCGAAGACATGATCATGCCGCCGATGGCGCATGACATCAAGGTCATCTCGGTCGGGATGTTCAAGCCCGAGGGCAACACCCCGGTGGTCTGGCGCGGCCCGATGCTCGACCGCGCCCTCCACCAGTTCCTCGCCGACGTGTACTGGGGCGACCTCGACGTCCTGCTCCTGGACCTCCCGCCCGGCACCGGCGACATCGCCATCTCGGTGGCGCAGCGCCTGCCCGGCGCCGAGATCCTGGTCGTGACCACCCCGCAGCAGGCGGCCGCCGAGGTGGCCGAGCGGGCGGGCTCGATCGCCGCCTCCACCCACCAGCAGATCGCCGGCGTGATCGAGAACATGTCCTGGCTGCCCTGCCCCCACTGCGACGAGCGCATCCCGGTCTTCGGCGAGGGCGGCGGCCAGAACGTGGCCGACGCGCTGACCCGCACGCTGGGCGCCCGCGTACCGCTGCTCGGCCAGGTGCCGCTGGACATGCGCCTGCGCGAGGGCGGCGACGAGGGCAAGCCCCTGGTCCTCACCGACCCCGACTCCCCGGCAGCCACGGAGCTCCGCTCGATCGCCGAGGCCCTGAGCAAGCGCGCGAACAGCCTCAAGGGCATGCAACTCGGCATCTCCCCCACGGCCCGCTGACGCCGTTTCCAGCCCTCCGCCGCGTCGGCCCACCGCCGACGCGGCGCGCCGTTTTAGAGGCGTTGTGGGCGCGTTCTGAGGTTCTCTTAGAACCGACCCATCCGTCGCGTTCTCTTAGAACCGACCCATCCGTCGCGTTCTCTTAGAACCGACCCATCCGTTACGGCAAGCCACCCCCACACCACCCGCCGACGCGGGCGCACGCCGATCGTGGGGATCGCTTCTCACGTCGCACGAATGACCCGCCGCAACGGCCACATTCGACCAGTTGGGTGGACACCTGACGCCAGCCCCTCGTCGGCCCATATCCAGGAGCCGCCCCGAGCCCATAGGGCGGGGCGGTGAGGAGCGACACGCGCGCCCGAGAGGACGGGCTGCAGGTGTGGGATTAGGTGGCTTCGGAGTCGTAGGGCGGGAGTTCGCCGTATCCGAGCTCTTCCAAGGGCTCCGGTGCGTACGGAGCAGCGGCGACCGGCTCGAGCTCCTGCTGAGGCCGGTCGTTCCAGGAATCCTCGATGTCGTCCAACAGGTGCTTACGAACGAAGTTCTTGGGGTTGAGGTCAGCCGGATCGAAATTGGAGAACTCCGGGCCCAGCCCGGTCCGCAGGTCGTCGCGTGCGTTGGTGGCCATGCGGCGGAGGTTGCGCAGGGTCTGACCCGCCTGCGAAGCCACCTGGGGCAGCTTGTCGGGCCCGAACACCAGCAACCCGATGACGACGAGCGCCCCGATCTCCGCCCACCCGAGTCCGAACACCTGAACTCCTACCGCAGTCCAACTGGCTCCGGGGACAACCCCGGCCACTCCCAGACTAAGGGTTCGCAAGGCCACTTAGAACGCCCACCCACCTGCCAAGACGATTCCCAAGATCAACCCCCAACCAGCCGCCACCCCCAACCCCACCCAGGACAACAACCCCACAACCACCCCAACTACCCGGCAACCCCTCCAAAGCCCACCACAAACCCCCAAGTCCACCCGCCCACCAAGCCGCCCAGGACAGACACGGCCAAGGACCCGGCGGCCCCGCGACCGAGCATCGCAGGCCTCCGGGATGGCGCCCTTGGGGATCTGCGCCTAAGGAGCCAAACGCGCCGGGATGTGCGACCCGGTCAGGTTCGGCCGTGTCAGCCGGCTATGCGTGGCCGTCGCGGTGGGTGGCCCGTGCGACGTGGGAAGCGATCCCCACGATCGGCGCCCGCCCGCGTCGGCGGGTGGCGGGGGCGCGGCTTGCCGTAACGGAGACCGCGCGGACAAGCGCCGCGCGGCCGGACGCCTCACCGAGGGAACAGACAGAGGGAACAGAGGGAACAGAGGGAACAGAGAGCTGAGAAACGGACGCACCGGTCAAGACGGCGACGGGGATGGGGTTTCGTCTGCGACCACGGTCAGGGTGGCGGTGCGTTCTTGGCCGGCTCGTTCGTATTTGACGGTGATTTTGGAGCCGGGGGCCTTGGCGCGGATCAGGGCGATCAGTTCGTTGCCGTCCTGCAGGCGCAGGCCGTCCATTTCCAGGATGACGTCGCCGGCCTTCAGGCCCGCCTTCTCGGCCGGGCCACCGGCGTCGACCGGCTGGCGGCCCTGGTCCGGCTCGGAGGCGATGCGGACGCCCTGGCCCCGGTAGTTCTTGTCCAGGACGATCCCGATCCGGGGGCGCTTGGCCTTGCCGGTGGTGATCAGTTCCTGGGCCACCCTGCGGGTCTGGTTGACCGGGATCGCGAAGCCCAGGCCGATGCTGCCGCCCTGGCTGGAGGACGAACGGCTCAGCGTCGCGATGGCCGAGTTGACGCCGATGACCTCGCCCTTGGCGTTGACCAGCGGTCCGCCCGAGTTGCCGGGGTTGATGGCGGCGTCGGTCTGGATGGCGGAGATGTACGCGGGCTCCTCGGCCGCCCGGCCGCTCTCGTCTCCGGCGATGACCGGGCGGTTGAGTGAGCTGACGATGCCGGTCGTGACGGTGCCGCTCAGGCCGAGCGGGGAGCCGATCGCGATGACCGGGTCGCCGACGACGACCTGGTCGGAGTTGCCCAGCGTGATCTCCGGGGTGCCGAACGTCTGTTCCGGCTTCACCACCGCCAGGTCGGAGCCCGGGTCGCGGCCGACGATGCGGCCCGTGGTGGTCTTGCGGTTGGCGAACATGATCTGGATCTCGCCGCCGCTGGCCGCCATGGCGACGACGTGGTTGTTGGTGACCACGTAGCCGTCCTTGATCAGGAAGCCGGAGCCGCTGGCGCCCTCGGCGCCGCCGTTGCCGACCTCCAGGGACACGACGCTGGGCAGGACGCGCGAGGCGACGCCCGCCACCGACTCCGGGGGCCGGTTGATCGCGCCGCTGGGTGCGGGGCCGAGCGTGTAGGAGGGGTCGGTGCCGCCGGCCGACCTGGTGAGCAGGTACGTGCCGACGCTGCCCAGGCCGGAGGCGATCAGCGCGATGGCCACCGCCACGGCGATCAGCCCGCCGGTGCCCAGGGCGACCCTGCGCTGCGGTACTCCCACGCCGGGGCCGGGCGGCGGGGCCCAGCCCGAGCCCATGCCCAAGGCGTTCTGTGGCGGCGGAGGCGGAGGGGTCTCGCCGCCGTACTGCGGGGAGCTGTAGACGGCGGTGTCGCCCTGCTGGGGCGTGCCGCTGTAGCCCGCGTAGGAGCCGGAGTAGGGCGGCGGGCCGAACGACGGCTGCGCGGGCGTCCCGAACCGGGGTTCCGGCTCGCCCGCCGGGTTGCCGAACGTCGGCGCGGCCTCACCATAGGAGCCATAGGAGCCGTGTGAGCCATACGAACCGTAGGGGCCGCTGGGGTCAGAAGGCGCGTTGCCGAACGCGGGAGGCGGCTGGTCGCCGGCCCCGCCGTACGACGGTGACGGGTTGACGGAGCGGCCCGACGGGTCTCCCCAGGCGGCTTGCTCCTCGCCCGCGGGAAGAAACTCCGGCCGCTCCTGCGACTCGGGGGAGTCCGACGGCATGCGTCCTTCGGTGGGGCGCGTCTCGTCGGTCATCTAAGTCTCACCACTCCTCGCTCGGACACCGCAATCCTGGCGTGAACGGCATACGTGGGTCATAAGCCCTTGTAAGGCCCGAACCCCGATCGTATGCCCCTCTCACCGACGACTACGCCATCCTTCGAGTATCCCAGGCCAATGGCCCAGGACATCACGGGGTGTTGCCCGGCGCCTGCTGAACCTGGAAGAGCTCGACCGGGGGCGGGCTGCCCACTTCGGCGGTGCTGTTGACGGCGAAGAAGGTGCCGAGCGCGACCGCGGCGGACATGACGCCCACGGCCACGTAGGCGCCGCGGCGCCTACTCCCCCGTCCAGGGCCGGAAGTACCACCGAAGGCGTCCCTTCGCGGCCGGTTGTCCAAAGGGGAGATGCTGTGCGGTCCCGGAAGCGGCACTCCTCCAAACGTGGGAGGGAAAGGGCGTTCGCGCGGCGGCAGCGGCCCACCCGGTTCGGACATCCGCAGCAGTGACATGGTCAGGTCGGCGGGCATCGCCGGGCCGTCGAGTGAGCGCAGGCGCGACTTCAGCGCCCGCATCGACTCGACCTCCCTTCTGCATTCGGCGCAGAAGGTGAGATGGGCCAGTGCCCGCTCGCGCTCGACGTGGCTCAGTTCGCCGTCGACAAGCGCGGAAACACTCTCTCCAAGATGAGACATTCCTAGCCTTCCTCCCCACGGATCACGGTCGGGGGGAGTTCAGCGCCTCGGGGCGCCCGATGTTCGAGCGACTCCCTCAGCTGTGCCCGGCCACGATGAATACGGCTCCGGACCGTACCCAGCTTCACGCCGAGCGTGGCCGCGATCTCCTCATACGACAGGCCTTCGATGTCACAGAGCACCACCGCGGCACGGAACTCGGGGGCGAGCGCGTCAAGCGCCGCCTGAACGTCGGCCTCGAAGTGCGCGTCGTCCCACGCCTGCGCCGGAGACGGTTCGCGGCCGCGCAGCCGTTCCGCCGCGTCGTCCGCCAATCCCTCGAATCGGATGCGCTGCTTGCGCCGCGCCATGTCAAGGAACAGGTTCGTCGTGATCCGGTGCAGCCAGCCCTCGAACGTGCCGGGGGTATAGCTAGACAATGACCTGAATACCCGGACGAAGACCTCCTGTGTGAGGTCTTCGGCGTCATGGACATTGCCGGTCAGCCGGTACGCCAGCCGATACACGCGCGCGGAGTGCGTCCGCACGACCTCCTCCCAGGTGGGAGGAGTCCACTCAGACACCTGGTGGTCGCTTCCGTCCACCAAGGCTCCTCTCTTTGGGACCACCGCTACAGCCATAGTGCCTGGTTTCGTCCCTTCATGCGCACTGCCTGCCTTCCGGACCGGCAAAGCCCGTTTAAACCTGCAACGCGTTAGGACCGACTTGAGTTCCCGTCCGGGCGTGTCTCCCCTAGGCTGCGATCGGTGACCAATCGCACGAAAGTGGGGGGAGGGGGCCGATGACCAGCCCGGTAGAGGCCACTCTGGCCTATGCGGAGCAGTTCCATCTGGAAGATGAGGTGCTTCTCGCGGCGCGGCAGCGCGGCCAGGAGATGGGTGCGGTGCCCATCCTTCCCGGGGGCGGAGCGGCGCTCTGCTTCCTCGCCACGGCGCTCAACGCCAAGTCCGTGGTCGAGATCGGCACCGGCTGCGGTGTGTCGGGGCTGTGGCTGCTGCGCGGCATGCGTCCCGACGGCACGCTGACCAGCGTGGACGTTGAGCCCGAGCACCAGCGGCTGGCCCGTCAGGCCTTCGCCGACGCCGGGTTCTCCGGCGGGCGGGTGCGGCTGATCGTCGGCCGCGGCCTCGACGTGCTGCCCCGGCTGTCGGACGGCGGGTACGACATGGTCTTCGCCGACGGCGCCAAGCAGGAGTACTCCGACTATCTGGCCGAGGCCGTCAGGCTGCTGCGGGTGGGCGGGATCGTGGCCTTCGACAACGTCCTGTGGCACAACCGGGTGGCCGACCCGGCGCAGCGCGACCCGGACACGGTCGCCCTGCGCGAACTGGGCAAGCTCGTGCAGGGTGACGATCGGCTGCGGCCGCTGATGATGCCGCTGGGCGACGGGCTGCTGGCCGCGGTGAAGCTGAGCGACTGAAGGCGGTCAGGCTCGGTTACTGAGCCACTCCACGAGAAGGCGGACGCCGAAGCCCGTGGCGCCCTTGGTCAGCACGCCCTCGTCCACCGTGGTGCGCCCCACGCCGGCCACGTCCAGGTGGGCCCAGGGCCGCTTGCCCGCGAACTCCCGCAGGAACAGCGCGGCCGTGATCGATCCGGCACCGAAGCGGGAACCCACCTCGACATTGGCCAGGTCCGCGATCGACGACTCCAGCGCGGGCGCGTAGTCATCGATCAGCGGCATCCGCCACAGCCGGTCGTCACTGGCCTGACCGGCGCCGAGCAGCTCTCCGGCGAGTTCGTCCGAGGTGGCGTAGACGGCGCCCACGCTGCGGCCGAGGGCGACGCTGATCGCGCCGGTGAGGGTGGCGATGTCCACGAGGGCGTCGGGGGCGAGCGTGTCGTCGGCGTAGGCGAGGGCGTCGGCCAGGACCAGGCGGCCTTCCGCGTCGGTGTTGAGCACCTCGACCGTGCGGCCGCCGTAGTGGGTGATGACGTCGCTGGGCCGCTGCGCGCTGCCGGACGGCATGTTCTCCGCCGCCGCCACCAGCCCGGTGACCCGCACCTTCGCGCCCAGCTTGGCCAGCGCGGACACGGCCGCGATGACGACGGCGCCGCCGGCCATGTCGGTCTTCTGGACCTTCATGTTGTCGGACGGCTTCAGCGACAGCCCGCCCGAGTCGAAGGTGATGCCCTTGCCCACGAGCACCACGTGCCTGGTGGCGCCCGGCGGGTCGTAGGAGAGCTGGATGAGCCGCGGCGGGTTCACCGAGCCCTGGCCGACCGCGAGGATGCCGCCGAACCCGCCGGCTCGCAGTTCCTCCTCGTCCCACACGCGCACGGGGACGCCCTGCTCGCCGGCGCGCTCGGCCAGCCACGCCGGGCTCTTCACCGACGAGGGCGTGTTGGCCAGGTCGCGGGCGAGCGCGACGGCTTGGGCGACGATCTCGCCGCGCCGTACCGCCTGCTCGTCGGCGCCGGCGAACACGAGCGCGGAGACGGGCTTCTTGCCCGGCGAGGAGGTGACCTTGAAGGTGTAGGCGGCCAGCAGCGCGGCCTCAGCGAACGCCGCGCCGTCGCCGCCGGGAACGACGACGGTGAGCGTGTCGCGGCCCTTGGCGCGGCGCGTCAGGGCGGCGGCGGCCTTGCGCAGCGCCTTCGGCGAGCCGTCCCCGGCTCCGTAGAGCAGGACGCGCCCGACCTCCTCACCCCGTGCCACGGGCACCTCGACGATCTCGCCCGCCTCGCCCTTGGCCTCGTAGTGGGCCAGCAGCGCCGCCGGGGGCAGCGGCAGGTCGAGGGAGAGCGCCGGGTCTAGGTCGGAGGAGTACGGCACCGCCAGCAGCTCGGCCTCGGCGGGGATCTCGGAAACCACCGACGTCGTGGTCTCAATGGGCACGGGTCATCTCTCCAAACACGTCAATGGCCCTGGCGCGGAGGCACGCCAGGGCCGTCGATCGAAGCTGTCTCGGGAAGCGCTCAGCCGACGACGTTCTTCAACGCCTCGCCGAGCGCCTGCGCCTCGTCGGCGGAAATCTCCACGACGAGCCGGCCGCCACCCTCCAAGGGGACACGCATGACGATGCCGCGCCCTTCCTTGGTGACCTCGAGCGGACCATCGCCGGTCCGCGGCTTCATCGCCGCCATGCGTGTATCCCTTCCTGCCTTGGGCTCCCGCGGCCCGCGACCGCCGGCCCTCCAGGAGGGTGGCCGGCGCATTCACGTCTTCTGTGATGTCCTATTCTCCCGCATCGAGAGCCCTCATGGGTAACGATCTCCTCCCAGAATGCGTTGTCCAGGGGTGCGAAGACGTCCAAACTGGACTTCGTGCACGCACGCGCCGGCCTGTTCGACCTCTACGGAGACCACCTGCGATCACGCGGTGGCCAGGCCTCCGTTGCCGCCCTGGTGCGGCTGATGAAACCCTTGGAAATCGCCGCTCCCGCCGTGCGCACGGCCGTTTCGCGCATGGTCAGACAGGGCTGGCTGTCGCCGGTCCGGCTGCCGCACGGACCCGGATACGGCCTGACTCCGAAGTGCGTCAGGCGCCTGGACGAGGCAGCACTGAGAATTTACCGACCGGGGACGCTCGGCTGGCGTGGACGCTGGCACGTGATCGTCTTCGGCCCGGTGCGGGAACGCCCCAGGCGCGAACGGCTGCGCGCCGATCTCACCTTCCTCGGCTACGCGGCACTGTCCGAGACGACCTGGATCGGTCCACGGTCCTCCATCGAGCTGGACAATTTGCTCGACGGCGAGGGCGTGGTGGCCGATCGTTTCGACGCCGCGCTGGACGGCGACCCACGCGAGCTCGTGGCCCGCGCCTGGGACCTGGACGGCATCGCGGCGGCCTACGAGCGCTGGCTGGCCGAGGCCGGGGCGCTGGTGGACTCGCTGCCCGCGCACGCACCCGACGACCGCGTCTTCGCCACCAGGAGCGTGCTGGTCCACGGCTGGCGCAACTTCCTGTTCCGCGATCCCGGCCTGCCCGCGGAACTGCTGCCGCCGGGGTGGCCCGGCGAGAAGGCGCGGGCATATTTCGAGCAGGAGGCCGCGCGCCTGCTGCCCAGAGCCGCCGCATTCGTCGACCACAACCTGGAGACCCTGTGATCCGCTACGACGTGTCCGAGAGCGTGTCCACCATCACACTCGACCGGCCCGACGCGATGAACTCGCTGACGGCCGAGCTGAAGACGGCCCTGCTCGGCGCGTTGCGCCGGGCGGCCGGCGACCCGATGGTGCGCGCGGTGCTGCTGACCGGCTCAGGCCGGGCGTTCTGCGCCGGCCAGGACCTGCGCGAGCACGCGGACAACCTGGAGGCGGGCCGCGGCCTGGCGGGCACGGTGCGCGAGCACTACAACCCGATCGTCGAGCTGATCACGACGATGCCCAAGCCGGTGGTGGCGGCGGTCAACGGCGTGGCCGCGGGGGCGGGCGCGTCGCTGGCCTTCGCCTGCGACCTGCGGGTGGCCTCGGAGAAGGCGAAGTTCGCCATGGCCTTCAGCGGCATCGGCCTGGTCCCGGACTCGGGCGCCTCCTGGACGCTGCAGCGCCTCGTCGGACCCGGCCGCGCGGCCGAACTCCTGTTGCTGGGCGAGCCGCTGGACGCCCAGCGGGCGCTGGAGCTGGGCGTGGTGACGAGGGTGGTCGCGCCGGACGACGTGCTGAAGACCGCCCAGGAGCTGGCGGTACGGCTGGCGCACGGCCCCACGAAGGCGTACGCGGCCACCAAGCGGTCGCTCGCCTACGCCGCCACCCACACCCTGACCGAGTCCCTGGAGTTGGAGGCGGTCCTGCAGGACGAGTGCGCCGCGACCGACGACCACCTGGGCGCCACCCGGTCCTTCCTGGCCAAGGAGCGCCCCACCTTCCACGGTCGCTGACCCATCGACTTTGGTCGGTCCCGGATAGCCCGAGGACCGATCCGCACCGGCCGCCGCCGTCCCTAGCGTCGTGGGCATGTCACTCAAAGGCCTGCCACCGGCGCTGGGGTTGCTGCTCCTGGCTCCGGCCTGCGCCGAGTACCTCAGCGGCTACGACACCTCCACGGGTGACGTCACCGGGGCCCGCGGATCCGCGGCCCGCGCCCGGTCCGTGGGTGGTCGGCGGGGTGACGCTCGTCCTCATGTCGATCTCCCAGGTCCTGGAGTGGACGACCTCCCTGGTCGGCTGGACCGGGTTCGCCGTCTACGCGGGACGGCTCGCGGCGCTGGCCGTGCTCCTCGTCCTGTGGTCGAGGCGGACGGGCTGGGGGCAGACCCACCGGCTCGCCGCGGCGGGCGCCGCGCTGCTGGTCCAGGCCGCGGGCGCATTCGTCACCCAGCCGCTCGGGGACGTCTCCGCAGCCGCCAAACTGGGCCACAACACGGCCTTCGCCCTGGGCGTGGTCGTGCTGATCATCCTTGCCGGAAAGAAAGCCGAACTTCGCTGATGCCTGCTTCCGACCAGACCGTCGTGACGATTCCCGCCCTGCACCGGATCCTGGTCTGGGTGGGCGGGCCGCTGCTGGGGGCGGGGGTGCTGTGGCTGGTGAAGGCGCTCATCGGATGGGCGGCGACCTGGCCTTGGGTGCCGTTCGAGAAGCCGGTCAAGCTGCTGGCGGGGCTGGCGGAGCCGTACGCGACGATGGGCGCGCTCGGGCTGGGGGCCGTGGCCGGACTGGTGCTGGCGTTCCTGATCATCGTCGACCATCTGGGGATCGCGGTCGACGACACGCGGGCCGTGTTCACGCACGGCGAGCGGCGATGGGAGGCGCCCAGAGCCGACGCGGCGGCCGTCTTCCTCGACGGCGAGCACGTCGTGGTCCAGGGCCACCGGACCGAGGAACTGGTCAGGACCCGCGGCGACCTGCCCCGGCGGGCCGACATCGAGCGGGCCTTCCTGGCCCGCGGCTATCCGTGGGTCGCGGGCGACCCGGCACGGGCGGAGTTCCGGCTGTGGGCCGACGGACACCCCGACCTGGACGCCGCCGCCCACGCCTTCTTCAGGGCCAGGCAGGTGGCCCTGGAGAAGGACCAGAAGGACGACGCCGACGAGCTGCGGGCCGAGCTGGCCCGGCTGGACCTGGTGGTGCGCGAGGAGGGCAAGAAGCAGTACTGGCGCCGCCTGCCTAGCGAACTCTGACCTCGGCCAGGCCGATCCCGCCGGTGTCCGCGCGCTGGAGGCGGACGTAGCGGGCCTCGCCGGTGAGCGGCACGAACGTGGGCCGCAGCGCCCTGCCCGGCACGTGGACGCGCCGGGCGTCGGACAGGTCGGCGCGCGTGGCCAGGACGACGTCGAAGCCGGAGGTGGTCATCGCGGCGTCGTTCCAGATCTCCACCTCGGTGAGCGGCAGGGTGGCGCCGAGGTCGACCTGCCACCAGGCGCCGGGTTCGCCGGCCGTCCTGCTGTCGGTGGTGGTGGAGCCGTCCACGGCGTTGGCCGCCGGAGCCTCGGTGGACGACTGGGTGGCTGGCCTTCCACGGGCCAGGTCGGGGGCCGGCTGCTCGACCTCTCCCGGTGTGGCTCCGGCGCGTCCGGCCACGGCCAGGGCTTCGGGCGGGAGCCGTTCCAGAGCGGTGTGGTTGTCCTCCATGAGCGAACCGCGGCCGGACAGCGGCGGGGCGCCGGTGTCGGTCCAGTTGCCGGTGGCGAGGTTGCCGATGCCGTACTCGGCCCAGTTGGAGATCCACTTGTAACCGACGCGGGTGATCACGTTGCCCTCGACGCGGATGTGGGAGCTCTGCTCGTCCAGGTAGACGCCGTTGCCGTCGCGCTCGGTGTTGCCGTAGGCGGAGCGGTTGACGTAGTTGCCGCTGATCACCGTGCCGGGCTGCGGGCCCTGGGTGTAGATGGCGCCGCCGTCGTGCTGGCCGTGCTCGACGAGCATGACGTCGGTGATCCGGTTGTTCGTCAGCTTGTTGTCGCGCATGCCGGGCTTCTGCGCCTCGGGCTGGTTCCAGCCCCACCCGACCGAGATTCCCGAGTACGGCAGGCGTTCCAGCGTGTTGTGGTCCACGACCAGCGAGCTCTCGTACCCGGCCCAGATCCCCACGGCGTCGGTGAACTCCACGCCCGCCCCGCTGATGACGTTGCGGGCCACGGTGTTACGTTCGCCGCGCAGCTCGGCGGGCGGGTTCGGCTCGGTGTCGCCGACGTAGACGGCGCCCGAGGACAGGTCGGTGAAGGTGGAGCCGGTGATCGAGGAGTCCTTGGTGCCCGCCTCGAAGATCACGCCCGCGCCGCCGAGCCGCGTGAACACGCAGTCCTCGACCGAGACCTCCCGCCCGCCGCGGACCACGAGCGCCGCGGCGGGCTTGGTGTAGTGGCGTCCCGCGTGGCCGGCCGGGCCGGTGGCGCCGGTCAGCGTGAGCCCGGCCTGCGTTCCCGCGTAGCCCTCCTCGGTGTCCGGCTGCCGGTAGGCGGCGTGCTCGAAGGCCAGCCCGCGCACCCGCACCCGCGCCGCGCCCTCGATCCGCAGCAGCGTCTCGGTCGCGGGCGCGACGACGTCCTCGGGGCTCTCCCCCGCGCGCGGCAGATAGGTGACGGTACGGCCGGCGCGGTCGAAGACGAACTCGCCCGGCCGGTCGAGCAGCTCGATGGCGTTCTCGAAGAAGACCACCTTGGCGTGGCGCTCGGCGTCCACGGTCGTGAAGTCCCAGGCGGGGCCGGTGCGGCCGGTGCCGGAGGCGGCGTTGGCCCAGCACGGCCGGGCGAAGACGACGCGGTCACCCTCGACCCGGTCGACGCGGCAGTGGTAGTTGCGCCAGCGCACCCGGATGACCGCCGAGGCGTTGCCCGGATCGGACCAGGCGGCCACGCCGCGGGCCGGCGCGCCGGTCATGCCGTCCTCGGTGACCTCGCCGGCCGCCGCGAGGCGCGAGTCGCTCCGCGCGCGCACCGCCCGGACGCCGCCCACGAACAGCTGCCTGGGCGACACGCCCTCCGGCGTCTCGGCGACCCAGCGGCCCGCCTCCTGACGCCAGCCGGTGAGGTGTACTCCGCCGGACAGCACCGGCTGCTCGCCCGGCTCGGCCGTCCAGGTGATCGTGCGGCCCTCGGGGGCGCTGTCGCGCTCGTCCAGGGTCAGGGGGCCGGTCAGCCGGTGGACGCCGCCGGCCAGGCGGATCTCGATGTCGTGGTCGATGCCGTCGGCCAGGGCCCGCCGTGCCTCGTCGCGGGCGGCTTCCAAGGAGCGGCCGGGGGCGACGTGGTAGACCTTCACCGGGGACCGCCCGACTGTTGCAGCGCCTGCTCGAACTCGGCGCGGATCTTGTCGCCGCCCTGCGCACGCCAGTCCTTGACGAGCTGGTCCAGCTCGCTCGGCTTGGCCCGACCGGCGACGATGGAGGTGACCTTGTCGTTGCGCATGGTGTAGAGCGACTCGAACTTGTTCTCGGCGGTCGGGGAGAACATGCCGGTGGTCGGGTCGTAGACCGCCTGGGGGATCATCTTCGACAGTGCCGCGTGCACGTGCTCGACGCCGTCTCGCGAGGTCGGGTCGTAGACGGCCTGGGTGGGCGCGGCGATGTACTTCCACGGGACGGTGATGTCCTTGGCGCCCTGGTCGGTCAGGATCGGGTTGCCCTGGTCGTCGCGGGTGTGGTCGGTGCCCGCCAGGCCGTACTGGATGAGCGTGAACTCCTCGCTGCCGAACGGCGCGGCGAAGAAGTCGGCCACGCGCAGCAATTCCTTGACCCGGGACTCGTCGGCCTTCTTCAGCAGGTTGGTGGAGAAGGCGATGTTGTTGGCGAACGTCACGGCCTTGGCGCCGATGGGCAGCAGCGGGCGCGGGTCGGCCTTGGGGTCGATCTTCTTCTGGGTCTGCAGGTAGTTGCCGGGGCCGAGGTAGGCGGGCAGGCCGTCGTAGGTGATGGCGGCGCGGCCCGAGTTGAACTCGTTCTTGCGCTTGAGCGTGTCGAAGCCCTCCGAGCCGGGGTAGATGACGCCGGCCTCGCGCAACTTGATCACGTACTCCAGCGCCGCCCGGTACTCCTCGGTCTCGATGGCGTGGGTGAGCTTGCCGCTCGCCTTGTCCAGGCGCCATTCCAGCGGCACGCCGAACAGCTGGGTGAAGATCGACAGGCCGAAGACGCCGCCGGTGGCGGTGACGATCGCCCAGCGCCGTTCCTGCGGCCTGGTCAGCTCCTTGAGCAGTTCGGCGAAGCGGTCGAGGTCGGTGATCTGGGCCAGGTCGGTGACTCCGGCCTGGGCGAACATCTCGTGCCGGTAGAAGCCGAGGCCGCCGACGAGATTGCGCGGCACGGGCACGCCGTAGAGCTTGCCGCCGATGATGCCCTGCTTCCAGAAGACCTCGGGCAGCGCGGCCAGGTTCGGGTACTCCTTGACCTTGTCCCCCGACAGGAACGGGGTCAGGTCGGCGCACTGGCTGGCGGCGAAGGCGGGCAGGTTGTTGACGCCCTGGGTGGAGATGTAGGGGAAGATGTCGGGCAGGTTGCCGCCCGCGACCAGCGTGGAGAACTTCGTCGGCCAGTCGTCGGTGGGCACGATCATGACGTCGGCCGTGCCGCCGAGCCGCTTCTCCATCTCCCGCCAGGCGGCGTTCTGCTCGCGGCCGGGCGGCGGCGGCAGGAACGTCTTCATCGCGATCTTCACCTGACCGCCGGACATGGGCGGCTTCTGGACCGCCTTGAACAACTCCTTCGGGTAGGTGAAGTACGCGTCGGGCACGCCCGCCGCGGTCCCGGGCAGGTCGGGCTTGGGGATCGAGGACAGCGGCGTGTAGGTCGGCAGCTTGACCGTGAGTCCCTGGGCCTTCGTCGCGGGCGCCTGAGCGCCGCCACCGCCGCAGGCGCTCGCCAGCGACGTGACGGCCACGCCCGCGGCGAGGCCGAGGAAGCCGCGCCTGGAGAGGTTCATGTGGATCTTCCTTCGGATGGGGGGTTCAGCCCTTGATGGCGCCGGTGAGCACGCCCTTGGTGAAGTAGCGCTGGAGGAAGGGGTAGACGATGAGGATCGGGACGACCGCCACCACGAGCACCGCCATCTGGATGGCCTGGACGGGCGCGGGCGCTTCCGCGGCGCCGCCGAGGCTCTCCAGCGTCCGGCCCTGGAGCACGAACATGCGCAGGATCATCGGCAGCGGCCACTTCTCGGTGTCGTCGAGGTAGAGAAGGGCGTTGAAGAAGGCGTTCCAGTACGCCACCGCGTAGAACAGGGCGATCACCGCGATCACCGCCTTGGACAGCGGCAGGACGATCCGGACGAGGATGCGCAGGTCGCCGGCGCCGTCCATCCGGGCGCTCTCCATCAGCTCGCCGGGCAGGTTCATGAAGAACGAGCGCAGGACGACCAGGTTGAAGGCGCTGACCAGGCTGGGCAGGACGAGCGCGGCGAAGGTGTTGAGCAGGCCGAGCTGCTGGACGGTCAGGAAGCCGGCGATGATGCCCGGGTTGAACAGCATCGTGAACAGCGCCACGATCAAGATGGCCCGCGAACCGGTGACCTCGCGACGGCTGAGCCCGTAGGCCATGCCGATCGTGGCGGCGAGGCTGGCCAGCGTGCCGATGCCGGTCACGAGCACGCTCACGAGCAGCGCTCGGGTGACCGTGCCGCCCTCGAAGATGGCCCGGTAGGCGTCGAGCTGCGGCGCGGACGGCAGCAGGACGAAGCCGCCGGCCTTGGCGATGTCGGTCTCGGTCGAGAGGCTGGTGCCGATCACCCCGACGAACGGGTAGATCACCAGCAGGCTCACGCCGAGCAGGATCGCGCCCTTGACGACCAGGCCCGCCTTGCCTGGCCGTTCCATCCAGGCCGGACGCTCACTTGGCCGCACCGCGGTACACCCCCTCGTGGCCCAGCAGGTGCGCCACCTTGTTCGCGCCGAGCACGAGGGCCGCGCCGACGATCGCCTTGATCAGGCCCACCGCCGCCGCGGGGCCCCACTGGCCGTCCTGGATGCCGTTGAAGTAGACGAACGTGTCCAGCACCTCGGCCGACTCCGCCCCGACCGCGTCGCGCTGGAGCAGGATCTGCTCGAATCCGACCGACAGGATGCTGCCGAGGTTGAGGATGAGCAGCAGCACGATGATCGGCGTGATGCCGGGCAGCGTGACGTGCCAGAGCCGGCGCCATCGGCCCGCGCCGTCCATGGCCGCCGCCTCGTAGAGCTCCTGGTTGATGGAGAGCAGCGCGGCCAGGAAGATGATCGTCCCCCAGCCGGCGTCCTTCCAGAGCACCTGCAGCGTCACGAGCAGCGGGAAGGTGTCCGGGTTCGTCATGACGTCGACCCGGGGCAGGCCCATGCTCTCCAGCAGGTTGGGCAGCGCGCCGGCGCCGCCGAGGATCTGCTGGAAGATCGAGACGATGATCACCCAGCCGATGAAGTGCGGCAGGTAGACCACGCTCTGCACGAACCTGCGGACCTTGTCGCTGATCACGCTGTTGAGCAGCAGGGCCAGGGCGATCGGCGCGGGGAAGAAGAGCACGAGCTGGGTGAGCGTGATCTTCAGGGTGTTGACCACGGAGGTCCAGAACCGGCTGTCGCCGAAGACCAGCTCGAAGTTGGCCAGGCCGATCCACGGGCTGTCGATGAAGCCCACGTACGGCTGGTAGTCCTTGAACGCCACCACGTAACCGATGAGCGGGGCGTAGTGGAAGACCAGGAAGTAGACCAGCCCCGGCAGGGTCAGCAGCAGCATGACCCGGTCACGCTTGATCCGTTTGCGCAGAGGCAGTTTGCGTGGCGCGGCGCCCGCCGTACCGGTTGCGACACGGCGGGGCGTCACGGCGGCACGCGGTTGCGATGAAGTCGTCATGCGTCGTCCCTCCGATTGGCCGTGACCGTAGTAAGCGTTTTCCCCATCCGTCAAGACCCTTGCCGACAAAAGGGCTGCTCGCTTGACTGAGCCGCAGGCAGGGCCTAGCGTGCGGCCTCAAGGTCATAGAACGCGCTTACTATCGGGGAGCGAAACACGTGCGGGAAGAGAGCCGAAGACCGCGTGCCGCCCTGGCCATGGGGCCCGGCGTGCGCGAGTCGGTCTTCAGCGGGGGCGCCCTCGAACGGCTGGCCCGCCTGGTCGACCTCCACGACGAGGTCATGCACGAGGTGGACGAGAAGGTCCTGGCGGAGACGGAGGTGCTCGTCACCGGCTGGAACTGCCCGCCGTTCGACGAGCGGCTGCTCCGGGCCGCGCCGGGGCTGCGGCTGATCGCGCACGCCGCGGGCACCGTGAAGACGTTCCTGGACCCGGTGGTGCTGCGCAGCGTACGCGTCTCCAGCGCGGCCGACGCGAACGCGATCCCGGTGGCCGAGTTCACCTTCGCCGCGATCGTGTTCGGGGCGAAGCGGGCGTTCACGATGGCCCACCGCTACCGCACCCAGGGCAGCAGGCGGGACTTCTCCGGCATGCCGTGGCTCGGCACGCACCGGATCACGATCGGAGTCGTCGGCATGTCGCGCATCGGCAGACGGGTGCTCGCGCTGCTGCGCAACCTCGACGCCGAGGTGCTGGTCTACGACCCGTACGCCGATCCGGGCGAGGCCGCGGCGCTGGGCGGACGGCTGACCGACCTCGACACGCTGGTGCGCCGCTCACACGTGGTCACCCTGCACGCGCCGGACACCCCGGAGACGCACCGGATGATCGGCCGCGACCGGCTGGCGCTGATGCGCGACGGCGCCGTGCTCGTCAACACCGCCCGCGGCGCGCTCGTGGACACGCTCGCCCTGGCCGAGGAGGTGACGAGCGGCAGGCTCGACGCGATACTCGACGTCAGCGACCCCGAGCCGCTGCCTCCCGGCCACCCGTTCTTCGCGCTGCCCAACGTCTTCGTCACGCCGCACCTGGCCGGAGCCCAGGGCGGCGAACTGGCCAGGCTGGCCGACTCGGCGCTGGACGAGGTGGCGCGCTACTGCTCGGGCCGGCCGCTGAGGCACGAGATCCACATCGACGAACTGGGCAGAATAGCGTGAGTGACAAGGGAGGGCCCGTGACCGAGGCGACCATCGCCGACGTGGCCAGACTCGCCGGCGTGTCCAGCGCGACCGTCTCTCGGGTGATCAACCGCAACTACCCGGTGGCCGAGTCGACGCGCGCCAGGGTCGAGGCGGCCATCAACGAGCTGGGCTACGTGGCCAACGCGCACGCCCGCGCCCTGGCCGGGGCGACGAACAGGACCGTCGGGATCATCATCAACGACGTGATCGACCCGTTCTACGCCTTCATCGCCCGCGGCGTGGAGCGCGAGGCCACCGCGCAGGGCAGGCTCTGCATCATCTGCTGCACCCAGGGCAGCCACGAGCAGGAGCTGGCGCTCATCGACCTGCTGCACGAGCAGCGGGCCGACGCGGTCATCCTGGTCGGCGGCGCCTACGAGGACCGCGCCTACGCCACCCAGGTCGGCCGTAGGGCCCGCGCCCTGCACGCCAGCGGCTCCACGCTCGTGCTGTGCGGACGGCCGTCGGTGGGCGGCGACGTGCCGACCAAGGTCGTCGAGTACGACAACGAGGGCGGCGCCTTCGCCGTCACCGACCACCTGATCACCCAGGGGCACCGGCAAATCCTGTTCCTGGGCGGCCCCGCGCTCTTCTCCACCACCGTCGCCCGCCTGGCCGGGCACCGGCGCGCGCTGGAGTTGCGTGGGCTGGACTACGCCGACGAACTCGTCCAGCCCGGCCCGCTCAGCCGCCGCTTCGGCTACGAGCGGGTCAGGGAGCTGCTGGCCGAGGGCGCCGGCTTCACCGCGATCTTCGCGGCCAACGACAACGTGGCGGCCGGGGCGATGCAGGCGCTGGAGGCGGCCGGGCTCACGGTGCCGGGCGACATGTCCGTCGTGGGCTACGACGACGTCCCGCTCGCCCAGGAGCTCCGTCCCCGGCTGACGACCGTGCGCATCCCGCTGGAGGAGATGGGCCGCCAGGCCGTACGGCTGGCCCTCGGCATCTCCGACGGCAGCGACTACCTGTCCCCCGTGCAGACCAGCACCCGGGTCGGGACCAGCATCGTGGTCAGGGAATCCGTGGGCGCGCCGAAACCGCTTGCGGCTCCACGAGGAAGAAAAGCCGCAGGTCGCCGATAGAAACCGGTAGAAAGTTCCGGAAAGCCTTGACGGAGCCTAGTAAGCGCTTTCAAGCTCGGGCGGCATACGGCCCTGCCAAGGAGAACCCCGATGCGAAACCTCCCACGACGTGGCTTCCTCACCCTCACCGGCGCCCTCGCGGCCTCTCCCTTACTGGCCGCCGCCGCATCGGCCACCCGCCCACCGGACCCGTCGACGGGAGGCGCCTCTTCAGGCGGTGCCTCCTCGGGTGGAGCCCTGTCCGGCGACACTCTGTCCGGCGACCGGGCCGCGGGAACCGCCCGCCGTACCGTGGTCGTCCGCGGGCGGGTCGCGGCCGAGAGCGAGCGGCTGCGGCTGCAACAGGCGTTGCGCACCACGGACTTCCACCACACCGGTGTCTACCTGCCCGCGGCCGCCACACTGACCGTCGAGGTGGCCGCCAAGGACGGGCTCGTGCCCACGCTGCACGTCGGCGCGCCCGACACCCACCCCGACGTCGCCTACAAGAACCCGCGCGCCTACCCGCTCGCCTCCGGCGTCAACACCGTCGAGGACGCCGGGGGCGGCATGGTCTACCTGTCCATGATCGGCTCGGGTGAGCAGGCCAGGGTCAGGTTCGTGAGCGGCGGGCTGGACGCGCCGGTCTTCAGGCTCGGCCGGACCACGGAGGCGGACTTCCAGGCCCAGCTCGACCGGCTCACCGGCGTGCCGCAGGCCGAACTGGTCTCCGGGCGCGCCATCGTCACCGTCACCCGCGAGGGCATCCTGCAGTGGCGCGAGCAGGACCACGCCGCGCACCTGCGCCTGCTTGAGTCGATCATCGACGCGCACGCCGCCATCTCGGGGCTTCGGGCGGGCGAGCGAAGTCCGCTGCCGTTCCACCTGGTGGAGGCGCCGCGGATGCCCACGGGCGCCGGCGCCTACGCCACCCACGGCTGGACCGCCTACCCGCGCACGTACCTGGACCGGCTGCTCACCGTGGACGGGCTGCGCACGCGCGGCTGGGGCGTCTACCACGAGCTCGGCCACCAGCACCAGCAGATGGCCTACAAGCCGGGCGACCTGACCGAGGTGACGGTCAACATCTACTCGCTGGCCGCGCAGCGGGCGCTGGGGCAGCAGTCCAACCTCACCAAGCCGGACGCCAAGACGGGGCTGACGCCGTACCAGAGCGCGCTGCCGAAGCTGCCGGTGGCGGACTTCACCAAACTCGGCGCGTTCGAGAAGCTCGTGCCGTTCCGGCAGCTTGAGCTGGCCTTCACCGAGGAGTTCTGGCCCCGGCTGCACCGGCTCGTGCGGGCCGAGAATCCGCCGTCGGACTGGACCGAGACCGCGAAGCGGTGGGGATACCTGGCCGTCTACACCTCGCGGATCGCCGGGCGGGACCTGGGCGGGTTCTGGACCCGGTGGGGCGCGCCGCTGACGCGGGAATGGCTGGGCAGGGTGGCGGAGCTCGGCCTGCCCGCCGCCGACCCGTCCGGGCTGAGCGAATGATCACCCGCCGGACGCTGCTGGCGGGCGTGATCGCGACGCCGATCCTTACACGCACGGACCCGGCCGCCGCCGCGGGATCGACCGCCGGTTCGAGCGAGTTCGCGGCGTTGCGGGCCAAGGCGGTAGCCATGCTGGCCGGAGGGCCGTTCGATCCGGCGGATCCGGCCTTCGCGGCCCCGCTCGGGCGGCTGGACGCCGCGGCGGCGGGGTGGAGCGCGGCGATGGAGCGGGCGGCCGGCCGTACTTTCCTGTGGGCGGACCTTCCGCTGACCGGGGCGAGCGCCGACATCGCGGCCAGCTACCAGCGGCTGCGCACGCTCGCCCTCGCCTGGGCGACCAAGGGCACCGCCCGGTACGGCGACGCCGCCCTGGCCGAAGACCTCCTCGCCGGCCTGGACCTCCTGTACGCCCGCGCCTACAACGAGACCAAGCGTGAGACCGGCAACTGGTGGCACTGGGAGATCGGCGCCCCCCGCGCGCTCATGGACACCTGCCTGCTGCTGCACGACCTCATCAGTCCCGGCCGGCGGGCGGCGTGGATCCGGGCGGTGGACCGGTTCTGTCCCAACCCGGACCGGCGTACCAACCTCACGGACTTCGCCGAGACCGGCGCCAACCGCGCCGACAAGGCGCTGATCGTCGCGCTGCGCGGCATCGCCGGCGAGGACGCCGCCAAGCTGGCGCTGGCTCGCGACGGCCTGTCCGACGTGCGCGACGGCGGGCGGCGCTCGCTGTTCGCCTACGTGAGCGCCGGCGACGGCTTCTACGCCGACGGCTCGTTCGTCCAGCACGACGTGGTGGCCTACACCGGCTCCTACGGCGTGGTGCTGCTGCAGTCGGTCAGCGCGGCGCTCGGGCTGCTCGGCGGGTCGGCGTGGGAGGTACGCGACCCGAACGCGACGGTGATCCTCGACGCGGTCGAGCGTACCTTCGCGCCGTGGATCCACGACGGCCTGATGATGGACAGCGTGCGCGGGCGGGCGGTGGCCAGGCAGTTCGGGCGCGACCAGCATGCCGGGCGCGACACCGTGGACGCCGTGCTGCAACTGGCCGCCGGGGCGCCCGCCGCCTACGCCGCGCGCTTCCGGGAGCTGGCCAAGGGGTGGGTGAGCCGGGGCAGGTTCCTGGAGCTGGCCGACGTGCCGGCGACCGCACGGGCCAAAGCGCTGCTGGCCGACCGGTCCGTGGTGGCGGCGCCTCGGCCGTCCGGGCACCACGTGTTCGCCGCGATGGACCGGATCGTGCACCGCAGGCCGGGATGGTCGTTCGCGATCAGCCTGTCCTCCAGGCGGATCGCCATGTACGAATGCGGCAACGGCGAGAACTACCGCGCCTGGTACCAGGGCGACGGCGCCACCTACCTCTACACCGACGGCGCCGACGGCCGGGACCACTACAGCGCCGACTACTGGCCCACCGTGAACTCCTACCGCCTCGCCGGCACGACCGTGGACACCCGCCACCGCGACCCGGCCGTCTCGGTCAGCGGCACCGGAACCTTCCGCCCGGCCAACGCCTGGGCCGGCGGCACCACGGTCGACGGCTACGGCGTCGCGAGCCTCGACCTGATGGCCGCGGGGACGACGCTGACGGCCAGGAAGAGCTGGGTCTGCCTGGACGACGCGGTGGTCTGCCTGGGCGCCGGGATCACCAGCACCGACCACCGGACCGTCGAGACGATCGTCGACAACCGCGGCACCACGGCCCGGCTCACCCGGCATGGCGGCCGGGCTCACCTGCGAGGGGTCGGGGGCTATGTCCTGCTGGCTCCCGGCGAGCTGCGCGCGCTGAGCGAGCGCAGGACCGACACCTGGCGGGCCATCGACGACGGCCCCGGCACCGGCGGCACCGCGGACCCGGTCGCGCGCGACTACGTGACGCTCTGGCTGGACCACGGCAGCGACCCCGCGGGCGCGGACTACGCCTACGCCGTTCTGCCCAACGCCGGGGCCGCGCAGACGTGGGCGTTCGACCGGGTGAAGGTGCTGGCCAACACCGCGTCCGTGCAGGCGGTCGTCGCCTCTGGCCGCTCGGCGGGCGGCGGGCGGCTGTTCGCCGCCACGTTCTGGAGCGCGGGCGCCGCGGGCGGAGTGAGCGCCGACGCGCCCTGCACGGTCCTGGTACGGCAGGCCGCCGGCCGTATCCGGGTGGCCGTCGCCGACCCCGGCCGCACGGTCCCCACGGTACGGCTCGCCCTCGGACGGCCCGCGCACCGCCTGATCAGGGCCGACGATTCGGTGGCGGTCACCCTGGGAAGGAATGCGGCCCTCACCGTAAACCTGTCCGGCTCCGGCGGCCGGACACACACCGCAGAACTGGCGATCGGCAGGACATGACCCCTTCTTTCCCCCTGAACCTCCCGCCCACCGACCGCATCCTCTCCCCGCGCACCGGCTGGACCCGCGCCCATTGGGAGGCGGTGGCCGATCAGTTGCTCGACGCGGTCGTGCCGTACGCCTCGCCGGGCATGGCCCGCTACGACCTTCCCGGGCGGCCCAGCTGGTCAGGGGTGCGCTCGGACGGGCTGGAGGGCTTCGCCCGCACCTTCCTGCTGGCCGCCTTCCGGATCGCGGGCGCCAAGGGAGAGGCGCCGCCCGGTCTGATCGAGCGCTACGCCGACGGCCTGGCCGCCGGGACCGACCCCTCGGCCCCCGACTCCTGGCCGGTGCTGACCGACTGCTCGCAGCAGATGGTCGAGGCCGCCTCGATCGCGATCGGGCTGCACGAGACGCGGGCCTGGCTCTGGGACCGGCTCGACTCCTCGGTACGGGAGCGGGTGACCGAGTGGCTGGGCGGGTTCGTGGGCAAGCGGACCTGGGACAACAACTGGATGTTGTTCCAGACGGTGTCGGAGGAGTTTCTCAAGTCGGTGGGCGGGCCGTACCGGCAGGAGGAGATCGACCGGGGGCTGGCGCGGATCGAGGAGTGGTACGTCGGCGACGGCTGGTACACCGACGGCGGCACGCGCAACTTCGACTACTACTGCGGGTGGGCACTGCACCTGTATCCGCTGATGTGGACGCGGATGTCGGGGGCGTCGGGCGAGGTGTACCGGGACCGCCTCCACACCTTTCTGACGACTTATCAGCACTTCTTCGGGTCGGATGGGGCGCCCATGCATCAGGGCCGGTCGCTGACCTACCGCTTCGCCGCCCTCGCGCCCGTCTGGATGGGCGCGCTGGCCGACGCCAGTCCCCTGTCGGCCGGGCAGACGCGGAAGCTGACCTCGTCCGTGGTTCGGCACTTCGTCGAGCGCGGGGTGCCGGACTCACGCGGCCTGCTGTCGCTCGGCTGGTACGACACGTTCCTGCCGGCCACGCAGACGTACTCGGGGCCCGCCTCTCCCTACTGGGCGTCGAAGGGCTTCCTGGGGCTGCTCCTGCCTCCTGAGCACCCGGTGTGGACCGAACGCGAGCAGCCGCTGCCGCTGGACGAGCACGACGTCGTGGCCGCCGTCCCCGCGACCGGCCTGCTCCTGCACGGCACCCGGCACGACGGCGTGGTCCGGCTGGTCAACCACGGCAGCGATCACGGCGCCCCGCCCGACGACCCCCACTACGCCCGGCTCGCCTACTCCACCCGCACCGGCCCCGACCACGGCCGGGCCGCCGACAACCACATCACGGTCTCGCCCGCCTCCCCCAGAGGCGCCATCCACCCGCTGACCTGCGAGGACCGGACCGCCTCCTCCTACTACGAGACTCCCGGCGGCGACCGCGTCACCACCACGTCGGTCGTCCGCGGCCCGTGGGAGATCCGCGTCCACGCCGTCACCGGGCCGAACGGCTCCACGGTGCGGGAAGGCGGTTACGCGGTCGCCGACGCCTCGCCGCCCGCGGTGGTGACCGGGGCCGGTTGGGCGCTGGCCCGCAGGGCCGACGGGCTCACCTCCGCGCTCATCGGCCTGTACGGCTGGCAGCACGCCACCGTCGTCCGCGACGTCGAGGCCAACGCCTTCGGCCCCCACTCGGCCACGCCCCGGCTGGAGGCGGACAGCCCGGGGACACACGTGACACTGGTGGTGCTGTCGGGCGACGCCGTACACCCGACGGCCCTTCGAGACGCCATCGGCGTCGAGGTGGGCGAGGACGCCGTCGCGATCACCTTCCCCGACGGCGACACGGTCAGCGTCGCCCGGTCCTGACGACGCAGTCGGCGAGATGGTCGTTGACCAGGCCGATGGCCTGCATCAGCGCGTAGGCGGTGGTCGGGCCGACGAAGCGGAAACCGTGCTTCTTCAGCTCCTTGGCCAGCGCCTTGGAGCCCGGGGTGATGGCCGGGACGTCGCCCATCGCCTTGGGCACCGGGGAGTCCGGGTCGGCATGGCGCCACACCAGCTCCGACAGCCCGTCCGGCAGGTCGAGCGCGGCCTGGGCGTTGGCGATGACCGCCTCGACCTTCGCCCGGTTGCGCACGATGCCCGCGTCGCCGAGCAGCCGCTCCACGTCACGCTCGGTGTAGGCGGCCACCTTCTCGATCGCGAACCCGTCGAAGGCGGCGCGGAAGTTCTCGCGCTTGCGCAGGATCGTCAGCCACGACAGCCCCGACTGGAACGCCTCCAGCGACACCCGCTCGAACACCTTGTCGTCGCCGTGAACCGGGCGTCCCCACTCCTCGTCGTGGTAGGCGATGTACACGGGGTCCGCCATGCCGGTCCACCAGCAGCGGATCACCTCACTCACGCGGCCCCGCCCTCCGGCTCCTTCGCCTTGTGGACGAGCACGTCGGTGGCCGTGGGCTGCTTCTCCGCCTCGTCCTCCGGCGCGGACACGGGCGCGGCGGGCTCGTCCGGCGCCTCGGGATCGTCGCCCTCCTCGGCCAGCTCGCGCTCGACGACCGGCGGCTCGTGCTCGGTGCGGAGCCCGGCGCCCGGGGCGGCGTACACCTCCTGCCGGGCCTGCAGCCTGCTGGACAGCAGTTCCGAGACCCGCTGCTCCAGCACGGCGATCCTGGTGTCGCGCGCGCTGATGGCGCCGGCGGCGCGCCGCAGCGTCTCATCCACGCTCTGCGTGTGATATCCGACCAGGTTGACCGGCAGATGCAGCGCCATGAAGTCAACCGCCGTCAGTTGCCCGGACTCGGGCAGATCGAGCGGCGGGACGTCAGGCGGGAACTCGGTCAGCTCACCGCCCCTACCGAGGGAGACCAGCACCACACAGGCGAGAATGGCGAGCGCGGCGATGGCGAGTACGACCAGCACATTGGCATCGTACTCATACGATCGAGACATGCAGCCCACACTTGTCGCCCCGGGCACGCGAGTCGACCCTTCCTGGACCCTCGCCGCCTCCCCCGCGCAGGCCGCCCGCCTGGTGGCGACGGGCGCCGTCGTCGTGGTCGAACTCCCCGCCGACCTCAACCCCGCCCTGGCCGCCGCGGCCGTCTACCGCTGGCACGGAACCCAGATCTTCATCACCCACCACCACGACGAGGTACGGCAGGCCATCGACATGACCGACTCCCTGGCCGGCCGCCGCCCCCCGGCCCTGACCCGCCGCGGCCTGGCCTGACCCCTGCCCCCTCAGGGGGTGGCTTCGCCGAGTTCGGCGACGGAGGGACGGACCGGCTTGGGGGTCGCCTCGACGTGGGCCAGGGCGTCGTCCACCGTGGTGGTCCAGGCGATCGCGTCGAAGACGTCGGCGCGGGTGAAACCGGCGTCGTACATGTCCTCGATGAGGCGGCGGAGCGGGTCGTACAGGCCCCAGGGGTCGAGGATGACCAGCGGGCGGTCGTGGATGCCGATGACGCGGGCGGTCCAGATCTCGAAGAGCTCCTCCAGCGTCCCGATGCCGCCGGGCAGCACCAGGAAGGCGTCGGAGCGGGCGTCCATGACGCCTTTGCGTTCGCGCATGCCGGCGGTGACGATGAGCTCGTCGGAGTCGTGGTCGGCGACCTCGATGTCGACCAGCACCTGCGGGATGACGCCCACGGTGTGCCCGCCGGCGGCACGGGCGGCGGCGCCGACGGCCCCCATGCAGGACACGGTGGCGCCGCCGCTGACGAGCGTGTGGCCGCGCTTGGCCAGCTGGGTGCCTACGTCGGCGGCCAGGTCGAGGTACTTGCGGTCAATTTTCAGGCTTGAGGCGCAGAAGACACAGACATTCACGAAACGCCACCCTATGCGGCCAGGCTAAGACCAGAGACTGCGACCACGGTGGCGTGCCGACGCATCGCCGTGGCGGCGGGGACCACGTCCGACGTGAGAAGCGACCCTGCGATCGGCGCCCGCCCATGACGGTGGGGGGCGCCGGCCGGGCTTGCCGTAACGAATGAGGGGGAGAGCTATTGGGGCTCGACCACGGGCTGGGAGCGGGCCGCGTCGCCCTCCGCGATGATGCGGACGGCCTCGTGGACGTCGTCGGTGAGGTGGATCAGGTCGAGGTCCTGGGCGGCGATCTTGCCCGTGCCCAGGAGCGTGTTCTTGATCCAGTCGACCATCCCGCCCCAGAACGAGGTGCCCATCAGCACCACCGGGAACGACGTCACCTTGCGCGTCTGCACCAGCGTCAGCGCCTCGAACAGCTCGTCCAGCGTGCCGAACCCGCCCGGCAGCGCGATGAACCCGCACGAGTACTTGACGAACATCGTCTTGCGCACGAAGAAGTACCGGAACTCGATCCCGAGGTCCACGTAGTCGTTCATCTTCTGCTCGAACGGCAGCTCGATCCCGAGCCCCACCGAGACCGCGCCGTCCACCTCGGTGGCGCCCCGGTTGGCCGCCTCCATGACGCCGGGACCGCCGCCGGTGATGACCGCGTAGCCCGACTCGGCCAGCGCGCGTCCGAGCTCCACGCCCATCTCGTACTCGGGCGAGTCGTCAGGCGTCCGCGCCGACCCGAACACCGTGACCGCCGGCGGCAGCTCCGCCAGTTGCCCGAAGCCCTCCACGAACTCCGCCTGGATGCGCAGCACCCGCCACGGATCCATGTGCAGCCAGTCGGTGGACCCCTGCCGGTCGAGCAGGCGCTGGTCGTGGGTGGAATCGGGGACGAGGTTGCCTCGTACTACCGCCTGCCCTTGGCGGCGCTCGGGACGTGACTGCTTCATGCGGGTCACGCTATCCCTCTGGCCGTGCCATACGGGCGAATCCCGGCTTACGGCAGGGCGAAGGCAATCCACCCAACCTCCTCGAAGAGGGAAACCGCAGGTCAGCGTAACGGTGAAACCTGTCAGAAAAATCTTTGAAGAAGGAGGAACCGAAAATCGCGAACCCTGCGTCTAATCGGCGAGGGTGCTGCTCGGGACTGAAAGTGGCTCTCCCCGCCAAATGGCCGGCGAGGAGGGTCACTTTCACGTTGTGCCCCTTTATGTCAGCCAGTTCAGCATCGCACGCTCGCTGTCGGCGATCTTCTCCAGCGACACGTACTCACCTTGCTGATGGGCCAGATTCGGATCCCCCGGACCGTAGTTCACCGCGGGCACGCCCAGCGACGAGAACCGCGCCACGTCCGTCCACCCCAGCTTGGCCCGCGGCTCACCACCGACCGCCGCCGTGAACGCCGCGGCCACCGGATCGGTCAGCCCCGGCCGCGCGCCGGGGGCGGCGTCGGTGAAGCTCACCTCGAAGCCGTCGAAGACCTCGCGCACGTGCTCCTGCGCCTGCTCGATCGTGAGGTCCGGCGCGAAGCGGTAGTTGACGGTCACCACGCACGAGTCCGGGATGACGTTGCCAGCGACGCCGCCGCGCACCCCGACCGCGTTGAGCCCCTCGTGATACTCCAGGCCGTCGACCACCGGCAGCCGCGCCTGGTAGGCGTTGAGCCTGGCCAGCACCGGCTCGATCCCGTGGATGGCGTTCACCCCGAACCACGACCTCGCGCTGTGGGCACGCTTGCCCGCCACGTGCACCTCTGCCCGCAGCGTCCCCTGGCAGCCGCCCTCGATCACCCCGTCGGTCGGCTCCATCAGCACCGCGAAGTCGGCCGCCAGCCACTCAGGATGCTCGCGGGCGACCCGGTTGAGGCCGTTGCGCTCGGCCTCGACCTCCTCGCAGTCGTAGAAGACATAGGTGACGTCGCGGCTGGGCGCCGGCAGCGCCGCGGCCAGCTTGAGCGCGACGGCCACGCCCGCCTTCATGTCGGTGGTACCGCAGCCGTAGAGCCGCCCGCCCTCCACCCGGCTCGGCAGGTTCGCGGCGACCGGCACCGTGTCGAGGTGCCCGGCGATCAGCACCCTCTCCGCACGGCCGAGCGACGTGCGCGCCACGACCGTCTCGCCCGACCTGTCCACGCTCAGGTGCGGCAGCGCCCGCAAAGCCTCCTCGACCAGGTCGGCAAGGGCCTTCTCGTCCCCGCTCACCGACTCCACGTCCACGATCGCGGTGGTCAGCGCACCGGCGTCCTGGCTCAGATCCAGCATGAGTGCATTCCCTTCAGGCGTTGACGCCGTGCTCGCGCAGCACGTCGCTGAGCGCGGCCTTGTCGTGGCGCTCCCCCGGCTCCAGCTTCTTCAGCACCAGCACGCACGGCAACCCGAACGTGCCGCCGGGGAACTCCTTCTGGCGCGTTCCACCCACGGCCACGCACCAGTCGGGGATGCGCCCGCGGCCCAGTTCCTCGCCGGTGTTCACGTCGATGACCGGGATCGACGCCGACAGGATCGTGCCCGCCCCGACGACCGCGCCGCGCCCCACCCGGGCGCCCTCCACGATCATCGCCCGGCTGCCGACCAGCGCGTCGTCCTCGATCACCACCGGCACCGCGTTCGGCGGCTCCAGCACGCCGCCGATGCCGACGCCGCCGGAGACGTGCACGTTCTTGCCGATCTGGGCGCACGAGCCGACCGTCGCCCAGGTGTCGACCATCGTGCCCTCGCCGACGTACGCGCCGATGTTCGTGAACGACGGCATCAGCACCACCCCGGGCGCGAGGTAGGCGCCCCAGCGGGCGATCGCCCCGGGAACCACGCGTACGCCGTCGAACGTGGTCTTCAGCGGCTGCCTGTCGTGGTGCTGGAAGTCGCCCACCTGCGACCTGGCCATGCCGAGCACCTTGAAGCTGAGCAGAATCGCCCGTTTGGCCCGCTCGTCCACCAGAACGCCGCCGTCCTCCAGCCGGGCTACCCGGGCCTTGCCGGTGTCCAGGAGGTCGATGGCGGAGACGATCACCGTGCGCGCCTCGGTGTCGGCCGGCGACAGCTCCGTCCTGCGCTCCCACAACTCATCGACCGCGGCCGGCAGCGGCGAGGACATGCTCTGGTGGCTCATGGCCCCGGAGCCTATCTGGCCGGGTAGGTTTTTCAGGGTGCGCGTGCGCTTCTCCCGCGGGGTCCTGACCATCGCGGCCATCGTCGTCGTGCTCGCGGTGGCCATCACCGTGGGCCTGTACAACCTGCTCAAGCAGGCCAAGCCGTTCCGGCAGGCCGAGGCCGGGTGCGTGGTCCGCACGCCGTCGGGGGAGCTGAGCCTGGACGTCGAGCAGGCGCAGATCTCGGCGACCATCGCGGCGGTGGCCGCGCGCCGCAGGCTGCCCGAGCGGGCGGTCGTGATCGCCTACGCGACGGCGCTGCAGGAGTCGAAGCTCTTCAACGTCAACCACGGCGACCGCGACTCGCTCGGCGTCTTCCAGCAGCGTCCCTCGCAGGGCTGGGGCAAGCCGAAGCAGATCATGGACCCGGTCTACTCCACCAACAAGTTCTTCGCCGCGCTGGTCAAGGTGAAGAACTACCGCAAGATCCCGCTGGCGGAGGCGGCCCAGGAGGTGCAGCGCTCGGCCGCGGGCTACGCGTACGCGCCGCACGAGGGCGACGCCAAGATCCTCGCGGCGGCGTTCACGGGGCGCGTGCCCAAGGCCCTGCACTGCACCTACCCCGAGCCGACCGCCACCCCCACGACCGGCCCGCGCCCCCGCACCGACGAGGCGCGCCGCAAGCTCGCCCGCGCGCTGGGCAGCACCGCGATCACCACGGAGCGCCGCGGATGGCTGGTCGCCGCGTGGTCGGTCGCCCATGCTCAGGAGTACGGCCTGCGCCGCGTCGACTACAGCGGGGTGTCATGGCGGGCCGAGGAGGTCAGCGACGGGTGGAAGCCCGGCGGCAAGTCCTCGACCACCGAGGTCGTCCTGTCCTGAACGTGACCATCCCCGGAACGGGAGCCGGTATTGCCGGCAAACATCGAACGATCTGGAAATTGCCCGCAATATCCCTCAATTTCGTGGGTTTGCCGGCAAACGCCTGGCCGGGACCTCTTCCGGTCCATCCCTGACCCCAGCCTGAGCACGGACCACTCGCGCGGCACGCGGCGCACCTGAACGAGGCGGGAGGGCCGGGCCGGTCGATTCCACGGCAGGCCACGCGGGCGGTGCGGATGACCGGAAACGTCAGGAAGCGTGGCTGATGATGGAGATGGAGCCCGGGGGCAGGGGCTGGGCGTAGCTGGCCATCCACGGGGAGCCCTGCACGCGCTCGAAGGAGAGCAGGCGCCCGTCGGCGGCCCGGTAGTCGGCGAAGTCCAGCAGACCGCGGTCCGGGTGACCGGTGTCCCCCTCGGAACGGAAGGCGGCCGTGCCCCGGTCCACGGGGAAGAACTCCACGCCCTCCATGATGATCATGCTCTTGGCCGGGATCATGCCCTGCGTGGGCACCTCGGTCCAGACGAGAACCTCCAGGTGGGGCGGGTCACCGGAGACCAGCCCCTGCCGGATCTCGACCGTCAGCCAGCGGGCCCGCCGCGAGCCGTCGTCCAGCAGGTACTCGGTCCACTGCTGCCCCTGGAGCGCCACGTGCAGGGCCCCGAGCACCTCGGAACGCGCCCCGTGCACCTCGATCCGGTCACCCACCCGGATCTCGCGCGGATCGTCGTAGCCGCCGGCGTGCGCCTGCATGCTCACCGGCGCGGGCATCGGGCTCTGGACGACCACGTCCTCGGACGGAGGCGTGGCCGAGCGGCCCCTCCTGTCCTGGCGCATGGTGGCGACGAAAGCCCCAAGCAACAACAGGACGGTGGCGATGCTCAGCCCGAGTACGACCCAGGAGGTCATGCTCATCGTCCAGCTCGCTCCACTCGCGGTCTGCCTCGGCAAACGCCCTGTATCTACTTATGTCTACGTACGACGCGCGATCCTACTGGAGGCGGCGCACCGCCGCATCGATGCGTTCGTCGGTTGCCGTTATGGCGATGCGAACGTGCCGTTCACCTGCGGATCCGTAAAATTCACCCGGCGCGACCAAAATGCCGTTTTCGGATAGCCGCCCAACCTGCTCCCACGCGGGCTCGCCGTTCGTGGCCCACAGGTACAGTCCGGCGGTCGAGTGGTCCACCCGCCAGCCCGCCTTCTCCAGCGCCGGACGGAGCACCGCCCGGCGGGCCGCGTACCGCTCGCGCTGGGCGTCGGCGTGATCGTCGTCGGCGAACGCGGCGGCCATCGCGGCCTGGACGGGCTGCGGCATCAGCATGCCCGCGTGCTTGCGCATCTCCAGCAGCCGGCCGATCAGGGCCGGGTCTCCGGTGACGAAGCCCGCGCGGTAACCGGCCAGGTTCGAGCGCTTGGAGAGCGAGTGAACGGCCAGCAGCCCCTCGTGCGAGCCCTCGCACACGTCAGGATGAAGGATGGAGACCGGCCGGTCCTCCCAGCCGAGCTCGATGTAGCACTCGTCGGAGGCGACCACGGCGCCGCGCTCGCGCGCCCAGGCGACGACCTTGCGCAGGTGCTCGGCGGGCAGCACCTTGCCCGTGGGGTTGCCGGGCGAGTTGACCCAGACCAGGTCGACGGGCTCGGGCCCGAGCGCCAGCAGCCCGTCGGCGGCCGTGCCGTGGGCTCCGGCCAGCCGGGCGCCGACGTCGTAGGTCGGGTAGGCCAGTTCGGGGAAGACGACCCGCTTGGCGCCCAGGTACGTGGGCAGCCAGGCCACGAACTCCTTTGACCCGATCAGCGGCAGCACGTCCCGCTGGTCCACGCGCACGCCGTGGCGGCGGGCCAGCCAACCGGAGGCGGCCTCGCGCAGCGCCTTGGTGCCGTGGGTGAGGGGGTAGCCGGGGCTGTCGGCCGCCTCGATCAGCGCGGCCCGCACGAGCGGCGGCACCGAGTCCACCGGCGTGCCCACCGACAGGTCCACGATCCCGTCGGGATGAGCGGCGGCCCGCTCCTTGTACGGCACGAGCCGGTCCCAGGGGAAGTCAGGCAGGTTGTTCACAGAAACCCACACTAGTGGCCCTGGGTCACCGGGGTTTCCTGTTCCGGGGGGCCTGGGTTCCGATCATGAGCGTGCCGGGTTTCGATCGGGGGCACGGCGGGGTTGCCTGTCCAGCGGGTCGGCGGAACGCCGTGACGGCGCGAACCACGTCCGACGTGAGAAGCGACCCCCACGATCGGCGCCCGCCAGGGTCGGCGGGTGGCGTGGGGGTGGCTTGCCGTAACGGATACAGCGTCTCAGAGAGCGAGACGGCGGCTAGTGATCCTCGGCCTGCGGGGGGAGGACGGCGACGACCGGGTGGTCCTTGTCGATCTTGCCGACCTTCGAGGCGCCGCCGGGCGAGCCCAGGTCCTCGAAGAAGTCCACGTTCGCCTTGTAGTACTCCTTCCACTGCTCGGGAAGGTCGTCCTCGTAGAAGATCGCTTCCACGGGGCACACAGGCTCGCACGCGCCGCAGTCCACGCACTCGTCGGGGTGGATATAAAGCATGCGCTCGCCCTCGTAGATGCAATCGACGGGGCACTCCTCGATGCACGCCTTGTCAAGGACGTCCACGCAAGGCTGCGCGATGACGTAGGTCACCTCGAGCTCCTTCTTCTCCGCACCATGGCGCGACTCCAACCGCGGTTTGCTAAGCCCTAGTATTGCCGTGCTAGCCAAGTGGCTGGAACGGAGGGTGCCAAACTCGTGGCCGCTCGCCTGACAATCATGGTCACATCTGCGGATATAGGGGTACGGATCACCACGCGTAGGCGGGTGCCCGGCGGGTTCCGCGATGCGGTCGGCATTCTCGAATCGTGGGACGACGGCGTCCTCACGGTTCGTAAACGGGACGGCACGATCGTGGAGATCGCCGAGGAATCCCTGGTCGCGGCCAAGGTGGTCCCGGCCGCGCCTCCTCGACCTGGGCGGATGTAGCGGTAAGTATTCGTTGTGTGACAGTACGTACCTGCGCCGCCGTAGCCGCCATCCTCGTCAGCGCCGGGTGCGGCGCGTCCCCGACGACCGAGCAAAAGCCGCTGCCTCCGGTGAACGCGAAAGCCGCCTCGCTGAAGGACGGCTTCACGACCATGGACCGCCTGGCCGAGACCGCCAAGCAGGAGGGCGCGCTCACCGTGGTCGCCCTCTCCCGCGACTGGGTGAACTACGGCGAGATCATCGACACCTTCTCCGAGAAGTACGGCATCAAGGTCAACGAGCTCGAACCGCGCGCCAGCAGCGCCCGTGAGCTCCAGTCCGCCGCCCAGCTGAAGCCCGACGTGTTCGACCTGACCCTGGACGTGGCGGTGGCCAACGCGGCCAGGTTCGCGCCGTACAAGGTCCAGGGCTGGCAGGATCTGCCCGACCACGTCAAGGACACCAAGGGCGCCTGGTACGCGGCCTACGGCGGCTACATGTCCATCGGCTACGACCCGCGCGAGGTGGCCGCGCCGGCCTCCTTCGCCGACCTGGCCAAGCCCGGCTACAAGGTGGCGCTGGCCGGCGACCCGCTGAAGGCCGCGTCCGCGTTCAACGGCGTGATCGCCGCCTCGATGCTGGCGGGCACACCGCAGCCGGCCCGTGGCGTGGACCTGTTCGCCAAACTCAAGCAGGGCGGCAGGCTCACCGATCCGGTCCAGGCGAACGTGGTCGTCGACTGGGACCACCTCAACGCCGCCCGCGCCGCCGAGGACCCCGAGGCGTGGAAGGTCACGATCCCGCGCGACGCCCCGCTGGGCGGCTACTACGTGCAGGCGATCAACAAGGACGCGACACATCCGGCCGCCGCCCGGCTGTGGCAGGAGTTCCTCTTCTCCGACGAGGGCCAGAACCTCCTCCAGAAGGGGTACGCCCGTCCGGCCCGCGGCGAGGCGATGCTCATGCGCGGCACGCTCGACACCGAGCAGGCGGCGAAACTTCCCGTCGCACCCGGCCCGCCGCTCCTGCTCACGATTCCGCAGGCAGATGCCGCAAAGTCGTACCTCAAGCGGGAATGGGCGCACAGTATGCGATGAGACCCCTGTGACGGGATATGTCGTGAGAGACGGTCAGCATCTACAGTTAGCGACAGCACGGCCGCGGGGGCCCGATGTCTGATGATTGTGAGCTGATCGTCTTGCGCTACGACGCACCGAGTTTGGAGCGGTGGACCAGTCGCACTCTGGACAGCAGCTTCGGATACGTTTCCGCCAGGGGCGCGCCCCTGGTCGACCTGCTGGATCCGCGGCCTGGCGAGCGCGTGCTCGACCTGGGCTGCGGCACCGGCGTGCTGACCGCCGAGATCGCCTTACGGGGAGCCCACGTGCTGGGCATCGACGGCTCCCCCGCCATGATCGAGAAAGCGCTCGCGCAGTACCCCGGGATCGACTTCATCGTCGGCGACGGCCACGACTTCAACGTCGCCCAGGCCTACGACGCCGTCTTCTCCAACGCCGCGCTCCACTGGATGAGCCGCGACCCGGGCGCGGTGATCTCCAGCGTCCGCGAGGCGCTCGCGCCCGGCGGGCGCTTCGTCGCCGAGATGGGCGGCGCGGGCAACTGCGCGGAACTCACCGCCGCCATGCACACCGCCTGGCGCGAGTACGGCCTGCCGGAACCGGACCTGCCGTGGTATTTCCCCACACCCGCCGCGTACGCCTCCCGGCTGGAGCAGGAGGGCTTCGTGGTCCGCCTGCTGGAGCACTTCGACCGTCCCACCCCGCTCGACGAGTGCCCTGGCGGCGCCGCTGACTGGGTGCGGATGTTCGCCGGATCGGTGCTGAACGGAGTGCCGCCGGAGATCGTCGACCCGCTGCTCCGCCGGGTCAACGAACTGGCCGCTCCCGCCCTTCGCAGGGAAACGGGCTGGATGGCCGACTACGTGCGTCTACGCTTCGCTGCCGTGAAGCGCTGATGCGTAGTCCATGATGCGTAGGGGCGTTTTGCCGGACTATGGTCTGTTCCGTGGGCTGCGAACGTATGGCTGGATCGCTACGGCGGCGTGAGGGACGGGTGAACGTAACAGGATGAATTTCTGCCTGAGCGACCTCGTACCACCGTTGAGGTGGAGCGACGCGTCGGCGATCACACTTCTTCACGGGCAGCCGGACCTGCCGGAGGCATGGTGGCGCAGCCTGCCGATGCCGCATGTGCTGGCCGCGATCGGCCCCGAATCCCTGGGCGAACTGCTGACGGAGATCGCGCTGGAGCACTGGCCGGCCGCGGCCGTCGGCGACGTGCTGCCCGCCCTGCACGTGCTCGACCCGGACGACGCCGACGAGCCGCAGGTGGCGATCGCGCTCGACCGGGCGGGATCGTGGACGGGGCTGCTCGCGCTGACCAGCCGTGAGCTGATGGACCAGCCGTTCATTCAGGCGCGTCCGGTGCTCAACATGCTGTTCTCCGCTGTTCTGGTACGGCTCGCGCCCTCCCCCAGACCCGCCCCGGAACCCAGCCGCGCCACCCGACCGGCACCCGAGCCGGTGGCCGGGGCGGTGTCCAAGGCGGCCGGGCCGGTGTCAGAGCCGGTGGCGGAGTCCTCCGCCGAGCCCGTCGCCGTCGTGGTGGCCGTCGCGGAGCCGGTGCCCGAGGAGCCGCAGGAGGCCGCGGAACACCGGGAAGAGGCCGCGGGAGACGAGCCTGTGGCCGTCGCCCAGGCCGAAGAGCCCGAGGCTGAGGAGCCTGAAGAGCCCGAGGGCGGGGAGCCCGAGTCCGAGGGTGGGGAGCCTGAGGAAGAGGCCGAGGCTGGGGAGTCCGAGGCGGCCGACTCCGAGGAGCCGGTGGCAGCGGTTGAGCAGGAGGCGGCCGAGGAGTCCGCAGGGGCGGAAGCCGACGCGGAGGCGGAGGAGCCCGCAGAGGCCGTCGCTGAGGCGCAGGAGCCCGCGCAGGCCGACGAGGCCGAGGAGCCTGCGGAAGCCGATGAGCCCGACGCGGACGAGCACGAAGCCGGCGCGGAGCACGAAGCCGAGGGTGCGCCTGAGGCGGAGGGTGCTGATGGCGGGGCGGTGGAGGACGGCTCTGGGCCCAGGCTGCCGGCGTTGATCGAGTCCGCCTTCGCCGACCTGGACGACAAGAGCTGGGCCGTCGCGCAGAACCGGGTCTTCACCGACCAGCCGTCGGCCGTGGAGCAGTTGGCCAAGTTGTTCGCCGTCTCGCCGGCCGAGATCAACGCCACGGAGATCGCCCTGCGGTCCCGGCTGGAGCGGTGGCTGGCCAGCGACGAGGCGGCGCCGTTCCGGGCACATCTGGACGAGCTGCGCGGCACGATCGGCGAGGCCGCCCCCCGCGACAAGCTGATCGGCGCCGCGGACTGGCACGCCAGGGAGATCCGCGCGCTGGAGGTTCCCGCGTGGCAGTTCGTGAAGGCGACGCTGGCAGGGGCCGCGACCGCTCAGGCCGTTCAGGCCGCGCCCGCCTCGGGCGCGGCGGGATCGGGCGCGGCGGGATCGGGCGCGGCGGGATCGGCGGCCGCCTCGGGAGACGTGCCGCCGGGGCCGTCGCCGTTCGAGCCGGCCGGGTCGGGTGCGGCTGAGGAGCAGGTCAGGTTCGGGGCGTTCACGCCGCACGAATCCGGTGAGCAGAACGGCGAGCACGCCGCCAAGCCGTACCAGCCGCTCAAGGACGTCTCCCAGACCAGGCGCTGCTTCCGCCAGCCGGACGGCCGCTGGTACCTGCGGGTGGACGTCACGGCCGAGCATCTCGGCGGGTCGGAGTGCCTGTTGCCGACCGGGTTCGCCGCCTATCTGGGGCTGTCTCCGGGCGAGAGCCGCATGGTCAGGAGCGCCGCGGGTGAGCTGACCATGAGCTGGCACGGGCGTCCGGTGCTGGAGTCGGTTTCCCGCCTGCTGCTGGATGTCGGGGCGAAGGAGGGCGGGCACGTGTTCCTGACGCTGTCGGACGAGGGCGTGCTGCGCGCCAGGCACCTGCCGGTGGCCGCGCCCAGCGCCGACAAGATCACCAGGGCGCTCCGGCTGGTCTGCTACACCGCGCCGGACGCGGGGCTGGAGGTGGCCGCGCGGGTGATCGCGACCAGGATCGGGATGACCGGCCCCGTGGCCCTTCCCGACGTGCTCGCCAGGCTCCGCGAACGCGGGGACCGCGACCTGCTCGATCTCTTGGACTGAGCCCCGTGCCGCGGCTCGCGATCGGCCCCGACTTCCCTCGGGGGCTCAGCGCACTGGCACCGCCGGTGCGTGAGAGCGCCGTGAGCGCGCTGCGCCGCTTCCTGCTGACCGAGAACGGCGCGCCCCACCCCGAGAGGGTCAGGGGCGCCAGGGACGCGCGGGTGGCCACTCTGCGCCTGGCGGAGGGGCAGCGCGGCGTCGTGGTGCGTCAGCGCGAGGTGTACTGGCTGCGCGCCCTGCTGCCCGACCCGGACGCCTGGTCGTTCGCCCAGCGCCACCGCTACGGCGTGAACCCGGTGATCGGCGTCCTTGAGGAGTGGGACGCGGCGGCCCTGGAAAGGGTCGAGCCGGCGCTGCGCCGCTCGGCGGGAGCGTCGCGGCTGTTCGACCCGATCTGCGACGGCGACCTGCTGGCGCTGGGGCTGGATCCGCGGGTGCTGCCGCTCGTCAGGCTCATCACGACCGAGGCGGACGTGGCGGCGCTGGAGCCGCTGCTGCCGCCCACGCAGCACCTGCCGCTGGCCGTACTGGGCCGGGGCGGCTCGATGTCGGAAGCGTGGCGCGAGCTGGACGGTTGCCGCGCCGTCGACGGCGCGACCGGCTGGGTCGACCAGGACGACCTGCACGCGGCCCTGGAACGCAGCCCGGACCGCGCGGTGTTCGCGGCCGACGCCGAGGAGCTCGACCAGGTGCTCGCGGCGCCCCACTGGTGCACGTTCCTGCACCCGCCGCAGCACCGGCTGGCCAGGACCGGCCGCTACGACCATCCGGTGCTGGTCATCGGCGGCGCCGGAACCGGCAAGACCCTCCTGGCGCTGCACCGCGCCGCCCATCTGGCCAGGCATGGGGGCGGGCGGGTGCTGCTGGTGACGTTCTCGCAGGGGTTGTGCGAGGACCTGTCGGGGCGGCTGGACGTGCTGGTCAAGGACGAGGTGATCCGCAAGCGGATCGAGGTGGACAACCCGGAGCGGCTGGCGGTGCGGATCGTGGCCGACGCCGAGGGCCGCCGGCCCGTGCTGGCGGGGGCGGGGGCCAGGTCACTGGCCGAGCTCACGGAGCAGGCGCTGGTGCTGCTCGGGCGGGCCACGGGAGATCTGCTCGACGACGTGGATCCGGGACGCAAGCCGTACCGTCACATGATTGTGGACGAGGCGCAGGACGTCAGCCCGGCGCAGTGGCGGCTGCTGCGCGCGGTGGTGCCGCGCGCGCACGACGATCTCTTCGTCGTCGGCGACCCGCACCAGCGGATCACCGACACGCGGGTGACGCTGAGCTCGGCCGGGATTCCCGCCGTGCAGCACGCGCTGCGGGTCTCCTACCGGCTGCCGCACGAACTGCTCTCCTTCGGGGTACGGCTGCGCGGCGGCGGCCCGACGGACGGCCTGGTCAAGGGCCTGGCCGGCATGTACGGGCTGCGCGGCACCGGGCACGGCGAGCGCCCGATGGTCCGGGCCTACGACACGCCCGAGGCGGAACTGGCCGGGCTGGCCGCCACGGTGCGCTCATGGCTGGACGAGGGCGTCTCGGCCCGCGCGATCGCGGTGGCGGCGCGGACGATGAAGCTGGTGCGGGCGGCCAAGAAGGCGCTGGGCGGGCTGGACGTCCCGGTCGCGATGTTCCACCATCTCAAAGGCTTGGAGTTCGAACGTGTGGCGCTGATCGGGGTGACGGAGGGTGTCGTACCGGAAACTCCGCCGCAGGACCCGGCAGAGCGCGCGCGGGCCTTACAACGCGAGCGAAGCGTGCTTTATGTGGCCTGTACCCGGGCCAGATCAATGCTCTATATATCCCATTCAGGGAGAGGAAGCCCATTTCTCTCCCTCTGATCACATAGTCTGAACTGCGGATACTTCCCTTTGCCGGTTGGACCCCAATGAATCTCAGCCTGAGCGACCTCGCGCCACCCCTGCGCTGGACCTCTCCCAGCCAGATCGCGCCGATCGCGGAAGAGCCACAGCTGCCCGAGGCATGGTGGCACGCGATCCCGATCGACCGTGCCTGCGCGCTGGCGGGCACGCAGACAGTCGCGGGCAACCTCGCCGACCTCGCCGTGGCCTTCTGGGGGCACCTCCCCCTCGGCGACATCCTGCCCCTCCTGCGTTTCTCCGACCCCGTGGACGCCGAGCGCACGCCGGAGACCCTGGGCCGTGACGCGGTGCTGAAGATGTTCGTGCGCGTCTTCGAGCGGCTGCTTGAGCCGGTCGCCGAGCGCGCGCCCGAGGTGCGGGCCGACCGGCCGGTGCCCGAGCTCATCGACGCGCTGTTCGCCGCACTCGACGACCGGCAGCGGGCCATCGCCCGCGACCGGCTGTACGCGGCGCAGCGCGCCACGCTCGACGAGCTGGCCCAGCGTTTCTCCGTGACCCGCGAGCGGATCCGGCAGATCGAGCGCGACCTGCGCGACCACGTGGAGGCCTGGCTGGGCGGCCCCGAGGCGGCGCCGCTGGTCGCGCACGTGACGTGGCTGCGGGGGCGGCTCGGCTCCGCCGTACCGGCCGACGACCTGACGGCGGCGGTGCCGTGGCACCGCGGCGAGCTCACGACCCTGAACATCCCGACCTGGCGCTTCGTCCGGACGCTGCTGACCGGCTATGAGCAGTCCGACGACTGGCTGGTGGCGGGCGGCGGCGACGAGCTGCGGGAGAAGACCAGGCAGTTGTTCGCCGACGGCCCCCGGCCCATGGGCGAGGCGGTCTCCATGGTCACCCAGCTCGGCGTCCGCGAGGACGTGGCGGAGCGGTGGATCCTGGCCGTGCCCCAGCTGCGGATACTCGACGGGCACGTGGTGCCGTGGCCGCGCAGCATCAACGAGAAGGCCGAGGCGGTCCTGTCGGTCGCCGGGCGGCCGCTGTCGCCGGAGGAGATCCAGGAGCGCATCGGCGAGGACTACAGCCTCGTCGGCATCCGCAACCAGCTCACCGCCGACGAGCGCTTCCTGCGCGTGGACAGGAACAAGTACGGGCTGACGCGCTGGGGCGGCGACGAGTACCTGGGGATCAGGGAGATGATCGCCAGGGAGATCGAGCGGGCCGGCGGCGAGGCCTCGGTGAGCACGATCGTCACGAACCTCACCGCCAAGTACGACGTGAGCGAGAGCTCGGTGCGCGCCTACTCGGGCGGGCCCGGGTTCGAGCGCACCCAGCGCGGGTGGATCAGGGTCGCGGGCACGGCGCCGCCCGGCGAGGTGGCGGAGCCGTACCAGCCGCGCAAGGACGTCTCGGAGACGCGGCGCAGCTTCCGCAGCCGGGACGGGCGCTGGTGGCACCGGGTGGACGTGAACGCCGAGCACCTGCGAGGCTCCGGTTCGCCGCTGCCGACGGGCTTCGCGGCCTATCTGGGCATGGCGCCGGGCGGCCAGCTGACCGCGGCGACGCCCTCGGGGGACGTGGTGATCAGCTGGCACAACCAGCCGACGATGGGCTCGATCCGCAACGTCCTGGCCGACTTCAAGGCCGGCGAGGGCGACCACGTGTTCCTGACCGTCTCCGACGGCGGCGAGCTGCTCACGCGCTTCCTGCCCGCGGCCAACGTGGCGCTGACGCCGCTCGGCCGCGCGCTGCACCTGATCGGCTACACCGCGCCGGTGAACTCGGAGCTGGAGGGCCTGCAGCTGATCGGGGCGCGGATCGGGCTGCCGGAGACCTCGGCGCGGGACGAGGTGATCGGCCGGCTGCGCGAGCGGGGCGACCGCGACATCCTGGGTTTCCTGGGGGTGTGAGCCTAAGCTCGGGGCATGTTGCGGATCTATGACACCAGGACCAGGAAGGTAGAACCCGTCACCCCGGCGGCCGGCGCCGTCCGGATGTATTCCTGCGGGCCCACCGTGTACCGGTTCGCGCATGTCGGCAACCTGCGCACGTACCTGCTGTCGGATCTGATCCGCCGGGTTCTGGGGGCCCGCCGCGTACGCGTGCGCGCCTGCCAGAACATCACCGACGTCGGCCACCTCGTGGACGACGCGGAGATCGGCGAGGACAAGGTCCTCATGCAGGCGCGCGCCGAGGGGAAGTCGACGCTGGAAATCGCGCGCTTCTACGAGGACGCCTACCGCCGCGACTGCGCCGCGCTCAACATCCGGCCGGCCGACATCTCCCCCCGCGCCACCGAGACCATCGACCTGATGATCGAGCTGATCGTCAAGCTGATGGAGAAGGGCCACGCCTACGCGGTGCCGGACGGATCGGTGTTCTTCGCCGCCGAGACCTTCCCCACGTACGGCGAGATCTCCGGCAACCGGCTGGACGCGCTCAAGCCCGGCCACCGCGTCGAGGGCGTCGACCCGCGCAAGCGCTTCCACGCCGACTGGGCGCTGTGGAAGCACGCGGACCGCGAGCTGACCTGGCAGACCCCGTGGGGCGGCGTCGGCTTCCCCGGCTGGCACATCGAGTGCTCGGCCATGTCGCTGCGCTACCTCGGCGACCACATCGACATCCACACCGGCGGCATCGACCTTCGCTTCCCCCACCACGAGGACGAGCGCGCCCAGTCGAACTCCGCCGCCGGACGCGAGGTCGTCCAGCGCTGGGTCCACGGCGAGCACCTGCTGTTCGACGGCCGCAAGATGGCCAAGTCCACGGGCAACGTGGTGCTGCTCCACGACGTGGCCGCCCAGGGTCTCGATCCGCTGGCGCTGCGGCTGGCGTTCATGGAGCACCGCTACCGCCAGCAGCTCAACCTGAGCTGGGACACCCTGCGCGCCGCCGACCGCACGCTGAGACGGTGGCGCGCGCGGGTGGCCGAGTGGGCCGAGCACCCGAGCGCCCCCATCGCCGCCGCCTATTCGGAACGCGCCCAGGACGCCTTCGACGACGACCTCGACACCCCCACCGCGCTGCGCGTCCTGCGCGAGCTGGAGCGGGACGACGGGGTCGCGCCAGGCGCCAAGTTCGAGACGTTCCTCCACTTGGACAACGTGCTCGCCCTGGACCTGTCCAGCGAGATCGGCAGGGCGCCCGTCCTTCCGACCGGCGCCGCCGAACTGCTCGACCAGCGGGCCCGCGCCCGCGAGGCGCGCGACTGGGACGCCGCCGACCGGCTCAGGGACGAGCTCGCCGAGAAGGGCGTGAAGGTCGCCGACACCCCGGACGGCCAGACCTGGTCATGACCCGTCGGGGAGGACGCTGAGGCGCCGGCCGATGCCGCCGTCCACGGGCAGCTTGACGCCGGTGGTGTAGGTGGCCTCCAGAGCCAGGAAGACCGCCGCGTCGGCCACTTCCTCCGAGGTCCCGTGGCGGCGCATCGGGGTCGCCAGGTCGCCCGCGGCCTTGAACGCCGCCCGTTCCTCCGTCGTGAACCCCGCCACCCCCGCCGTGGGCGTGTCGATGAACCCGGGCTGGACCGCGTTCACCCTGACGCCTCTGGGCAGCAGTTCGGCCGCGAGCACCTGGGCCAGCGACCACACGGCCGCCTTCGAGGCGGAGTACACGGCCATCCCCGCCGTGCCGCCGCTGTCGGCGACCGAGGTGGTGAAGACGATCGAGCCGCCCCTGCGGATCAGCGGGATCAGCTGTTGGGTGCTGAACAGGACACCCTTGGTGTTGACGGCGAACTGCCGGTCGTAGGACTCCTCGGTGACCGACTCGATCGGCCCGCCCTCGGCGACCCCGGCGTTGACGAAAACGTGGTCCACCTCACCGAGCAATTCCTTCACGGCCGGGCCGAGCGCGCGCACGTCGGCCATGTCGGCCAGGTCGGAGCGCAGCGCGTGGGCGACGACCGGCGCCGCGCTCTCCAGGTTGCGCTCGTTCCGCCCCGTGACCAGGACCTTGGCGCCTCGCTTGGTCATCGACTCGGCGATCGCCAGGCCGATGCCGTGGGTTCCGCCGATCACCACTGCCTTCATGTTTGTCATGCCGCCCACTGTGCGGAAAGGCGCTTAGGGTCCGCTTAGGGTGAGTCTCATGCGTTTCGGGGTGCTCGGGGTTCTCTCCGTCTGGACGGACGACGGCCGTCCGGTCCGGGTACCCGAGCTCAAGGTACGCACGCTGCTGGCCGAGCTCCTCATCCACGACGACGGCCCGGTCCCCGCCGGCAAGCTCGCCGACGACCTGTGGCCCGGCCGGCTGCCGGCCGACCCCGCCGCCTCCCTCCAGGTCAGGGTCTCCCAGCTCCGGCGCGCCCTGTCGGCGGCCGAGCCCGGCGGCCGCGCGCTCGTCGCCTACCAGCCGCCCGGCTACCTCCTGCGCACCACGTCCGTGGACTCCCGCCGTTTCCTCGACCTCACCGCCCGCGCCCGCGCCACGCCCGCCCCGCGCGCCCGTGCCGATCTGCTGTCGGACGCGCTCGCCCTGTGGCGTGGCCCCGCCCTCGCCGACTTCGCCGACGCGCCCTTCGCCCAGGCCGCGATCGCCCGCCTGGAGTCGGCCCGGCTGGCCGCACTCGAAGACCAGGCAGAGGTACGGCTGGCGCTGGGCGAACACACCGAGCTGACCACCGAGCTCACGGCGCTCCTCGACCGGCATCCGCTCAGGGAACGGCTGTGGGCGGCCTACCTGCTGGCGTTGTACCGGAGCGGACGGCAGGGCGACGCGCTGGACCACTACCGGCGGATGCGCGCCCTGTTCGCGGCCGAACTCGGCGTGGACCCCGGGCCGCCGCTGGCGGAACTGCACGCGGCGATGCTCAGCCAGGACCCGTCGCTGCTCGCGGCGACGTCGGCGCGCACGCGCACCAACCTGCCCGCCCCGGTGGCCGGGCTGGTGGGCCGCGAGCGGCTGGTGGCCGGCACCCGGGAACTGCTGGGCCGGTCCCGGCTCGTCACCCTGCACGGGGTGGGCGGAGTCGGCAAGACCCGCCTGGCCCTGGCCGTCTGCGCCCCCGCGCCCGATGAGGCGTGGCTGATCGAGCTGACCGGGGCGGCGCCCGGCGCCCCGCTGGAGGCGGTGGCCGAACTGGTGGCCGCCACGCTGGGCGTCCGCGACGACGCCGCGGCGGGAACCGCCGCCGACCGGGTGGCGGACTCCTTGCGTGGCCGCCGCGCGCTGCTCGTCCTGGACAACTGCGAGCACGTCGTCGAGGCCGCCGCCGAACTGGCGGAACTGCTGCTGAGCCGCGCGCCCCAGCTCACGATCCTCACCACCACCCAGGAACCGCTCGGCCTGGCGGGCGAGACGGTCGTGACCGTCCCCCCGCTGGACGGGCCCGCCGCCGTGGAGCTGTTCACCACCCGCGCGGGACTGCGCCTGACCCCGGCCGAGACCGAACCCGTCCTGGCCGTCTGCGCCCGCCTCGACGGCATCCCCCTCGCCCTCGAACTGGCCGCCACCCGGGCCCGCACCATGCCCGTGCACGAGCTGGCCGCCCGCCTCGACGACCGCTTCCGGCTGCTCGGCGCGGGCCGGCGCGGCGGCCCCGCCAGGCAGCAGACGCTCCGGGCCACGATCGACTGGAGCTGGCACCTGCTGGGGGCGGCGGAGCAGGTGGTGTTGCGCCGGCTGGCCGTACACGCTGACGGGTGTGCGCGGGAGACGGCCGAGCAGGTGTGCGCGGGCGGGCAGGTGCGGGCGGAGGACGTCCCCGATCTGCTCGGCCGGCTGGTCGGGCGCTCGCTGGTGGTGCTGTCCGGCGGGCGGTACCGGCTGCTGGAGTCCGTCGCGGCCTACTGCTCCGAGCGCCTGGCCGAGGCGGGCGAGTCCGATGAGGTACGGCTGCGCCACGCCCACCGGCTCGTCGACCTGGCCGAACGCGCGGCGCCCCAGCTGTATGGGCACGACCAGCGCAGGTGGCTGACGATCCTGGACGCCGAGTCGGCCGACATCCGGGCCGCGTTGGAGACGTTGATCGGCCTTGGCGAGGCCGATCTGGCCCATCGGCTGGTCGGCGCGGTGGCCTGGTACTGGTACCTGCGCGGACGCCTCGGCGAGGCGCGCCGCGCGGTGTCGGCCGTCCTTTCGCTCGCCCCCTCGCGGGAAGGGATGGCGGCGGTGTGGCGGGCGGCGCTGGAGCTGTTCGCCGGTTCTGCCGTGGAGGAGCAGCCGGAGGCGGCGTCGGCGGACGGCGAGTGGCTGCTGGCGTTCGCGCAGTGGGGGTTCGGCGACCAGGACGTGGTCGAGCGGCGGCTGGGCAGGGCGCTGACGGCCTACCGCGCGGCGGGCGACGCGTGGGGCGAGGCGGCGGCGCTGATGTGCCTGGCGCGCTCGGGGTTCTCGGGTGACATGGCGGCCCGGCGGCGCGACGCGGAACGCGCGCACGCGCTCTTCCGCGCGGCCGGTGACCGGTGGGGGCAGCTCAAGTCCACCGAGATCCTCGGCACGCTGGCGGAGGTGGTGGGCGACTACGATCTGGCCGCCCGCCTCCACCGTGACGCGCTGGGCGCGGCCGAGGAGCTGGGGCTGTGGACGGAGCTGTCCTTCCGGCTCTCCGCCCTGGGGCGGATCGCCATGCTGAAGGGCGACCTCACGGAGGCGGAGCGCCTGCACGAACGCGCCGGGCTCTTGGCCGAGGAGCAGGCCAACCTGGCGGCGATGGAGTTCGCCCAGGTGGGGCTGGGCCTGGTGGCGCGGCGGCAGGGCCACCACGACCTGGCGGAGGAGCTGCTGCGGCCGTGGGCCGAGTGGTGGCGGCGGCTCGGCGGCACCGACGGGCTCGCGTTCGTCCTGGCCGAGCGCGGGTTCGCCGCCGAGCAGCGCGGGAACCTGCCGGCCGCCCGCGACCTGCACCTCGAAGGCCTGGCCGTCGCCATGGGCACCGGCGAGCCCCGCGCGGTCGCGCTGGCCTTCGAGGGCCTGGCGGGAGTGCACGTCCTCGGCGGCGACCCGCGCCGCGCGGCGGAACTGCTCGGCGCCGCTGCCGCCGCCCGTGAGTCCGCCGGAGCGCCCCTGCCCGCGGGCGAGCGCGCCGACGTGGACCGGATCTCGGCCGCGGCCGCACGGGACGGCGGCTTCGCCGCCTCCTACGCCCGCGGCAACGCCTCGCCCCTCGACGAGGTGGCCGAGCGCGAGCTCGGATGATGGGGTGGGCGGACGGCATGGCAGGGACCGTCCGCCCGGTGGCGCACCTGTCCGCATGCGGGGGGCGGCGCCTCGGGCAGCGTAGGGATGACGGGGTTGCACGTAGGTTGCCGATACTGGGGAGTATCGACACAGAACGAGCACGGGAGCTGTTCGGCGGGGAGCGGGTGGCGCGCCTCGCCACGACCGGCGCGGACGGGGCGCCGCATCTGGTTCCGGTGACGTTCGCGCTGGACGGCGACCGGGTGGTGATCGCCGTCGACGACAAGCCGAAGCGGACGCGCGAGCTGCGCCGCCTGCGGAACGTCAGGGAGAACCCCCGCGTGGCGCTCCTGGCCGACCACTACGACGACGACTGGACCCGGCTGTGGTGGGTGCGGGCCGACGGGCTGGCGCGAGTCGTGACGGAGTGGCCGACCCGGGGGTTGCGCGACAGGTACGAGCAGTATCGGCGGGTGCCGCCGGGCGGGCCGTACCTCGTGGTGGAGGTGGAACGCTGGACGGGCTGGGCCTACGCGGACGGGTAGCAGGCCGAGGGGCCTGCCACCCGGTCACCGGGTCAGCGGCAGGGGAAGCCGGCGCCCTGCTGGACGCGGATCGTGGCTCCGTCGCGGAAAGCGGCGGGGATCGGGCCGCTGCCCACGCACAGGACGTGCGACCGGGTGCCCTTGCGCAAGGAGACGGCGCAGCCGGGCGCGGGGGTGTTCTGGAAGGTGGCCAGGCCGCTCGCGCCCACGGACTGGGACGGCTGCGCGCAACCGGCATAGGTGAGCATGTGCGACACGCCCGCGTCCGTGGTGAGCACGAGCCGTCCCTGAGTGGCGGCGGAGGCCGGGGCCGTGCCGAGAGCCGCCGCTGCGGCGAACCCGGCCAGCAGCAGCGTGACTGACTTCTTCATGATCGTCCTCTTTCTTCGACGGTAAGGACGGGACACTGCGGCATCACGCTAGGGAGCCGGGCTTTTGTTTGGTTATCGACGCCAGGCGGCGCGGAGCTCCTCGACGAACACCTCGGACGGCTGCGCCCCGGAGACCACGCGGCGGCCGCCGAACACGAAGCCGGGCACCCCGCTCACACCGTGACGCAGGGCTTCGGCCTCGTCCGCCCGTACGGCGTCGCCGTAGTCGCCGCCCTTCAGCACCGCCGCGGCGAACTCCGGATCGAGCCCCGCCTCCCCCGCCAGGCGGACCAGGCTCGCGTGGTCGGCCACGTTGGCCCCTTCGCCGGTGTACGCCCGCATCAGCCGCTCCCGCACCGCGTCCCCGACGCCCCGATCGGCCGCGGCGTGCTGGATCCGGTGCGCGTCGAAGCTGTTGACCGGGTGCGCCAGGTCCAGCCGGTACTCCAGGCCCACCTCGGCGGCCAGCGCGGCCACGCGGGCCATGCCCTGCCTGGCCTGCGGCGCGGGCAGGCCGAGGTCACGCCGCATCCGCTCGGGCAGCGTGAGCGTCGGCTCGGTGGAACCGTGCGGGTCGAGCTCGAAGCTGCGATGGCGCACCTGGACGGCGTCGCGGTGCTCGAAGGCGGCCAGCGCGTGCTCGAAGCGCCGGTGGCCGATGTAGCACCAGGGGCAGACCAGGTCGGACCAGATGTCGACGGTGATGTCAGTCATAGGGCTCACGATAGGAACTGGGCTAACCATTCGTAAGGACGTACCTTGGGGTAAGCTCAGGTCATGGAGGTCGGAAACCTGGAGACGCGCGAGCTGCCCGATCCGCTGAGTGACGCGTTCAACAGCGACTGTCCGGGCCGCGAGGTCTTCACCCACGTCACCAGCCGCTGGGGCATGCTGATCATGGTGGCCCTCCGCGACGGCCCCCTGCGCTTCTACCTGCTGCGCGACCGCATCGGCGGCATCAGCGAGAAGATGCTCTCCCAGAGCCTGCGCGGCCTGGTCCGCGACGGGCTCGTCCATCGCGAGGTCGAGCCGTCGGTGCCGCCCAAGGTCACGTACTCGCTGACGGACCTCGGCACCGGTCTGACCGAGCCGCTGGGATCGCTGCTCGGCTGGATCGCCGAGCACACCCCCGAGGTCATGGCCGCCCAGGAACGGCACGACGCCCGTCGCTAGTCACACTTCTCCGCCGCGCTCCGTCAACGAGGCAGAACCGCGTGACGGAGGAAAATATCATGACCATCCTGCTGACCGGCGGCACCGGAACACTCGGGCGCCTCGTCCTGCCGCTGCTGCGCCGTACCGGGGCTGAGGTGCGGGTGCTGACCCGTCACCCGCGCCCGCCGGAGGACGACGTCGCCTACGTCAAGGGCGACCTCCTCACCGGCGAGGGCGTCGCCGCCGCCGTGGACGGGGCCGACCTCGTCCTGCACCTGGCGGGCGGGGCCAAGGGCGACGACGTGGCCACCCGCGGTCTCACCGGGGCCGCGCGCGCCGCGGGCGCCGGCCACATCGTGTTCATCTCGGTCATCGGGGCCGACCGGGTGCCGCTCGGGTGGTTCAGGAACAAGCTCGCGGCCGAGCGGGCGGTGATGGAGTCGGGGATCCCGTGGACCATCCTGCGCGCCGCCCAGTTCCACGACCTCGCGCTCAAGGTCGCCACGGCGATGGCGAAGATGCCGGTCGTGCCGGTCCCCGGCGGGCTGCGGTTCCAGCCCGTGGACGCGCGGGACGTGGCCGAGCGGCTGGTGGAGCTCGCGCAGGCCGAACCCGCCGGGCTGGTCGCCGACCTCGCGGGGCCGGCGGTCTACGGGATGGGCGACCTGGTACGCGGGTACCTGGCCACGGCCGGGAAGCGGCGGCTCATGCTGCCGGTCCGGATGCCGGGCAAGGCGGGGCGGGCCTACCGGGCAGGGGACAACCTCACGCTCGCCGGGGGCACGACGGGTGGGTGCACGTGGGAGGCGTTTCTGGGAGAGCGGGCCTGAGCCGAGAGAGGACCGTCGCACTGGTTCGCTGGTGTCACACTGGGTGCGGGCTGGTGAGATGGAGGTATTCGTGAGGTTTAGGCCCTATGCCGGGCTGCCGTGGCCGTTGCGCTGGACGGCGCGGATCGTGACCGTCCTCCTGGCGCTGGGCCTGGTCCTGGCCGGAGTCGTCACCGTGATCGTGCGGCAGTCGTTTCCCCAGGTCGAGGGGGAGATCAAGGTCGCCGGGCTGGCCGGGAACGTCGAGGTGCGGCGCGACGCCTACGGGATCCCGCAGATCTACGCCGACACGGCCGAGGACCTGTTCATGGCCCAGGGGTACGTCCACGCCCAGGACCGCTTCTGGGAGATGGACTTCCGCCGGCACCTCACCACCGGGCGCCTGTCGGAGATGTTCGGCGCCGCCACCCTCGACAACGACAAGGCCATCAGGACGATGGGCTGGCGCAGGGTCGCCGAGCAAGAGCTGCCGATGCTCAGCGAGCGCACCCGCCGCTACCTCGACTCCTACGCCAAGGGCGTCAACGCCTGGCTGGCGGCCAACCCGGACGCCTCACGGCGCAGCCTGGAGTACTCCGTCCTGAAGCTCCAGAACTCCGGCTACAAGCCCGAGCCCTGGTCGGCACTCGACTCGGTCGCCTGGCTCAAGGCCATGGCCTGGGACCTGCGCTCCAACATGGAGGACGAGATCGACCGGGCGCTGGCCGCCACCAAGCTGCCCCGCGAGCGGGTCGAGCAGCTCTACCCCGGCTACCCGTACGGCGAGCACCAGCCGATCGTCACCCAGGGCGCGATCTCCGAGGACCGCTTCGACGAGACCGCGCAGCCGCGCACGGACGGCGCCGAGGCGCTGAGCCGGGCCGCCCAGGCCTTCGACGCGGTCCCGAGCTCGATGGGCACGGCCGAGCGCGAGGGCATCGGGTCGAACTCCTGGGTGGTCTCGGGCGAGCACACGAAGTCGGGCAAGCCGCTGCTGGCCAACGACCCGCACCTCTCCCCCGCGATGCCGTCCGTCTGGTACCAGGCCGGCCTGCATTGTCGGCAGAAATCCGAAAAATGCATGTTCGACGTCACCGGCTTCACCTTCTCCGGCGTGCCCGGCGTCATCATCGGGCAGACGGACAAGATCGCCTGGGGTTTCACCAACCTGGGACCCGACGTCGCCGACCTCTTCCTGGAGCAGGTCAAGGACGGCACCTACCTCTACAAGGGCGACTGGGCCAAGCTGGAGACCCGCCAGGAGCAGATCAAGGTGGCCGGGGGCGCCCCGGTGACGATCACGGTCCGGTCGACCCGGCACGGGCCGCTGGTCAACGAGGTCATGGGCAACGTGAAACCCTCCGGCGAGGCCACCGCCGTGGCCCTGCAGTGGACGGCGTTGATGCCGGGCCGTACCGCCGACGCGATCTTCGACCTCAACCAGGCCGCCGACTGGCACGAGTTCCGCGCGGCCGCGGCGCTGTTCGAGGTGCCCGCCCAAAACCTCGTGTACGCCGACACGGACGGCAGGATCGGCTACCAGGCCCCCGGGCGCATCCCGGTCAGGGAGAAGGGCGACGGGACCTGGCCCGTGCCCGGCTGGACCGGCGAGTACGACTGGAAGACCGCCCCCATCCCCTACGACCAGCTCCCGAGCGTCGCCGACCCCACCGAGGGCTACATCGTCACGGCCAACAACGCCGTCATCGACCCCGCCCGCTACAAACCCCTTCTCACCAAGGACTGGGCGTACGGCTACCGCTCCCAGCGCATCGTCGACCTGCTGAAGGCCGAGATCGCGAAGGGCAAACTGGACGCCGCGGCCATGTCCAGGATCCAGCAGGACACCCGCAACGGCTTCGCCGCGACGCTGGTCCCCGCGCTGATGCAGGTGAGCCTGGCCGGTCCCGGCACCGAGGCGCGGCAGCTCCTGAAGGACTGGGACGGCTCCCAGACCCTCGACTCGGCCCCGGCCGCCTACTTCAACGCCGTCTGGCGCCACCTGCTGAAGGGCCTGTTCGACGACGACCTCCCCCAGCAGGCCCGCCCGGCCGGCGGCGACCGCTGGTTCGAGGTCGTGGGCGACCTCCTCCAGGCGCCCGAGGACCCGTTCTGGGACGTGACCACCACCAAGGACCGCACCGAGACCCGCGACGACGTGCTGCGCCAGGCGATGGCCGACGCCTACCAGGAACTGTCCGACCGCTTCGGCGCCGAGGTGAAGCAGTGGCGCTGGGGCGACATGCACACGCTGCGGCTCACCAACGCCACGTTCGGCACCTCGGGCATCGCCCCGATCGAGATGCTGTTCAACCGCGGCCCGATCAGCGTCGCGGGCAGCAAGGACGCGGTCAACGCCACCGGCTGGAACGCCCAGAGCGGCTACGAGATCAACGCCGTCCCCTCGATGCGCATGATCATCGACCTGAGCGACCTGGCCAAGTCGCAGTGGATCAACCTGACCGGCGCCTCCGGCCACGCCTACCACGCCAATTACTGGGACCAGACGGAGCCGTGGGCTCAGGGCAGGCTGCTGCCGATGCTCGGCGCCCGCGTCCACACCCTGCGCCTACATCCCTAGGAGTAGCCGGGAACACGACGCGGCGCCGATGCCCGGCGCCGCCTCCCGCACGACCCTGGAGGCATGAACCGCCTCTGGTACCCGATCGGCTGCCTGCTCGTCGTCGCCGGCCTGTTCCACCTCGGGCTGCTCGTCGTGGACGGCGGCCCCTGGGACGGGCCGGTGGGCTGGCGCAAGCCGTTCACGTTCGGGCTGTCGTTCGGGCTGAGCGTGCTGACGCTGGCCTGGGTGACCGGGCTGGTGCGGTTGCGGGGCCGTACCTGGCTGATGGGGGCCTTCACCGCGGCCTCGGTGGCCGAGGTGTCGCTGATCACGCTGCAGGCGTGGCGCGGCGTGCCGTCGCACTTCAACTTGGAGACGCCGCTCGACGCGCTGATCGCCCGCACGCTGGCGGCCGGCGGCGGGGTCCTCATCGTGAGCGTGGTCGTCATGACCGTGGCCGCGTTCCGCCGCCACGCCGAGGCCCCTCCGGCGATGCTGCTCGCGGTCCGCGCCGGGTTCGTGACGCTGCTGCTCGCGATGGCGTCCGGCGGTGTGATGATCGCCCGCGGGCTGGCCGAGGTGATGAGCGGCGACCCCCGGACCGCCTACCTGCTCGCGGGCTCGCTTAAGCCCGCGCACGCCGTCCTCATGCACGGCATCCTGCTCCTGCCCGCCCTGGCGTGGCTGGTCGCCGACCTCTCCGTGGTACGGCTGGCCGTCTGGATCTACGCGGCCTTCTCCGCCGTCGTCTCCGGCCTGGCCCTGGCCGGCATCACGGTCGCGGGCCCGTCGACCGCCTCGGTGCTGGCGGCCGGAGCGGTCTCCGGCCTCGGCATCGGCGCGCTCGCGCTGGCGAGGATCAGGGCATGAACGTCCGCGACTCTCCCACGGCCAGGTCCCAGAGGCTCTCGCGCGGCAGCCCCAGCGCGCTCCACGCGGCCCGGGTGCTGACGATCGGAGCCAGCAATTCCTCCCCCGACAGCAGAAACGTCCCCCAGTGCATGGTCGCCATCCGGCTCGCCCCGACGTCCAGAAACCCCTGGACGGCCTCGGCCGGGTTGACGTGGGAGGTCTTCAGGAACCAGTTGGGCTCGTAGGCGCCGACCGGCATCAGCGCCAGGTCCAGCCCCGGGTAGCGCTCGCCGATCTGCGTCAGCCGTTCCCCATAGGCGGTGTCACCGGCGAAGTACACCGACTCGCCGATCACCCAGCCGCCCCACAACGTCTTGCAGGTGTCCCAGATGGTCCTTCGGCTCCAGTGGTGGGCGGGCACGAAGTCGAAGCGCACGTCGCCGATCTTCGTGGAGTCCCACCAGTCCAGCTCGTGGACCTGCCTGAACCCCCGCCGGGTGAACCACGGCCCGAGCCGGGCGGGCACGAGCATGGGCGTGTGGCGGGGAAGCCGGCGGATGGTGGGCGCGTCGAGGTGGTCGTAGTGGTTGTGGCTGATCACCACGGCGTCGATCGTGGGCAGGTCGCTCCAGGCCACACCGGGGGGCGTGAGCCGCTGCCGGGTTCCCGGGATGCGGCGCGACCACACGGGATCGGTCAGCACCGTGAGGCCGCCGACCCGCACCACGAACGTGGAGTGGCCGACCCACGTCACGGCCGTCTGGCCGGTCTCGACCCGTGGCAGGCCGCCGCCGCGCAGCACGGGGATCTGGTCGGCGTCCCCGATGTCGGGACGGAAGCCGCCGTGCCAGGCGGCGCTCAGCAACTCGCGGAAGTCGGGGAGGGGGGCGGTGAGACGGTCACGGAAGTCCTCCGGCCATTGCGGCGCGTGAACGGTCTGCGTCATGAATGGTCCCCTGCCCTGAGTAACTGAGCGATCACTCTGAATGATCCCCATGTGGGCGTCTTCTCCACCAGGGGGCTTTCCTGGGGTAGCCGCCGTCATCCAGGTTGGCCAGCCGTTCGAACACGTTGTAGGAGGCCTGGTGTCCGCAAATGAGCAGGGAGGTGAACATGGCGAGCAGGTAGAGCGGGAGCATGGGGAGCCCGGCGCAGCAGGCCCACTGGGTCGCGTGGCGGCCCTCGTGCCGGATGAGGCGTTCGTCGAGGCTTTGGTGCCTGGTCAGGACGACGTTTCCCACGGTGAACGCGCCCGCGACGGGGAAGCGGTAGCGGTAGCCGAAAGCCAGGATCAGCCCGTCGGGCCCGGGTTGCCGCACGGCGCCGCCCACGACGGAGATGAGCAGGCCGAGGGGCGTCGCCAGGTTCACGAGGTTTACCACCCGGCGGATTCGGTAGGGGGTTTTCGGTCGACTCACCCTTGACCAATCTTGACAAGTCGGAATAATGATCCACGTCCTGAAATCTCCCACAAGAGCAGGATCATGCGATTCACCATCTTGACCGCGGTTGTCGGAACGATGGCACTCGCCACAGTAGGCGGCGTCGCGGTCACCCAGACGTCAGCATCGGACCCCCTACGAGACGCGAGCCACCCCGTCGGCGCCCAGGTCGCCTTAGCGACACCGACCACGAGCCCCACTCCCACCTCCACAGCTGGGGAGTACACCGCCAAGACGAAGGTCGTCAAGAAGAAGGGCGTCTCCTATCTGGACGTCGCCGTCCGCTACGGCGGAGCCGCCCGGTTCACCGTCAAGCAGCGCGTGTGCAAGGCCAAGAAGTGCAGGACGGCGACCGCACAGCTCCCCGTGACGACCGGGGCGGGCAAGACCACCAAGAAGCTCGGCAAGGGCTCCTTCAAGAAGAAGGGCAAGCCCACGGTCAGCCTGAAGACGCTGCCGTGGCCGACGAAGACCGTCACCGCGACGCCGACCGGCGGCGCCACCACGACGGTCACCGCGACGGCCCCCGCCGAGACGGTCACCGTGACCCAGACGGCGACGGAGACCGTGACGGTCACCGAGCAGGCCCCCGCGCCGCCCGCCGAGACGGTGACGGTGACGTTCACCTGCCAGCCCGCGCCGCCGGAGCCCACGGTCACACCCACGGCGACGGACCCGGGCACCCCGACGCCCACGGGCACGCCCACGGTCACTGACACGCCATCGCCGCCGGCCGCCGGCACTCCGACCCCGACGCCCACCCCCACCGTGACGCCGACCGTGACCGACCCCGGCACGCCCACGCCCACCGGCACGGGCACGCCTACGGCCACGGACCCCGGAACCCCGACACCGACCGACACCGGCGTACCGACCTGCCCCGCGCCGACCGAGCCCACCCCGACGGACACCGCTCCCCCCGAGGAGACCGAGCCGCCGGAGGACACCCCCGACCCGACCGCTCCCACCCAGTAAGAGCAGCGAGGATCTCGAGGGGGCAGCCGCCCGCAGACCGGCTGCCCCCTCGTTTCACGTCCTCAGGTCGTCGGGTTCTTGGGTTTGCCGGCCGTAGAGGAGCCACGATCCCGAGGCGGGTGAGGAGGGCGCCAGCAGGAAGGCCGCGACCACCGCGACCGCTCCGCCGTACAGGTAGAGATAGCCGGCGAGGTCGCCGGCGATCACGAGGTCGCCCGCCGCCCACTTCAGCGAGAACGCCATCGACACGAGCAGCCAGCCGACGGCGACCAGCCCGGCGCCGAGCTTGGAGCGCATCAAGCGGCCCGCGCCCCAGCAGATGCCGAACAACAGCAGCACCCACACGAGCGCCGCGACCGGGATCTGCCCGAGATACCAGGCATGGGTGAACCCGCCGACCAGGCCCATCGCGAGGCCCAGCACCAGCAACATGCCGTAGGCCGCGCCACCCAGCGCCGACTGCTCCATGGCGAACGAGGTTAGTGGATGCCGGAGAACAGGTCGTTCTCGCGGGTGTACGGCTCGCCGATCCCGCCCGCCTCGACCGGAGCGCCCGGGATCGCCTTGCCCATGGCGCCGCGGTACAGGATGAAGTGCTCCACCCCTGCCGCCCGCTGGCCGATGTTGTTGGACAGCGCGAAGAACGGCGCCTTCACGGTGATCTGGGTGGCGTGGGCGCGCATGGCGTCCAGTTTGTTCACCAGCCAGGGCCGGGCGTCGACCTCGGTGGTGATCTCGTCGTCGGCGCTGCCGAACGGCAGGTCACGGGGGTCCTCGACGAGGAAGCCGGTGCCCGAGTCGGCCAGCGCCTCGGCGTCCCTGAGCATCACCGACCTGGCGGTGGCGGTGAAGTAGAACTTGGCCACCTGCCACGGCTCGCCGTCCCCGGGACGGAACGCCGGGTCGGCGGCCAGGTCGAACGCCCGTACCGAGACGCGGTGGGCCTGGATGTGGTCGGGGTGGCCGTAGTAGCCGTTGGCGTCGTAGGTGACCAGGACCTGCGGGCGTACCTCGCGGATCACCGTGACCAGCCCGGCCGCGGCCTCGTCCACGTCGGCGCCCCAGAAGGCGGACGCGTCGTCGTTGGAGGCGGCGCCCATCATGCCCGAGTCGCGGTAGCCGAGGTAGCGGTGGTCGTCCACGCCCAGCGCGCTGAGCGCCTGGACCAGCTCCTTCGCGCGGTGCTCGCCCAGCTCGGGGTCGCCCTCCAGGTGGGCCAGCTCCGGCGGGATCACCTCGCCCTCCTCGCCCAGCGTGCAGGTCACCAGCGTGACGTGCGCGCCTTCCGCCACGTATCGCGCCATCGTGGCCCCGGTGTTGATCGTCTCGTCGTCCGGGTGCGCGTGCACGAGCAGCAGCCGCCGATCAGTCATGTCCCCGAGCCTAACCAAAGGCACCTTGCTGGCAGGATTGAGGCCATGAGTGAGAGTTACCCGCGCATGTCCGCACGGACCCGACGATTCACCCTTGGAGTGCCGAGGGGCTTCACGATCTCTCCCGACGGTGGGCGGGTGCTCTTCCTGCGTACCCAGTCGGGTGTCGACCCGGTCACGTGCCTGTGGGAGCTCGACACCGAGACCCACGTCGAGCGCCTGGTCGTCGACCCGCGCAAGCTCGCCGACGCTCTCCTCGCCGGCGAGGAGAACCTCCCGCCGGAGGAGAAGGCGCGCCGCGAGCGCAGCCGCGAGCAGGCGGGCGGCGTGGTCGCCTACTCCGCCGACGCCGAGGCCGCGCTGGTCGCGTTCGCGCTGTCCGGCGGCCTTTACCTGACCGACGTGGCCACCGGCCGCACCCGCGGGATCGAGACCGCGGGCGGCGTCATCGACCCCCGCCTGGCCCCTGACGGGCGCAGCGTCGCCTACGTCACCGGCGGCGCGCTCCACGTGCACGACCTGGCCTCAGGCCGCGACCGCGTGCTGGCCGCGCCGGAGTCGGAGACCGTCACCTACGGGCTGGCCGAGTTCATCGCCGCCGAGGAGATGGACAGGATGCGCGGCTACTGGTGGGCTCCCACCGGTGACAAGCTCCTGGTGGAGCGGGCCGACGAGGCGCCGGTGCAGGAGTGGTTCATCGCCGATCCCGCCAACCCCGACCGGCCCGCCGTACCTCAGCGCTATCCCGCCGCCGGCACGCCGAACGCGCGGGTCGAGCTGTTCGTCCTGGGCCTGGACGGCTCGCGCGTGACGGTGCCGTTCGAGGACGAGTACCTGGCCGCCGCCGCCTGGGACTCCCACGCGCTCTCGATCGTGACCATGCCGCGCGACCAGAAGGCGCTGCGGCTGTTCTCCGTCGACCCGCTGACCGGCGCCTCGACGCTCGTGCGCGAGGACACCGACCCGGCGTGGGTGGACGTCTTCGGCGGCGTCCCCGCCCACCTCGACGACGGCTCGCTGGTCTGGATCGCCGCGCTGGACGGCGGCAACCGCCTGTTCGTCGGCGACCGGGCCGTCACCCCGCCCACCCTGCAGGTGCGCGAGGTCCTCGACGTCGACCACGACAGCGTCCTGTTCCGCGCCAGCGGCGGCGACCCCAGCGAGATCCAGCTCTGGACCTGGGACGGCACCTCCCTGCTGCCCGTCTCCACCCGCTCCGGCGTCTTCTCCGGCCGCATGTCCGGCGGCGTGGGCGTGCTGAGCGAGCAGACCCTCGACAGCGAGGGCGTCTCCACCACCGTCGTCAGGCGCGACGGCATGGCGATCCCCGTCGCGTCACTGGCCGAGCGCCCCGGCCTCGACCTGCGCGTCTCACTCGGCCGCTCCGGCCGGCGCGAGCTGTCCACCGCGGTGGTGCTGCCCTCGTGGTACGAGTCCGGCTCCGGCAAGCTGCCCGTCCTCATGGATCCGTACGGCGGGCCGCACGCGCAGCGGGTGCTGTCGAGCCACAACGCCTACCTGGGCAGCCAGTGGTTCGCCGAGCAGGGCTTCGCGGTCGTCGTGGCCGACGGCCGCGGCACTCCCGGCCGCGGCCCCGCCTTCGAGCGGGCCGTGCTCGACGACCTGGCGGGGCCGGTGCTGGAGGACCAGATCGACGCCCTGCAGGGCGTGGCCGAGCAGTACTCGGGCGACCTCGACCTGACCAAGGTGGCGATCAGGGGCTGGTCGTTCGGCGGCTACCTGGCGGCGCTGGCCGTGCTGCGCCGTCCCGACGTCTTCCACGCGGCGGTCGCCGGGGCCCCGGTGACCGACTGGCGGCTCTACGACACCTGCTACACCGAGCGCTACCTCGGCCACCCGGACGAGCGACCGCAGGTCTACGACCAGTCCTCGCTGTTCGGCGACGCCGCCAAGCTGGAGCGCCCGCTGCTGCTGATCCACGGTCTGGCCGACGACAACGTGGTGGCGGCGCACACGCTCCGGCTGTCGTCCGCCCTGCTGGCCGCCGGCCGCCAGCACAGCGTGCTGCCGCTGTCGGGCGTCACGCACATGACCCCGCAGGAGGTCGTGGCGGAGAACCTCCTGCTGCTCCAGGTGGACTTCCTCAAGCGGGCGCTGGAGGTCTGAAACCTGTCGGTGCCGGTGGCTAGGCTGCGCCGGTGCACGAAAACATCACGATTGTCGGGGCCAGGGAGCACAACCTCAAGGATGTCTCCCTGGAGATCCCCAAGAACAAGATCACCGTGTTCACCGGTGTATCCGGCTCCGGAAAGTCGTCGATCGTCTTCGACACCGTCGCGGTCGAGGCGCAGCGGCAGCTCTACGGGACCTTCAGCTGGTTCATCCGCAACCAGCTGCCCAAGTACGAGCGGCCGCACGCCGACGCCATCAGCGGGCTGACCACGCCCGTCATCGTCGACCAGAAGCCGGTCAGCGGCAACGCCCGCTCCACCGTCGGCACCATGACCGACATCATGCCGATGATCCGCGGCCTGTTCTCACGCGAGAGCGGGCTGCCGGTCAACCTCTTCTCCTTCAACGACCCCAAGGGCATGTGCCCGGAGTGCGATGGCATCGGCCGTTCGGTGCAGCCGATCCTGGAGATGATGGTCGACCGCGAGAAGTCGCTCAACGAGGGCGCGATCCTGCTGCCGGGTTACAAGGTCGGCAGCGCCTCCTGGCAGGTCTACGCCAAGCACGAGCCGCTCGACCCGGACAAGCCGGTCAAGGACTACTCGCCGGAGGAGGAGCACGCGTTCCTGCACGGCTCCGGCAAGGTCTCGGTCGGCGGCATGTTCAACATGACCTACGAGGGGCTGCTCGACAACTTCGTGCGTACGAGGCTCAAGCGTGAGACCAGCGAGAAGACGCGCGAGCAGATCAAGCCGTTCATCACCGAGGGCGTCTGCACGCTCTGCCACGGCGCCAGGCTCAGCCCCGAGGCGCTGGCCCCGCGCGTCAACGGCAGAAACATCGCCGACTACGCGGCCATGCAGATCACCGACCTGATCGAGGAGCTGGCCGGGCTGGGCACCCCGCTGGCCGACGGGGCGCGGGTCGCGCTGGAGCGCGTGGCCGGCATCGGGCTCGGCTACCTCAGCCTCGACCGGGCCACGGCCACGCTGTCGGGCGGCGAGGGCCAGCGGCTCAAGCTGGTCAAGCACCTCGGCAGCACGCTGATCGGCGTCACCTACATCTTCGACGAGCCGAGCACCGGACTGCACCCGCGCGACGTCGGCCGGCTCAACACGCTGCTCGCCGCGCTGCGCGACCAGGGCAACACCGTGCTGGTGGTCGAGCACGACCCCGACGTGATCGCGGTGGCCGACCACGTGGTCGACGTCGGTCCCGGCGCCGGCGCCCACGGCGGCACGATCGTCTTCGAGGGCACCGTCGAGGAGCTGCGCAGGGCCGACACCCGCACCGGCGCGGGACTGCGCGCCACGGGCACGCTCAAGACGGAGGTCAGGACCCCCGACGGCAAGCTGCCGATCGAGGGCGCCGACCTGCACAACCTCAAGAACGTCTCGGTCAGCGTGCCGACCGGGGTGCTCACGGCGGTCACCGGCGTGGCGGGATCGGGCAAGTCCAGCCTGATCGCCGACGTGTTCATGACCACCTATCCCGAGTCGGTCTTCGTCGACCAGTCGGCGATCGGCGCCTCCACCCGCTCCACCCCGTCCACCTACATCGGCGTCATGGACACGATCCGCTCGCTGTTCGCCAAGGCCAACGGCGTCGCGCCGGGCCTGTTCAGCTTCAACTCCGACGGCGCCTGCGAGGGCTGCCAGGGCAAGGGCGTCATCATCACCGAGGTCGCCTACATGGACCCGGTCACCACCCACTGCGACACCTGCGACGGCCGCCGGTTCAAGGAGTCGGTGCTGGCGCACGAGCTGCGGGGCAAGTCCATCGCGGACGTGCTGGAGATGGCGGCGGAGGAGGCGGTGGAGTTCTTCACCGAGAAGGCGGTGCGGCCCAAGCTGCAGGGGCTGATCGACGTCGGCCTGGAGTACCTGTCGCTCGGCCAGTCGCTGAGCAGCCTGTCCGGCGGCGAACGGCAGCGCATCAAGCTGGCCACGCAGCTCCAGCGCACCGGCGGCGTGTACGTGCTCGACGAGCCGACCACCGGCCTGCACATGTCCGACGTCGGCACGCTGCTGGCGCTGATGAACCGGCTGGTCGACCAGGGCAACACGGTCGTGGTCATCGAGCACAACCTCGACGTGATCATGCACGCCGACTGGATCATCGACCTGGGGCCCGACGGGGGCAAGGACGGCGGCGAGATCGTCTTCGAGGGCACCCCCGCCGAGCTGCTCGGCTTCGCCGGTTCGCTGACCGGAGAGGCGCTGCGCCGTACCGTGGGCTGACATACCTGGGTAGGACCACGGCCTGCCAACACCAGACCGTGGTCCGACGCGCCATCCGCCCCTCCCCCACGATCCTTTACGCCATGTGGACATCCCTCGCCCTCACACTGGCGCTGACGGTCACCCCCACGCCCGCCGACGACCTCACCTGGAGCCCCTGCCCCGGCGACAAGGCCGGCATGGAGTGCGCCGACCTCAAGGTGCCGGTCGACTGGAGCAAACCCGCCGGGCGCACCATCACCCTGAAGCTGGGCCGCCTCAAGTCGACCGGCAGGGCCGAGGGCTCAGCCCTGATCGCGTACGGCGGGCCGGGCGGCCCCGGCATCGCCCTGACCCAGCAGACCGCCGCCACCTGGGCGAACCTGCGCAAGCGCATGCACATCGTCACCTGGGACACCCGCGGCTACGGCGAGCAGTTCCGCGGCCTCAGCACCGGCCTGCCCTGCACGTGGACCAGGATCCCGATCGCCGCCTTCCCCGAGGACGACGCGGAGTTCGGCCGCCTGCACGACACCAACCGGGGCTACGCCGAGCCGTGCCGTGGCAAGGACCCCGAGCTGTTCGCCAACATGAGCTCGGCCGACCAGGCCCGCGACATGGAGGCCATCAGGAAGGCCCTGGGCGAGGGCCGCCTCAACTACTACGGCGCCTCCTACGCGGGCTTCTACGGCCAGGACTACGCCAGGCTGTTCCCCGACAAGGTCAGGACCATCGCCCTCGACGGCACCTGGAACCACAGCGCCGCCGACTGGCCGGCCGAGCTGGACGCGATGGCCAGAACCAACGAGACCTTCGCGGGCCGCTACTTCACCTGGAAGGGCGCGGGCTCCGCCCGCCAATGGCGCAGCTTGGTGGCGGCGGCCAACCGCCAGCCGATCCCGGCCAAGAAGGCGCCCGGCGTCGCCTACAACGGCACCGACCTTCAGGACCTGATGCTGGGCATGGTCCGTGCGGGCGGTCCCGGCGCCTTCCCCGCCGTGTCGGCCGCCATCACATCCGCGGTGGCGGGCGACGCCTCCGGCTTCCTCCCCGAGCGCGGCCTGCGCTACCCCGACCAGTCCACCGGCGTCACCGAGTGCACGGACTGGCCCCGCTTCGCCAACCGGACCGAGATGGAGGCGGGCCTGCGCCGGTTGCACAAGGTGGCACCGAACACCGGCACCGCGGGCACCCTGGCCAGCGGGACACTGGGCTGCGTGGGCTGGCCGACCGGCGTGACCAATCCCCCCAAGCCACTGCCCAAGGGCCTGCCGCCGTTGCTGGGGAGCGGGGCGTGGGGCGAGTCGGACGCGGTGAAGCGAGTGGTGGACCAGGTGCCGGGGAGCGCGGTGGTACGCCACGAGGGCCCCGGGCACACGCTGTACATGTCCAACACCTGCGCCCGCGACCACATCGACCACTACCTCACCCATGCCAAACTCCCCACCCAGCCAGACACCAAGTGCTAATCCCCGACCTCACTGCGCCGGCTCACCGGGAGCTCACCCCACTCAACCCCCGAACCCACAAGGGACCGACCCCCGCAGAGGGTTCCCCCTTCCCGCTCCACCGCGCAGTCCCGCCCCACGGCTCCTTGGCCGGTGGGGCGTGGGCTTCGGGCGGGTCTGGGGTTTCCGGGCTCTGGGCGTGGGGCCGGGCCATGGTTCCAGGCTGGACCTCGCCTGCGGCTGCTGAGGTCAGGGGGTGGGGGTCCAGGAGGGGTTGCGGCCGAGGTAGCGGAGGAGGGTGGCCACGGCGTCGTCGTTGGCCTCGGCGTCCAGGGCGGCGGCGTACATGCCGTAGGCTCGGGGGCCTTCGACGATCTGGTGGGCTACGGGGAGGAGGTCGCGGGCCAGGTCGGCGGAGAGCGGAGAGGGGCGGCCGGTGGCCATGGCGATGTCCCAGGCGTGCACCGCGGCGTCCAGGGCGCAGGCGCCCACAGCCACCGGGGCGGGGAGCTTGAAGGGCGGGAGCGGGACGGGGACGTCCACCGCGTTCTCGGCCACTTCCGACCAGGCCTGCTCGGCGGCTTCGAGGGCGGGCTCCAGGGTGTCCGCCACCGAGGCCGACAGGTTGCCGGAGGGGGCGAAGGGGTCCTCCTCGGGGCTGGGGCCGCCGGTCAGGGCGCTGGCGTAACCCAGCTGGTCGCCGGACGCGTGCTGGAGGACCTGGGTGACGTTCCAGTCCGAGCAGGGGGTGGGGAGCCGCCAGCCGTTGTCGGGGACGCCGGCGACGGCCTGGCGGAGGGCGGCGTGGGCCTGGGTGAGGATGTTCCACTCGGTCATGGGGGGTTCCTTTCGCTGTCGTTCGATGGCTCTACTGTATCAGAACGGAATGCTCTATTCCAGACTTTCAGCTGATGAAGTGTGAAGCCGCCGGAGGCCTGCTTGAAGAGGTACTCCGACCGCTCGTACGACAGACGGCCCCGGCCCGTCTCCGGGCACAGGTCGGCGGGCTTCGGCCTGCGGGCCGGCGCGGGTCTGCGGTCGGCCAGGAAGACCGGGCCTCTCGACCGGCCTGCCAGGAGGGCGGGCAGGAGTTCGGCGGTGCCGTACCCCCAGGTGATCCACGTCGGACCCACGCGAGCGCGGCGCGCTTCCAGGTCCAGGTCCTCGACGTTGAGTGACAGCACGGCCTTCGCGCCGGCGCCGGACTCGTGGATGAGGCGCCACAGGGTGCGCTCGCGGAGGGACGGGTGACGCCAGAGGGCCCGCAGACCGGGGCCGTCCATGGCTGGGCGCCGTTCGCGGCTCTCCGTTCTGCGCTCCAGGTCGGTGGAGAGGTCGGGGATGGCCGCCCATGCCGAGAATGAGCGTACGGCGGCGCGGTGCCGGTTCCAGGTTTTGGGCGCGGCCGTACCCCAGGCGAGGGCGAACACCCTGGCCACCTTCGCGGCGTCCACCGCACCCAGCGGCGTGCGAGGACCCAGGTCCAGCCGGAGCCGGCGCAACGTCTGCCCATAGGACCGCAACGTCTCGGCCCCCAGATCCGCCCGCGCCAGAAACCCCTCCACCACCTCCCCCAACGTCCTTCCCGCACCTCCAACCGGATCCGCGCCCATTGACGGCATCGCGGAGGAGGCGTGGGGCGCGGCGGTGCCGTCCGGGGTTGGCGGGGCTCCGGGCACGCTGATGCTGTCCGGCCGGGGCGGGATGTGGGGCGCGGCGGTGTTGGGCGCAGCGACACCGTGCGGCCTGGTCGTGCCGCCGGGCGCGGCCGTGGTCTTGGGCGCCGTCGCGGTCTGGGGCGTGGCCGTGGTCTGGGGCGTGGCCGTGGTCTGGGGCGTGGCCGTGGTCTGGGGCGTGGCCGTGGTCTGGGGCGTGGCCGTGGTCTGGGGCGTGGCCGTGGTCGCGGTCGCGGTCGCGGTCGCGGTCGCGGTCGCAGTCGCAGTCGCAGTCGCAGTCGCAGTCGCGGAGGCAGGGTGCGACCCGGGGGTGTCGGGCTGTGGGGTGTCGGGCGTGTGGGTGTCGGGCGTGTGGGTGTCGGGCGTGTGGGGGGTGGTGGCGCGTTTGAGGAGGAAGGTGCGTTCGGCGGCGTTGCGGGTCAGGGCGGCGGCGCGTTCGAACTGGGTGCCGGCCTCCTCGTACCGCCCCAACCGGGCCAGCAGGTCGCCGTGCACCACCGACAACGGGTGGTAGTCCTTCAGGGCCGGGTCCCTGGTCAGCTCGTCGATCAGGGCCAGCCCCGCCTCCGGCCCCTCGGCCATGCCCACCGCCACGGCCCGGTTGAGCTGGACGACCGGAGACGGCATCAGGCGGGCCAATGCCCCATACAGCGCGGCGATCTGGGGCCAGTTGGTCTCGGCGGCGCTTCCGGCCTGGGCGTGGGAGACGGCGATGGCGGCCTGCAGGACGTAGGGGCCCAGGGGGCCGCCGGACTGGCGGGCGCGCAGCATCGAGGCGAAGCCGCGGTTGATCAGGTCCCGGTCCCAGAGGCCGCGGTCCTGCTCGTGGAGCTGGACGGGTTCGCCGGACGGGCCGGTGCGGGCGGCCGAGCGCGACTGCTGGATCTCCATCAGCGCGACGAGACCGTGCACCTCGGCCTCGCCGGGGGCCAGCCCGGCCAGCAGGCGTCCCAGGCGGAGGGCTTCCAGGGCGAGGGCGGGGCGGGTGAGGTCGTCGCCGGCCGTGGCGGAGTAGCCCTCGTTGAAGATCAGGTAGAGGACCTCCAGGACGGAGGCCAGGCGGGTGGCGAGTTCGGGGCCGGGCGGGAGTTCGAAGGGGATCTGCTCGTCGGCCAGCGTGCGCTTGGCCTTGGCGATGCGCTGGGCGACGGTCTGCTCGGGAACGAGGAAGGCGCGCGCGATCTCCTGGGAGGTCAGGCCGCCGAGCAGGCGCAGGGTCAGCGCGGCCCGTTCCTCGGTGGGCAGGACCGGATGGCTCGAAATGAACATCAGGCGCAGAACATCATCATCCAGCCCTAACGTCCCGGACAGCTCCGCCTCGCGCCCGGCCCCCGCGTCCCGGCCGGCCTCCTGCTCCAACGTGCGGGCGATCTCGGCGTGTTTGCGCTCCTGCCGTTCGCCACGCCGCAGGTGGTCGACGGCGCGCCGCTTGGCGGCCGTCATGAGCCAAGCCCCAGGATTGTCAGGTACGCCCTGGTCCGGCCACTGCTCCAAGGCGGCGACCAGTGCGTCTTGGGCGAGTTCCTCGGCCAGGCCCACGTCCCGGACCATCCGCGTCAGGCCGGCGATGATCCGTGCGGACTCGGCCTTCCAGACGTCGCTGACCGCGGCAGCAGCGGCGGTCACCCGTAGATCAGCTGCATCCTGCCCTCACCATCCCCGATGATCGCGAAGAAGCGCCGGGAGAGCTCCAGCGCCTCCTCCCGGGAGCCGACCTCGATCAGCGCGAAGCCGCCCGCCATCTCCTTGGCCTCGGCGAACGGACCGTCCATGACGGTGATCTCACCGCCGACCGACTTGATCAGGGTGCCGCCCAGCTCCATGCCGCCGGTGGCGATCAGCGCGCCCGCCTCCGTCAACTCCTGGATGAACTTCCCCATCTCCATCTGAAGCGTCTCGTCAGCCCTCGGCTGGCCCACGGTCGTCAGCAAAAACCTCATGCCGCACACCCTAGCGTTCCCTGTCACATGCCCTGGGCGACGCGTAGGCAGAAGAGACACCGAAAGGACCAGAGACATGACCACCACCACCGTCACCAGCCCCGTCACCACCCGTACGCTGCTGGCCGCCGCCGCGCTCGCCGCGCCGGTCTGGGTGGTGGTCTCCCTGGCCCAGGCGTTCACCCGCGCGGGCTTCGACCTCACCCGCCACCCCCTCAGCCAGCTGGCCACCGGCGAACTCGGCTGGATCCAGATCGCCACCTTCGTCACGGTCGGCGTGCTGTTCATCGCCGGCGCGACCGGCCTGCGGCGCGCGCTGCACGGCCGGCCGGGTGGCGTCTGGACGCCCCGCCTGATCCGCGTCGTCGGCGTCGGGATGATCGCCGCCGGAGCCTTCACCATGGACGCCGGCGACGGCTTCCCGGTCGGCACCCCGGCGGGCCCTCCGGCCGGGATGAGCTGGCACGCGATCGCCCACATGGCGGCCGGATCGATCACCTTCCTCGCGCTGGCCGCCGCCGGTTTCGTCCTGGGCCGCCACTTCGCCCGCACCGGCGACCGCACCTCCGCGATCATCTCCCGGGTGGCCGGCGTGGCCGTCATCCTGGGCAACGGCTGGACGATGGGCGGCGGCCCCATGGGCTCGCTCACCCTGGCGATCGGGGTGTCCGTCGCGCTGGCCTGGGTCTCCACGGTCGCCTACCGCCTGCGCAACCGCACCTGACCCATCAGCGTGTACGGCACGGCGGTCCCGCCCCAACCCGAGCCCCGCTCCGGAAACCCGGAGCGGGGCTCACCCATCTCGGCCACCACCCGTTCGCGGGCCGACAAGCCATACCCGAAGAGCCCAACCCATCCAGAGTCAGGGCGACCAGGAGCCGGTGCGAAACCGGATGGCCGAGACCCAGACCCGGGGATCCAGAGGCCCGGGGTCGGGGGCCGGGGGTCGGGAGTCGGGGGTCGGGGGCCGGGGGCCGGGGGCCGAGGGCCGGGGGTGGGGCGGGTGGCCGGAGGCCCGGGAACCCGAGAAGTCAGGACCTGGGGGTGGAGGCCCGGGGCTCGGGGGTCGGGGCTGGGGCGGAGGGCGGGGGCTGGGGCGGAGGGCGGAGGGCGGGGGGTGGGGTCGAGGGCGGGGGGTGGGGGGGTGGGGTCGAGGGGGTGGGTTAGCGGGGGGCGGGGGTGCCGTGCCAGCTGGACCACAAGGCGGCGTAGGAGCCGCCCTGCGCCACCAGTTCGTCGTGGCTGCCCAGCTCACTGATCGTCCCGTCCTCCACCACCGCGACCCGGTCGGCGTCGTGGGCCGTGTACAGGCGGTGGGCGATGGCGATGACCGTCCGGCCCTCCAGGACGGCGGCCAGCGAGCGTTCCAGGTTCCTGGCCGCTCGCGGGTCGATGAGGGAGGTCGCCTCGTCGAGTACCAGTGTGTGCGGGTCGGCCAGCACGAGGCGGGCCAGCGCGAGCTGCTGGGCCTGGGCCGGGGATACTGCCAGGCCGCCCGAGCCGACTTCCGTGTCGAGGCCGTCGTCCAGGGCCAGCGCCCAGTCGAGGGCGTCGACGGCCGCCAGCGCCTGCCGTACCCGATCATCGGTGGCGTCGGGACGGGCGATGAGCAGGTTGTCGCGCAGCGTGCCCTTGAAGACGTGGTGTTCCTGGGTGACGAGCGCGACGTGGCCGCGCAGGTCGTCCAGGTGGAGGTCGACCAGGGGGACGTCGCCGACGGTCACGGCGCCGGTGCGCGGGCCGTGGATCCCGGCCAGCAACCTGCCGAGCGTGGACTTGCCGGCGCCGGACGGGCCGACCATGGCCAGGCGTTCGCCGGGCGCGACGGTCAGCGAGACGCCGTGCAGGACGTCCCGGCCGGCCCGGTAGGCGTAGCGGACGTCGTCGGCCTGGAGGTGTTCGCCTGAAGGCCGGGCGCCGGTGGCGGTGCGGTCGTCGGGGACGTTCGCCACGCCCAGCAGCCGGGACATGGCGGCGCCGCCGACCTGGAGCTCGTCGATCCACATGAGGAAGCGGTCGAGCGGGTCGATGAGCTGCTGCGCGTAGAGGGTGGCGGCGGTGACCTGGGCGAGCGTGACCCAGTCGTTGATGTAGAACAGGCCGCCGATCAGCAGGCTGATGACGACGGGCAGCACGTAGCCGAGTTCCACGGCGGGGAACCAGACCGTCCGCAGCCCGAGGGTGTAGCGCTCGGCGGCGTAGGAGGCGGTGATGTCGCGGTCGGTACGGTCGGCGCGCCGGCGCTGCAGGCCCAGGGCCTCCACGGCGCGGGCGCCTTCCACGGTCTCGGCCAGGCCTTCGGTCATGTCGGCGTAGGCCGCGTTCTCGCGCAGGTAGCCGTCGCGCGCCCGGCGCAGGTACCAGCGGGTGGCGATCCACAGGATGGGTGCGGCGATCAGCATCGGCAGCGTGAGCAGCGGGCTGACCAGCAGCAGCGCGCCGATGGTGATGGTGAAGGTCACGACCGCGATCAGTGTCTCCGGTACGGCGTGCCGCACCGTCCTGGACAACGAGTCGACGTCCCGCGACGTACGGGTGATCAGGTCGCCGGAGCCCGCCCGCTCGACGGTGGAGAGCGGCAGCCCGAGCACCCGGTCGACGAACTCCTCGCGCAGTTCGGCCAGCACCCGCTCGCCCAGCCGGGAGGAGGCGAGCACGGCGAAGCGCACCAGCAACGCCTGCATGAGCAGGAAGCCGCCGATGGCCAGGCCGACGAGCCACACGTTGACCCGGGCGCCGTCCTGTACGTCCTGGACCAGGCTGCCGAGCTGCCACGGCACGGCCAGGCCCGACACGGCGGCCAGTCCGTGCAGCGCGAGCGCGACGGAGAGCTGGCGCGGATATTTGAGCGTCAGCCGGCGGGCATAGGCGCGGACCTGCTTCTGGTCGGCGACCGGCAGGATCTCTCTGCTCATTCGTCGCTCACTACGCGGAGAGCCTCATATCTCGGCCCTCCGCTCCGTTCACGCTCCGCGGCCATGTTCAGTCCTCTCCTCTCGTGACGGTCGCCGAGTAGGCGCTGGACGTGGCGAGCAGCTCGCGGTGCGGGCCTTCGGCGTGGACGCGCCCGTCCTCCAGGTAGACGACGTGCTCGGTGCGGTCGAGCACGAGCGGGCTGGTGGTGCAGATCAGCGTGGTCTTTCCGGCGCGCGCCTTGGCGAGCCGCTCGGCGATGCGGGCCTCGCTGTGGGCGTCGACGGCGCTGGTGGGCTCGACGAGGATGAGCACCTCGGGGTCGGCCACCAGGGCGCGGGCCAGGCGCAGCCGCTGCTGCTGGCCGCCGGAGAACTCGCGGCCGCTCTCGGCGACCACGGTGTCGAGGCCTTCGGGCAGCGCGTCCACGATGTCCTCGGCGCAGGCGGCCCGCAGCGCGTGGCGTACCTCGTCGATGGAGGCGTTGCCGCGCACGTCGAGTTCGTCGCGCAGGCGGCCGGAGAACAGGCGGGCGGCGTTGTCGGCGACCAGGATGCGCTCGCGGACCTCGGGGATCGGCAGCTCGGCCAGGTCGACGCCGCCGAAGGTGACGTCGCCGTGGGCGTAGCGGCCGAGACGGTCGGCGACCTCGATGGCCTGCTCGGGCGTGGGGGCGGCCAGCGCGGTCATGGTGCCGGGCTGGAGCGTGACACCGCTGTAGGAGTCGCGCAGGACGCCGCCTTCCGAGGCGCCGGTGCCGCCGTCGACCTCGGGTTCCATCGACAGGATCCGGACCACGCGGCGCGCGGCCACGTGGCCCTTGGTCAGCTTGTCCGCGGCCTCGGTGAGGGTGCGCATGGGGCCGATGAGGAAAACGGCGTAGCCGTAGAAGGCGACGAGCTGTCCGGCGGTGATCTGGCCGCCGAGCGCGAAGGAGGCGCCGATGCCGGTGACGACGGCGATGAGCACGCCGGGCAGCAGGATCTGGGCGCCTTCGAGCAGCGATTCGATGCCGGCCACGCGGACGCCGGCGTGGCGTACGCGCTGCGACTCCTCCTGGTAGCGCCCGGAGAAGACCTGCTCGCCGCCGATGCCGCGCAGGACGCGCAGGCCGGAGACGATGTCGGCCGAGCGCGTGGACAGCTCGCCCTGCAGGTCGCGGTGGGCCTTCTGGCGTTTGTGCAGCGGCTTGAGCAGCGGGCCGACGGCGACGGCCATGAGCGGCACGCCGAAGAGCACGAGCAGGCCGAGCGGCAGGGAGGTGGAGATGAGGTAGATCGTGACGGTGACGATCGCCACGACCGACCCGGTCCCGCGCAGCAGGATGTCCATCGAGCTGCCGATGTGCGCGATGTCGGAGTTGCCGACGCTGATGACCTCGCCGGTCGACAGCCGCTTGGGCAGCGTGGCGCCGAGGCGGGTGGCGTGGCGGGTGGTGAGCTGGACGGTGCGGTACGCGGCGGCCAGCCAGTTGTAGACGGCGAAGCGGTGGCGCATGATGCCGGCGAAGGCCTGCAGCAGGCCCAGCCCGAGCATCACCGCCGACCAGATCAGCAGCGCGCGGGTGTCCTTGGCGGTGACGGCGTCGACGCCCTTGCCGAGCACCGCGGGGACGAGCGCCTGTCCCATCCACCAGAGGGTGGCGAATCCGATGCCGATCGCGAGCGCGGTCTTCTGCCGCAGCGCGTTCCACAGCAGGTAGCGGAAGGGCGTGCGGATGTCAGGGGTGCCGGGATCGGCTTCAGGCAGGGAGCGCATAGCCTGACTAGGCTGTCAAAGCCACCCTGACCAGGCAAATCATTTTCTGAACCCCCGTAGGGTGTAAAGCAGCGCCATCAGGGCGGTCAGCGCGAGGAGCAGATAGCCGATCGTGTACGCGCCGGTCGCGGTGTAGACAACGCCCATGACCAGCGGCGGGAAGTATCCGCCGAGCCCTCCGGCGGCGCCCACGAGGCCGGTGACGGTGCCGACCCGCGAGGCCTCGACGAGCTTGGCGACGAGCGCGAAGACGCCGCCGGCGCCGAGGCCGAGAAAGAAGGCCATGAGCACGAAGCTGACCCCGGCGGGGATCTCCAGCGGCGGCTTGAAGGCGAGGACGACGGCCATGGCGACGGCGCCGGCGAAGGAGATCGTCAGCACCCGGATCGGACCGATCCGGTCGGAGGAGATGCCGCCGAGCGGGCGGGCGATCACGGCGGCGATGGAGAACCCGGCGGTACGCAGGCCCGCCTCGGTCTGGGCGAACTCGTAGACGTTCTGCAGCAGGGTGGGGAGGTAGGTGGAGAACGCGACGAAACCGCCGAACGCGACCGCGTACAGGAAGGCGCACTGCCAGGTGGCCTTGATCTTCATCGCTTCTTTCATGCGGGGCAGCGCGGGATCGGTGCTGGGCTGCCAGGCGGGCGAGTTGCGGCTGGCCAGCAGCATGATGACGCCCATGACGGCGAGCGCCGCGCCCATGATCAGATGTGTCGTGGAACGGCCCAGCGATTCGACCAGCCGTGGCGTGAAAAATGCGGACAAGGCGGTGCCGCCCATCCCAGCCCCGAACACGCCGGTGGCGAACCCGCGCCGCGCCGGCTCGTACCAGGAGTTGACGAACGGGATGCCGATCGCGAACGAGGTGCCCGGGATGCCCAGCAGAAACCCCCACAACAGCAGCGACGCGTAGGAGTTCGACCAGCCCACGAACACGACCGGCACGATCGAGACGAAGCAGATGATCGCGAACATCAGCCGCCCGCCGAACTTGTCGGCCAGCATCCCGACCGGGATCCGCCCCAGCGACCCGACCAGCACGGGGATCGCGACCAGCATCGAGGTCTTGGTCGGCGACAGGTGCAGCGCCTTGCTGTAGCTGCCGGACAGCGGGCCGATGAGGTTCCACGCCCAGAAGGTGATGGCGAAGGCCGCCGTCGCCAACACGAGATTGCGCACACGCATGCACCCTGTGTAACAGATCGCTACAGAGTGTGATGGAGTGGGGGTATGAGTGAGGCGGAGGACATCCTCCTGAAGACCGGCCGGTTCTTCCGCAGATCGGTCACGGGCCAGGACCTGCGGACCGTCTACCTGGCCGGTGGCCGGGAGGGCGACGCCTTCTACCGCGACCGGTGGAGCCACGACAAGGTGGTCCGCTCGACGCACGGCGTGAACTGCACGGGCTCGTGCTCGTGGAAGGTCTACGTCAAGGACGGCATCATCACCTGGGAGACCCAGCAGACCGACTACCCGAGCGTCGGCCCCGACCGCCCCGAGTACGAGCCGCGCGGCTGCCCGCGCGGCGCCGCCTTCTCCTGGTACACCTACTCGCCGACGCGGATCCGCTACCCCTACGCGCGGGGCGTCCTGGTCAGGATGTACGGCGAAGCCCGGGGCAGCGGCCTCGACCCGGTAGCCGCCTGGGCCGAAATCACGACAAATCCGGAAAAGCGGGAGACCTACCAACGCGCCCGCGGCCAAGGCGGCCTCGTCAGGATCACCTGGAACCTCGCCACCGAGATGATCGCCGCCGCCCACGTCCACACCATCGAGACCTACGGCCCCGACCGCGTGGCCGGCTTCTCCCCCATCCCCGCCATGTCCATGGTCAGTCACGCGATCGGCGCCCGCTTCGTCTCGCTGATCGGCGGGACCATGCTCAGCTTCTACGACTGGTACGCCGACCTGCCGGTCGCCTCCCCCCAGGTCTTCGGCGACCAGACCGACGTGCCCGAGTCGGCCGACTGGTGGGACGCCGCGTACCTGATGCTGTGGGGCGCCAACGTCCCGGTCACCCGCACGCCCGACGCCCACTGGATGGCCGAGGCCCGCTACCGGGGCCAGAAGGTGGTGGTGGTCGCCCCCGACTACAACGACGCGGCCAAGTTCGCCGACGAGTTCCTGGCGGTGAACCCGGGCACGGACGGCGCTCTGGCCATGGCGATGGGCCACGTGCTGCTGAGGGAATGCTTCGTCGAACGGCAGGTGCCGTACTTCACCGAGTACGTCAGCCGGTTCACCGACCTGCCCTTCCTCGTCACGCTGACCGAACGCGACGGCCGCCACGTGCCGGACAAGTTTCTGACCGCCGCCGACCTGGGGTCGCAGGAGGAGTCGGCGGAGTGGAAGACCGTCTTCCTGGGCGCGGACGGCGAGCCGGTCGTGCCCAACGGCTCGGTCGGCTTCCGGTGGGGCGAGCGGGGAAAGGGCCGCTGGAACCTCAAGCTCGACACCGAGCCCCTGCTCACGCTGTACGGCGCGGAGCCGGTCGAGATTGCGCTGCCTCGGTTCGACGGCGGCGGCCCGCTGACCCGCGGCGTCCCGGCCAGGCGGATCGGCGGGCACCTGGTCACGACCGTCTTCGACCTCATGCTGGCCCAGTACGGCGTGCACCGGCGCGGGCTGCCGGGCCGCTGGCCCCACGGGTACGGCGACGCGTCGGAGCCGTACACACCGGCCTGGCAGGAGCCGATCACGAAGGTCCCGGCGGCGCGCGCGATCAAGATCGTGAGGGAGTTCGCCACGACGGCCGAGCAGACCCGCGGCCGCTGCATGATCATCCTGGGCGCGGGGACCACGCAGTGGTTCCACGGCGACACGATCTACCGGGCCTTCCTGGCGCTTCTGATGCTGACCGGCTGCCAGGGACGCAACGGCGGCGGCTGGGCGCACTACGTGGGCCAGGAGAAATGCCGCCCGCAGACCGGATGGGCGCAGCTGGCCGGCGGCCTCGACTGGTCGCGCCCGCCCCGGCAGACACCGGGCACGCCGTTCTGGTACCTGCACACCGACCAGTGGCGCTACGACCGCTTCGACGCCGGCGACCTGAGCTCCCCGATCGGCCCCGGGGCCTTCCGCGGCAGGCACACCGCCGACCTGGTGGCCGAGGCGGTCAGGAACGGCTGGATGCCGATGGCGCCCGTCTTCGACCGCAACCCGCTGGAGCTGGGCGACGCGGCGGACCCGGTCGCGAACGCCCAGGAGGAGCTCGCCAACGGCACCCTGCGTTACGCCGCCGAGGACCCGGACGACCCGCGGAACTGGCCGCGGGTGCTGACGCTCTGGCGCTCCAACCTGCTGGGGTCGAGCGCCAAGGGCAACGAGTACTTCCTGCACCATCTGCTCGGCGCGCGCTCGAACCTGCCGCGGCCCGACGAGCAGGCGCCGCGGGGCAAGCTGGACCTGCTGCTGACACTGGACTTCAGGATGACGTCCTCGACGTTGTTCTCCGACATCGTGCTGCCCGCGGCGACGTGGTACGAGAAGCACGACCTGTCCTCGACGGACATGCACCCGTTCGTGCATGCGTTCAACCCCGCCATCACGCCGCCGTGGGAGACCAAGAGCGACTTCCACGCCTTCCACGCGATCGCCAGGGCCTTCAGCGCCATGGCCAAGGATCGGCTCGGGGTCAGGAAGGACGTCGTGGCGCTGCCGTACCAGCACGACACGCCCGGCGAGATCGCCCAGCCGGGCGGGCGCGCGCCCGCCCGCGTCACGCCCGACCTGGTGGTGGTCGAGCGCGACTACGGCGCGGTCGCCGAGAAGATGGCGGCGCTCGGCCCGCTGGCCGAGGGCAAGGGGCTGCCGGTGAAGGGCGTGGTGTTCATGCCCGACGAGGAGGTGGTCTGGCTCGGCGAGCGGTGCGGGCTGGTGCCGCGCGGGGTCGCCAAGGGACGGCCGATGCTCGACACCGAAGCCAAGGCGTGCGAGGCGATCCTGGCGCTGTCGGGGGTCAGCAACGGGCGGCTGGCCGCCCAGGGCTTCGGGCAACTGGGCGAGCGGACCGGCACCGACTTCGGCGAGCTCGTCCACCACGACCACCGCATCGTCTTCGCCGACACCCAGGCCAGGCCCACGCACGTGGCCTCCAGCCCGGAATGGTCGGGCAAGGAGTCGCACGACCGCCGCTACTCCCCCTTCACCATCAACGTCGAGCACCACAAGCCGTGGCACACGCTGACCGGCCGGATGCACTTCTTCCTCGACCACGACTGGATGCACGAGTACGGCGAGGCCCTGCCGGTCTACCGGCCGCCGCTGGACATGACCGCCCTGTTCGGCGAGGGAAGCGCGGACATGCTGGTGGTGCGCTATCTGACACCGCACTCGAAGTGGTCCATCCACTCCGAGTACCAGGACAACCTGCTCATGCTGTCGCTCTCGCGCGGCGGCCCGGTGATCTGGATGTCGGTCCAGGACGCCGCGAGGATCGGCGCCGCCGACAACGACTGGATCGAGGCCACCAACCGCAACGGCGTGGTCGTGGCCAGGGCCATCGTCTCCCACCGGATGCCGGAGGGCACGGTCTACATGCACCACGCCCAGGACCGGGTGATCGACGTGCCGAAGTCGGAGGCGACCGGACGGCGCGGCGGCATCCACAACGCGCTCACCCGCGTGCTGATCAAACCCACCCACATGATCGGCGGGTACGCCCAGCTGTCGTACGCCTTCAACTACCTCGGCCCGACCGGCAACCAGCGCGACGAGATCACGGTGATCAGGAAGCGCTCGCAGGAGGTGACGTACTGATGGAGCGAACCCTGACGCACCGAACGGCGTGGAGGGCCGAGGTACGAGAGGTGAGCTACCAATGAGCCCGCGGATCATGGCACAGCTCGCGATGGTGATGAACCTCGACAAGTGCATCGGCTGCCACACCTGCTCGGTCACCTGCAAGCAGACGTGGACCAACCGGGCGGGGGTCGAGTACGCCTGGTTCAACAACGTCGAGACCCGCCCCGGCCAGGGATACCCGCGCGGCCACGAGGACCAGGACCGGTGGCGCGGCGGATGGCAGGTCGACGCCAAGGGGCGGCTGCGGCTGCGGGCGGGCGGGCGGGTACGCAAGCTCCTCGGCATCTTCGCCAACCCGCTCATGCCCAACATCGAGGACTACTACGAGCCCTGGACCTACGACTACGAGAACCTCACCCGCGCCCCGCTCGGCGACGACATCCCGGTCGCGCCGCCGCGCTCGCTGATCAGCGGCGAGCCCATGGCGATCCGCTGGAGCGCCAACTGGGACGACAACCTCGGCGGCGACCCGTCGGCCGACCCGATCCTGCGCAAGGTCGGCGACCAGGTGAAACTGGAGTTCGAGCAGGCGTTCATGTTCTACCTGCCGCGCATCTGCGAGCACTGCCTGAACCCGTCCTGCGTCGCCTCCTGTCCCTCCGGCGCCCTGTACAAGCGCGAGGAGGACGGCATCGTCCTGGTGGACCAGGACCGCTGCAGGGGCTGGCGGATGTGCGTGACCGGCTGCCCGTACAAGAAGATCTACTTCAACCACCGCACCGGCAAGGCCGAGAAGTGCACGTTCTGCTACCCGAGGGTGGAGGTCGGGCTGCCGACCGTGTGCTCGGAGACGTGCGTCGGGCGCCTGCGCTACCTGGGCGTCATGCTCTACGACGCCGACCGGGTGGGCGAGGTGGCGAGCATCGCCGACGACAAGGAGCTGTACGAGGCGCAGCTGTCGCTCTTCGTCGACCCGGACGACCCGGCCGTGGCCGCCTCCGGGCTCCCCGACGACTGGATCGAGGCGGCCCGCCGCTCGCCCGTGTACGACCTGATCATGCGTTACCGGATCGCGTTGCCGCTGCACCCGGAGTACCGCACGCTGCCGATGGTCTGGTACGTGCCGCCGCTGTCGCCCGTCGTGGACGCGCTGGCCGGCTCGGGGTACGACGGCGAGGACGCCGACAACCTGTTCGCCGCAGTCGAGGCGCTGCGCATCCCGGTGGAGTACCTGGCCGAGCTGTTCACGGCCGGCGACCCGGTGCCCGTGACGGCGGCGCTGCGGCGGCTGGCGGCCATGCGCTCGTACATGCGCGCCGTCAACCTGGGCGAGGAGCCCGAGCTGCCGCACTCGGGGCTGTCGGCCGAGGACATCCACGACATGTACCGGCTGCTGGCCCTGGCCCGCTACGACGAGCGCTACGTCATCCCGTCCGCCTACTCCAAGACGCCCGGGGCCGTGGAGGAGATCGGCTGCAGCCTCGACTACGACGGCGGGCCGGGGATGGCGGGGCCGTTCGGGGAGGGCTCGGGCCGCCCGGTGCCGGTGTCGATCGAGAGCTTCCACGGGCTGAAGCAGCGCCAGACAGGCGAGGAGACCACCCGCGAGCGGGTCAACCTCCTCAACTGGGACGGCAGGGGCAAACCCGCCGGCCTGTTCCCGCCGAAGAAGGGCGAGGCATCATGAACAAGGCTGTGACCTGGCAGGCCGCCGCACACCTGCTGGCCTACCCCGACGAGCGGTTCTGGGGACGGCTGCCGCTGATCGAGCGGGCCGCCGCGCCGTGCTTCCCCGGGTTCGCCGACGCCATCCACGCCATGGGGCCGGGCGAGCTGGCCGCCCACTACGTCGAGATGTTCGACATGAAGCGGCGCTGCTGCCTCTACCTCACCTACTACGCCGACGGCGACACGCGGCGGCGCGGCGAGTCGCTGGCCGCGCTCAAGGGCCGCTACCGGGCCGCCGGGTGGGAGCTGATGGACGACGAACTGCCGGACTTTCTCCCGGTGATGCTGGAGTTCGCCGCCCTGGACGCCGCGGGCGCCGCGCTGCTGGCCGAGCACCGGGTGGGGATCGAGCTGCTGCGCTCGGCGCTGGACGGGTACGGCTCGCCGTACACGATCGTGCTGGACGGCGTGCGCCGCGCCCTGCCCGAGCCGACCGCGGAGCAGCGGGCGGCGGCGGCCCGGCTGGCCCAGGACGGCCCGCCCGCCGAGTCCGTGGGGGTGTACCGGTGAACTACGGCGAGACGTTCTTCTGGGTGATCGCGCCCTACGTGACGCTGGTGGTGCTGATCGGCGGGCTGCTCTGGCGCTACCGCTACGACAAGTTCGGCTGGACGACCCGCTCGTCGCAGCTCTACGAGTCGCGGCTCCTTCGGATCGCCTCGCCGCTGTTCCACTACGGGCTGGTGTTCGTGATCGCCGGGCACGTGATCGGCCTGTTCATCCCGGCCACGTGGACGGAGGCGATCGGCCTGTCCGACCACGCCTACCACCTGCTGGCCCGCGTCTTCGGCGGCCTCGCCGGGCTGGCCGTGCTCGCCGGGCTGGCCCTGCTCATCTACCGCAGACGGCGCAACGGCCCGGTCTTCCGCGCCACGACCGTCAACGACAAGGTCATGTACGTGGCGCTCGCGCTGGCCGTCGTCGCCGGGCTGGTGGCCACGCTGACCGGGGCGGAGTACCGCGACTCGGTCTCGCCGTGGTTCCGCAGCGTCTTCGTGTTCCGGCCGGACGCCGAGGCGATGACCGAGGCGACCGTGTTCTTCAAACTGCACGTCATCGCCGGGATGGTGATGATCGGGCTGTTCCCGTTCACCCGGCTCGTGCACGCGCTGTCGGCACCCGTCGGGTACTTGTTCCGCCCATACATCGTCTACCGCAGCCGACTGCGCCAGAATCAATCCCTGTGAGGCATGGCTACACCAACAGCACCTTCGGCGACGGCGCTCTGGTCGTGAAGTGTTACCTGGGTCCGGGCGCCGCGGAACGGCTGGAAACCGAGCGGAAGATGTTGCGGCGCCTGCGCGGACGGGTGCCCGTGCCCGCCGTTCAGGCGGTCAGCGACACCAGCCTGACCACAAGGTTCGTCGCGGGCGTCCACGGTCAGGATCTCCTCGACGAGGGTCTGGCCAAGGAGGTCATGACCGCCTGCGGGCGGACGCTGGCCGCCATCCACGCCATGCCCGCCGCCCGGGGCCGCGTCCTGGTCCACGGCGACTACGGCCCCAACAACCTGATCATCGATCCGATGACGCACGAGACCGCGGCGGTGCTCGACTGGGAGTGGGCCCACCGCGGCGAACCGGTCGAGGACCTGGCGTGGTGCGAGTGGATCGTCAGGACCCACCATCCCGAGCACGAGCAGGCGCTGCCGTACTTCTTCGAGTCCTATGGCGGGCCGGTGCCCGAGTGGCCGGAGCGGCACGCGGCGATGCTGGAGCGCTGCCGGGCGCTGCTGGCCTTCGCGGCCGGTTGGGGGCCGGAGGGCGAGGAGCTCTGGCGGGAGCGGGTCGCGGCGACGGCCGCCTTCACCGGCTGAGCGCGGAGATCTTCTCGCGGGCCAGGCGCACGCCCCTGGCGTGCTTCCAGCCGATGGCCGCGGTCACCTCGTCGCCGTTCTCCGCCAGGGCGACCCAGCGGCCGTCGCCGGGTTCGCCCTCGATCCACCGGATCCGGTCGTCGTGGCCGATCCGGCCGTGGATCTGGAGCTTCACGTCGTACTGGTCGGTCCAGAAGTAGGGGATCGAGGAGAACGGACGTTCGTCGCCGAGGATGTTGCCCGCGACGGCCACGGCCTGTTCCGTGGCGGTCGTCCGGCTCTCCACGCGGCCCGCCGGAAAGCGGGCCACGTCACCGACCGCGTAGACCCCGGGAGCCGCCTCGCCGTAGGCGTCGCAGGTGACGCCGTCGCTCAGGCCGAGGCCGCTGCCGATGAGCCAGCCGGTGGCCGGCACCGCGCCGACGGTGACGATCACCTGGTCGGCGGGCACCTTCTCGCCTCCGGTCAGTTCGAGGCCGTCGACGCGCCCGGCCGTACCGGTGAAGGCGTGGACCTCGGTGCTGACCCGCACGTCCACGCCGTGCCGGCGGTGTGTGCGCGCGACGAGCGCGCCGAGCCTGGCGCCCAGGTGGCGGGCCATGGGGACCGGCGCGGGGTCGATCAGCGTCACCTCCAGGCCGAGCGTGCGCGCGGAGGCGGCGAGCTCACAGCCGAGCACGCCCGCGCCGACCACCGCGATCCGCACGCCGTCCTTCAGCTCCGTGCGCAGCGCGAGCGCGTCGTCGAGGGTGCGCAGCGTGTGCAGCCCGTCCAGCACGGGCTGGCCGGGCAGCCGCCGCGGCGTCAGCCCGGTCGCGATCACCAGCCTGTCGTACGCCAGTCGCCGCCCGTCGTCCAGCCCCACCACCCGTTCACCCCGATCCAGGTGTACGGCCCGCCGCCCCAGCACCCACTTCACGCCCAGCCGGTCGAGCGCGTCCTGGCCGAGCAGCCGGGTGCGCTCGGCGGGCCAGGACTCGGTGAGGACCTGTTTGGACAGCGGCGGACGGTCGTAGGGCGGATGGCGCTCCTCCCCCACGAGCGTGATCGCGCCGTCGAACCCCCTGCGACGCAGCACCTCCGCCACGGTCAGCCCGCCGATCGAAGCGCCCACGATGACCACGTTCAATGCCGCCCCCAGTCAAGTGAACATTGTAATCGCCAAGTGTACACCGTGCACACGGGGGTATGGGAAAGGCCGCACCCCCCCTCCGGCGTGCGGCCTTCTCCCGGACTGCTATCTGCTGGCCTTCAGGTACTCGGTGTTCATCTGGGCGATGGTGTCCAGCGGGATCCCCTTCGGGCAGACCGCCGTGCACTCGCCGGTGTTGGTGCAGCCGCCGAAGCCCTCGGCGTCCATCTGGTCCACCATCGCCTTGGCGCGGCTGAGGCGCTCCGGCTGGCCCTGCGGGAGCAGCGACAGGTGAGTGATCTTCGCCGCGGTGAACAGCGACGCCGAGCCGTTCGGGCAGGCCGCCACGCAGGCGCCGCAGCCGATGCAGGTGGCCGCGTCGAAGGCGTCGTCGGCGTCCTCCTTGCGGACCGGGACCGCGTGCGCGTCCGGCGCGGAGCCGGCCGGGACCGAGACGAACCCGCCCGCCTGGATGATGCGGTCGAAGGCGCTCCGATCCACGACCAGGTCCTTGATGACCGGGAAGGGAGCGGCCCGCCACGGCTCGATGGTGATCTCGGCGCCGTCCTCGAAGTGGCGCATGTGGAGCTGGCACGTCGTCGTGGCGCGCTGCTCACCGTGGGCCACGCCGTTGATGACCATGCCGCACATGCCGCAGATGCCCTCGCGGCAGTCGTGGTCGAAGGCGATCGGGTCGTCGCCCTCCAGGATCAGCTTTTCGTTGACGACGTCGAGCATCTCCAGGAAGGACATGTCCGGGGAGACGTCCTTGGCCAGGTAGGTGACCATGCGCCCGGCGTCGCCGGGGCCGCTCTGCCGCCACACCTTGAGAGTGAGATCCATTACTTGTAGCTCCGCTGGCTCATCTTGACGTAGTCGTACTCGAGCGCTTCCTTGTGCAGCACCGGGCCGTCGGGAGTGCGCTCCCACGCCGAGACGTGCGCGAAGTGCTCGTCGTCGCGCAACGCCTCGCCGTCGGCGTCCTGCGACTCGGCGCGGAAGTGGCCGCCGCAGGACTCGGTGCGCACCAGCGCGTCCAGGCACATCAGCTCGGCCAGGTCGAAGAAGTCGGCCACCCGGCCGGCCTTCTCCAGCACCTGGTTGAGCTCCTCTGGCGTGCCGCTGACCTTGACGTTGCGCCAGAACTCCTCGCGCAGGGCCGGGATCAGGTCCAGGGCCTTGCGCAGCGACTCCTCGGTGCGCTCCATGCCGCAGTAGTCCCACATGATCTTGCCGAGCTCGCGGTGGAAGGAGTCCGGGGTGCGGGTGCCGTTGACGGCCATCAGGCGGTCGATCTTGGTGCGTACCTTGATCTCGGCCTCGGCCACGGCTTCCTCGTCGATCTCGCCGTACGGGCCGTTGGCCAGGTAGTCGCCCAGCGTGGTCGGCAGCACGAAGTAGCCGTCGGCCAGGCCCTGCATCAGCGCCGAGGCGCCCAGGCGGTTGGCGCCGTGGTCGGAGAAGTTGGCCTCGCCGATCACGAACAGGCCCGGGACCGTGGACTGCAGGTCGTAGTCCACCCACAGGCCGCCCATCGTGTAGTGCACGGCGGGGTAGATGCGCATCGGCTGGGTGTAGGGGTCCTCGCCGGTGATGCGCTCGTACATCTCGAAGAGGTTGCCGTACTTCTTCTCGACGGCGTCGCGGCCGAGGCGGGCGATCGCGTCGCGGAAGTCGAGGTAGACGCCCAGGCCGCCGGGGCCGACGCCGCGGCCCTCGTCGCAGACGTTCTTGGCCGCGCGCGAGGCGATGTCACGCGGGACCAGGTTGCCGAAGGCCGGGTAGATGCGCTCCAGGTAGTAGTCGCGCTCCTCGTCCGGGATGTCGCCGGGGGCGCGCTGGTCGCCGGCGGCCACGGGCACCCACACCCGGCCGTCGTTGCGCAGGGACTCCGACATCAGCGTCAGCTTCGACTGGTACTCGCCGGAGACCGGGATGCAGGTCGGGTGGATCTGCGTGTAGCACGGGTTGGCGAAGTACGCGCCGCGCTCGTGTGCCCGCCAGATGGCCGTGGTGTTGCAGCCCTTGGCGTTCGTGGACAGGAAGAAGACGTTGCCGTAGCCGCCGGTGGCCAGCACGACCGCGTCGGCCGTGTGCCGCTCGATCTCGCCGGTGACCATGTCACGCACGATGATGCCGCGCGCGCGGCCGTCGGAGACGATCAGCTCCAGCATCTCGTGCCGGGTGAACATCTCGACGGTGCCGGCCTTCACCTGCCGCTCCAGCGCCTGGTAGGCGCCCAGCAGGAGTTGCTGGCCCGTCTGGCCGCGGGCGTAGAAGGTGCGCGAGACCTGCGCGCCGCCGAAGGAGCGGGTGTCGAGCAGGCCGCCGTACTCGCGGGCGAACGGCACGCCCTGGGCCACGGCCTGGTCGATGATGTTGACCGAGACCTCGGCCAGGCGGTAGACGTTCGACTCCCGGGCGCGGAAGTCGCCGCCCTTGACGGTGTCGTAGAAGAGCCGGTAGATCGAGTCGCCGTCGCCGCGGTAGTTCTTCGCGGCGTTGATGCCGCCCTGGGCGGCGATCGAGTGCGCCCGCCGGGGCGAGTCCTGGTAGCAGAACGACTTGACGTTGTAGCCCAGTTCGCCGAGGGTCGCGGCGGCCGAGCCGCCGGCCAGGCCGGTGCCGACCACGATGACGTTGAGCTTGCGCTTGTTGGCGGGGTTGACGAGCTTGGCGGCGAACTTCCGCTTGGCCCACCGCTCCTCGATGGGGCCTTCCGGGGCCTTGGCGTCCCGGAGGGCTTCGCCCTCGGTGTATTCGATCACTTGACTACTCCGAACATGATGGCCAGCGGCGGCGCGAGGAACCCGAGCACGAGCACGGCCGAGACCGCGAGCGCGCCCAGCTTCACCACCCGGCGGCGCTCTCCCTTGACCCAGCCGAGTGTCTGGAAGGCCGACCAGATGCCGTGGCGCAGATGCAGGCCGACCAGGAGGATGGCGATCACGTAGATGGCCGTGACCCACCAGCGGCCGGGCTGGAAGCCCTCGATCATGCGGTCGGCGGGCGCGGAGTTGACCCCGGCGGGGTTGACCACGCCGAAGGTCAGGTCGAGCAGGTGCCAGACGATGTAGAGCGCGATGGTGACGCCGCCCCAGCGCATGATGTGCGTGGCGTACCCGGTGGCCTGCGACTTCTTGGCCACGTACTTCACCGGCCTGGCCTTGCGCGCGCGGCGGGTCAGCGTGATGGCCGCCCACAGGTGCAGGACCACGGCCACGAAGAGGGTGATCTCCAGCAGGGTCACGACTCCGCGGTACGGCAGGAACGGCTGCAGCAGCGTCCGCAGCCAGTGCGCGTACTCGTTGAACGAGTCCCGGCCGTAGAAGATCTTCAGGTTGCCCAGCATGTGCAGGGCGAGGAAGCCCACCATCACGGCGCCCGTGACGGCCATGATGACTTTCCTGCCGTTCGACGAGCTCAGGAACCCGCGGGACTTCTTGGGCGTTGGCGGAGCAGGGGTCTTCCCCGCTTCCGTCTTGGGGGGACTCACGGGTGCCGTCGCGGCCCCGCGCTCAATCGTGGCAGTCACATCTTGGAACGCTAGGTATCCAGGGATGATCCGTCCAAGTCATCATGGATCTGGTTTCCATAGCCAAGAGCTATGACCCTTGGTTTCGTACGGCTACCGCAAAATCCACAAAGCACGCGTGCGAGCAAAATCACAGCCTGGCGATAGCCGTAAGCTATGGAGATCATGCAATTGCAGCAGCTCGCCTATTTTGTCGCGGTAGCCGAGACCAGGCACTTCACCCAGGCCGCCGAGAGCGTGCGCGTGGCCCAGCCGTCGCTGAGCAAGCAGATCAAGGCCCTGGAGACCGAACTCGGCGCGCCGCTGTTCTCCCGCGCGCGCGGCAACGTCACGCTCACCCCCGCGGGCGAGGCGCTCCTGCCGCTGGCCCGCCGCATGCTCGCCGACGCCGACACCGCCCGGCAGGAGGTGGCCGAGCTGGCAGGGCTGCGCCGCGGCCGCGTACGGCTGGGCGCCACCCCGTCCCTGTGCGCCGGGCTGCTGGCCGACGCGCTGGCCCGCTTCCACCGCGACTATCCGGGCATCCGGCTCCACGTCGAGGAGGGCGGCTCACGCGACCTGGTCAGGGCGCTGGCCCGCGGGCAGATCGACCTGTCGCTGATCATCACGCCGCTCCAGCACGACGACCCCTCGCTGGTCACCGAGGAGATCCTGCGGGAGAACCTGGTCGTCGTCTCACCCAGTCACCGGCGGGCCGGGCCGGTGGGTGACGACATGGCGATCCGCCGGCCGTACGTGCGGATCGAGGACCTGCGCGGACGGCCGATGGTGATGTTCCGGCGCGGCTACGACCTGCGCGAGGCCACGCTCGCGGCCTGCCGCCAGGCGGGCTTCGAGCCGCGCTTCGCGGTCGAGGGCGGCGAGATGGACGCGGTGCTGCGGTTCGTGGAGGCGGGTCTGGGCGTGGCCGTGGTGCCGTCGATGGTGCTCGACGGGCGGCCGGGACTGACCGGCACACCCCTGGCGCCACCGGGCCTGAGCCGCACGATCGCGCTGGCCAACCGCAAGGACGTCGAGCCGACCCGCGCGGCCCAGGCGTTCCGCGCCACCCTGCGGACGTTTCTCGTCGAGGCCGCGCACGAAGGGACGCTTCCACAAGGGGTCGAGCTCATCGCAGAATGAACCAGCGATCGCTACGAGGCAGTGGAGAGGGCAGTGCGTGACGGCTTCACTATCTGAGACGCTCACCCTCGTCCTCATCGAGGACGACGACGGTGATGCCTTCTTGGTCGAGGAGCTGCTCAAGGAGGCGGAGGCACCCCCGCGCATCACCTGGGCACGCAGCCTGGCCGAGGGCCTGCCCAAGCTCACCCCCGACGTGCAGTGCGTGCTCGTCGACCTGTCGTTGCCGGACGCCAGCGGGCTGGAGGCCCTGGAGCAGGTGCTGGCGGCCGCGCCGCAGGCCGCGGTCCTGGTGCTGACCGGGACCAGCGAGGCGCACGTCGGCGTGGCCGCGGTGCAGGCCGGCGCCCAGGACTACCTGGTCAAGCAGGACATCACCGCCCGGCTGCTGGTCCGCTCGATCCGCTACTCCATGGAGCGCAGACGCACCCAGCGGATGTTGATCAAGGCGGAGGTGAGCGCCCAGGAGAACGCCCGGCTCGAACGCGGTCTGCTGCCCGTCCCGCTGCTGAGCGGCGACACGATCGAGCACACCACCCGCTACCTGCCCGGCAGCCAGGGCGCCCTGCTCGCCGGCGACTTCTACGACACCGTGCAGACGTCCGACGGCTCGGTGCACATCGTGGTGGGCGACGTGTGCGGGCACGGCCCCGACGAGGCCGCGCTCGGCGTCGCGCTGCGCATCGCCTGGCGCACGCTGGTGCTGGCCGGGCAGACCGGCGACGTCATGCTGCACGCGATGGACGCGCTGCTCAGGGTCGAGCGCAAGGCTCCGGAGATCTACACCACGCTCTGCACGGCCACCCTGACCCCCGACCTCACCCACGCGGAGATGCGGATCGTCGGCCATCCGCCGCCGGTGCTGATCCGCGACGGCGTGGTCGAGGCCGTCAGCGAGGGCCCGTCGGGGCCGCCGCTGGGCATCTTCCGGGACGCGGAATGGCACGCCATCGACGTGCCCCTGGGCCAGGACTGGTCCCTCATGCTCTACACCGACGGCCTCATCGAGGCGGCAGTGGAGCAGGACCAGCTGGGCGTCGACGGGCTCGTGGAGCTGGTGCGCGAGCACGGCCACGTCGACCTCGACCGGCTGATCCGGCACGTCGGAACCCTCACCGACGACCTGGCCGTGGTCCTCGTCCAGAGGAGAGCGCCGTGAACCTTCATCCGCTGCCGCCGGCCAAGGAGCCCACCGGCATCGGCCGGCTGCCCGTGGCCCGCTGGTTCGTCGCCGCCGGCGTCGTCATGGCGCTGGCCTACGCCGTCGGCGTCGGCGTGACGCTGACGCTGGTGGAACAGGTCCGCACGATCCAGCCGCGCCCCGAGGTCGTGGCCAGGCTGGACCAGCTGAACACCATGCTCATCGTGGTCTTCACCGTCATCCTCGTGGCCGCCGTGGCGCTGACGTTCATGATCCGCTACGCCGTGCTCAAGCCCATGGCCCAGCTCGCCGGACAGGTGCGCGAGGTCGCGGCGGGCGACTTCAACCGCAGGCTGCGGGTCGACCGCCCCGCCGAGCTCGCCGAGCTGGCCTCCCACGTCGACTCGATGCGCGGGCGCATCCTGGAGGGCTGGCGCAGCGCCGAGGAGCAGGCCGACGAGCTGCGGCGCTCCAACGGCGAGCTGGAGCAGTTCGCCTACGTGGCCAGCCACGACCTGCAGGAGCCGCTGCGCAAGGTGGCCAGCTTCACGCAAATGCTGGAGCAGAGGTACGGCCCGCAGCTCGACGACCGCGCCAAGCAGTACATCGGCTACGCCGTGGACGGCGCCAAGCGCATGCAGGTCCTCATCAACGACCTGCTCGACTTCTCCCGCGTGGGCCGGGTCCACGGCGAGCGCGTGATCACCGACACCGGCGAGGCCCTGAACACGGCACTGGAGAACCTGTCGGCGGCCATCGAGGACACCGAGACGGTGGTCACCTCCGACCGCCTGCCGAAGGTGGTGGGTAACAGGTCGCAGCTGGTCCGTCTGTTCCAGAACCTGGTGGAGAACTCCGTCAGGTTCCGCTCCGACGTCCCCCCGCGCATCCACATCGGGGCGCGGCGCACAGACAACGGCATGTGGGAGTTCAGCTGCTCCGACAACGGCATCGGCGTCGAGGCCAAGTACGCTGACCGCATCTTCCTGATCTTCCAGCGCCTGCACGCGCGCGACGTCTACCCGGGCACCGGCATCGGGCTGGCCCTGTGCAGGAAGATCGTGGAGTATCACGGCGGACTGCTCTGGCTCGACCCCGACGGCGAGGGCCCGGGAGCCACGTTCCGCTGGACCCTGCCGGAAGCGGAAGAGGACTCATGATCCCGATCGAAGTGCTGCTGGTCGAGGACGACCAGGGCGACATCCTGCTCACCCGGGAGGCCTTCGAGCTGAACAAGGTCAAGAACCGCCTGCACGTGGTCAACGACGGCGAGCAGGCGCTCGCCTTCCTGCGCCGCGAGGAGGGCTACGCCGACGCGCCTCGCCCGGACCTGGTCCTGCTCGACCTCAACCTGCCGCGTATGGACGGCATGGAGGTGTTGCAGGAGGTGAAGGCGGACGCCACGTTGCGTTCGATCCCGGTGGTGATCCTGACGACGTCGGAGGCGGAGGAGGACATCATCCGCAGCTACCAGCTCCACGCAAACGCATATGTCACCAAACCGGTAGATTTTGACCAATTTATCCGAGTTGTCCGGCAAATAGACAATTTTTTCGTGACCGTAGTGAAGCTACCGAACCAAGGACACCGCCTCTGACGTGCGGACGTGACAGGAATCACACAGGGCCATCGAAAAAGTGAGTGACCCTTCTCACAAAACGTGATGCCGTCGTCGTAACGTATCCCCCACCAAATGCGCGCCCGAGCGGAGACGCCGCGCGCTCAGCGACTCGAACCCGGACCCCAGGCGAGCAGGGTCCGCGGGAGGTGGAGAGGTCCGCGATGACCCAGACGACGCCTGAAAGCCCGGTAAGGAGACAGCGCGCGCAGATCAAAGTGCGCACGCTTCGCACCGATAACTGGTGGCTGGCCCCGCTGCTGACCTTTCTTGGGCTCAGCTCATTCCTTGTCTACGGCGTGTGGGCGATCTTCGACGGCAGCTACTACTACGCGCCGAGCGAGTACATAGCCCCGTTCTCGTCGCCATGTCTGGCGACGTCCTGTCCCGAGGGCGCCCGCTTCCTCGGGCTGGCGCCCTTCGGCGACTGGTACACCCTGCCGCCCGGCCTGCTGATTCTGGGCCTGCCCGGCGGTTTCCGGCTCACGTGCTACTACTACCGCAAGTCCTACTACCGCTCGTTCTGGCTTTCGCCTCCGGCGTGCGCGGTGCAGGAGCCACACGGCAAGTACACGGGTGAGACGCGGTTCCCGCTGATCATCCAGAACATCCACCGCTACTTCTTCTACGCGGCGATCGCCATCGGCCTGATCCTGGCCTACGACGCGGTCCTCGCGCTCATCCACACGCCGACCGGGCTCGGCACCTGGATCCTGATCCTCAACGCGGTGCTGATCAACCTGTACACGCTGTCCTGCCACTCGTGCCGGCACATCACCGCCGGCCGCCTGAACCACTTCTCCCGGCACCCGGTGCGCTACAAGGCCTGGACATTCGTCTCGAAGCTCAACGCCAAGCACCAGCCCCTCGCGTGGGCCTCGATGTTCTCGGTGATGGGCGCCGACCTCTACGTCAGGCTCGTGGCCAAGGGCATCGTCAACTTCCCGTTCGCATAAGGAAAACCTGTGGAAATCGAGCGTCACGAATACGACGTCGTCGTCATCGGAGCGGGCGGCGCCGGGCTGCGGGCCGCGATCGAGGCCCGGCAGCAGGGCAAGCGCACGGCGATCGTCTGCAAGTCCCTGTTCGGCAAGGCCCACACGGTCATGGCCGAGGGCGGCGCGGCCGCCGCGATGGGCAACGTCAACTCCGACGACAACTGGATGGTGCACTTCCGCGACACCATGCGCGGCGGCAAGTTCCTCAACAACTGGCGCATGGCTGAGCTCCACGCCAAAGAGGCCGCCGACCGCGTCTGGGAGCTGGAGGCCTGGGGCGCGCTCTTCGACCGCACCAAGGACGGCAAGATCAGCCAGCGCAACTTCGGCGGCCACGAGTACCCGCGCCTGGCCCACGTCGGCGACCGTACCGGCCTGGAGCTGATCCGCACGCTGCAGCAGCGCGTCGTCGCCCTGCAGCAGGAGGACCAGGAGACCCACGGCGACTACGAGGCCTACATCAAGGTCTTCCAGGAGTGCACGGTCACCCGGCTGCTCAAGGATGGCGAGGCCATCTCCGGCGCGTTCGGCTACTGGCGCGAGACCGGCAACTTCATCCTCTTCGACGCGCCCGCGGTCGTCCTGGCCACCGGCGGCATCGGCAAGTCCTACGTCGTCACCTCCAACTCCTGGGAGTACACCGGCGACGGCCACGCCCTGGCCCTGCTGGCCGGCGCCAACCTCATCAACATGGAGTTCATCCAGTTCCACCCGACCGGCATGGTCTGGCCGCCCTCGGTGCGCGGCATCCTGGTCACCGAGTCGGTCCGCGGAGACGGCGGCGTGCTGCGCAACTCCGAGGGCAAGCGCTTCATGTTCGACTACATCCCGGACGTCTTCAAGGACAAGTACGCCACCACCGAAGAAGAGGGCGACCGCTGGTACACCGACCAGGCCAACAACCGGCGCCCCCCGGAACTGCTGCCCCGTGACGAGGTGGCCCGCGCCATCAACGCCGAGGTGAAGGCGGGCCGCGGATCCCCCCAGGGCGGCGTCTTCCTGGACGTGTCCACCCGCCTGCCCGCCGACGAGATCAAGCGGCGGCTGCCGTCGATGCACCACCAGTTCAAGGAGCTGGCCGACGTCGACATCACCGCCGAACCCATGCAGGTCGGCCCCACCTGCCACTACATCATGGGCGGTGTCGAGGTCGACGCCGACACGGGGGCGGCGGCCGTACCCGGGCTGTTCGCGGCCGGCGAGGTCTCCGGCGGCATGCACGGCTCCAACCGCCTCGGCGGCAACTCCCTGTCCGACCTGCTGGTCTTCGGCCGCAGGGCCGGGCTCGGCGCGGCCGAGTACGTCAGCTCGCTCCCGGCCCGCCCCACGGTCGCGCAGGAGTCCGTCGACGCCGCCAAGGCCGAGGCCCTCGCCCCGCTGGAGCGCGGCGGCGAGAACCCCTACGAGGTCCACCACGAGCTCCAGCGGACGATGAACGAGCTGGTCGGCATCATCCGCAAGGCCGAGGAGGTCTCCGAGGCCCTGGAGGTCGTGGAGAAGCTCAAGGAGCGCGTGGAACTCGTCGGCGCCGCCGGCTCGCGCATCTACAACCCCGGCTGGCACCTCGCGCTCGACCTGCGCAACATGCTGCTGGTCTCGGAGTGTGTGGCCCGCGCGGCGCTGCTGCGCCAGGAGAGCCGCGGCGGCCACACCCGCGACGACTTCCCGGGCATGAACCCCGAGTGGCGCCGCAAGCTCCTCGTCTGCGCCACCCCCGACGGATCGGCCGTCACCGTAGAGGAGAAGGTCCAGCCACCGATGCGCAAGGACCTGTTCGACCTGTTCGACCTGGGCGAGCTGAAGAAGTACCTCACCGAAGAAGAGCTGGGGAACGCAGAATGAGTTACAAGGCGAAGTTCAAGGTCTGGCGCGGTGAGGGCGGTGAAGGCAAGCTCGAGGACTTCACCGTCGAGGTGAACGAGGGCGAGGTCGTCCTCGACATCATCCACCGCCTCCAGGCCACCCAGGCGCCCGATCTCGCCGTCCGCTGGAACTGCAAGGCCGGCAAGTGCGGCTCGTGTTCCATGGAGATCAACGGCAAGCCGCGCCTGGGCTGCATGACCCGGATGTCCACCTTCGAGGAGGACGAGACCATCACCGTCACCCCGATGCGGACCTTCCCCGTCATCAAGGACCTCGTGACGGACGTCTCCTTCAACTACCAGAAGGCCCGCGAGATCCCCAGCTTCACCCCGCCGGCCGACGTCCGGCCGGGCGAGTACCGCATGAAGCAGGTGGACGTCGAGCGCTCGCAGGAGTTCCGCAAGTGCATCGAGTGCTTCATGTGCAACAACGTCTGCCACGTGATCCGCGACCACGAGGAGAACAAGCCCGCCTTCGCCGGCCCGCGCTTCCTGATGCGGATCGCGGAGCTGGACATGCACCCGTATGACGTGGCGGAGCGCCAGGACTCGGCACAGGAGCAGCACGGCCTGGGCTACTGCAACATCACCAAGTGCTGCACCGAGGTCTGCCCGGAACACATCAAGATCACCGACAACGCCCTGATCCCCATGAAGGAGCGCGTCGTCGACCGTAAATACGACCCGCTGGTCTGGCTGGGCAACAAGATCTTCCGCCGCCCGAAGTCATAACGTCTCATCTTAAAAGTGCCCGCCGCCACCCCGTGACGGCGGGCACTTTCCTGTGCGCGCGCCGTCAAGCCGATGCCCCGTTACGGCAAGCCGCCCCACCCCCACCCACCGCCGCGGGCTCACGTGTCGGGGGGATCGCTTCTCGGGCCGGACGAACGCACCGCCGCCACGGCCCACCCTGCCCCGCCAAGTGGTCTCCCCGAACCGAGCCTTGGGCCCGGCCAAGGGAGGAAGGCGTCCAGCAGCGATCTAATCCCGGCGGAAGAGGTCCTCGTCGCCGGGCTCGGCGGCGGAGCCGGGGGAGAGGGGCATCTCGCGGGTGGCGTCGTACGGGCCGGAGCCGCCGGACGGGATGTCGGCGGGTGGGGCCTCCGGCGGGACCAGGGGCTCGAACGCGCCCCGCACCTTGTCGTCCTCCGGCTCGTGGCTGTAGGAGTCGAACTCGTCCGGGTGCAGCACGACGGGCTCGGCGGGCGGCTCGGGTGCCGGGGGCTGCTGCGGGTAAGGCTGGGTGTAGTGGCCTGGGTCCTGGTAGGCGGGCTGGTTGGCCGGATACGTCTGTACCGGCACGAAGCTGATGATCGGCGCATACGCCGTGCCGCCCGGATATCCGGGGTGGTAGCCGCCCTGCGGAGGGTGCGGGCCACTCGGGTGCGCGCCCGGATAGGCGGTGTAGGCCGGGCCGGCGGGGTAGCCGTGGGGGTCGGGGGCGGGGCCGGCCTTGCGGACCGCGGCGGCGTGGGCCATGCGGCGGAGCCTGCCCTCGAAGATCAGCACCGCGAACAGGGTCAGCAGCACCAGAACCAGCGCCGGGATGCTCAGCTTCTGCGTCAGCGTCCGCTGGTCGAACTCGGGCGCCGCGTTCCGCAACTCCAGCTGCTGCGACTCCTCGGTAGGCTCCTCCGAGACCGGTGGGGTCGGCGACGTCGTCGTGGGCGGCTGCGAACCGGCCACCGTGGGCAGCTGCACCGGGGCCTCGGTCGCCGGCTGCTCCGCGGAGGGCGTCGGGACCGGGACGTTCGGCGAACTGGGCACGATCGGCTGCGGCTGGCTCGCCGGACTGGACGCCTTGGGCGTGGGGGTGCTCTTGGGCGTCTTCGTGGGCTTGGGGGTCGGAGACTTGGTGACGGTCTTGGTGATCGTCGTCTCCGGCTGTTCAGGCTCCGGCGATTCGGTCACGGTCTGCGTGATGGTGACCTCGGGGTCGCACACCTCGCCCGCGTCACAGCCCTCGACGGGCGGAGGCTCTAAGGCGTACGCGGACGCGCTGGCCGCCTGGATGACGAACGGCGAGACCGCCGCCCCCGTGAGCCCGACAGCGAGGAACAACGCGGACACGGCCGTCGCTCGTGTGCGTGCCACCGGTGCCCTCCGCGCCATCCCGGAACCATGGTCAAGGGAATACTAGTCAGGTCAAAGTAACAGTAAAGCCCTGTTCTCCGATGTTGTCACGCTGTGACCTGGGCTGGAACGGTTCAATCCTGATTTTCGGCGACCCTGCGGCGCTGCCCGCGCGCGACGAACCACAGCGCGACCAGCAGAACCGCGATCCCGCCCGCCGCCACGGACAGGCCGCGGTGACCGGTGAGCAGGTTCATGGGCTCGGTCGTCTCGAACGTCCTGGCGGCCACCGCGATCTGCCGGGGCAGCGGCACACCGGCGGCCTCCGTCGTGGCGGCGGACGCGGGGGCGACCTTGGGCAGCCTGAGGTTGGGGTCGTTCCACAGCCCCTCCGGCCGGGAGGAGGCGGGGCGCGGTCCGACGTAGGGGCTGACGTTACGTGGGGCGACGTTGGGGCTGACGTTGGAGCTGACGCTGCGCGGGGCGACGTTGGGGCTGACACCGCGCGGGCTCGCGTTGTGGGTGGCGTTGCGGGGGCCGACGTTGGTGAGGGCGCCGCGTGGTCCGGTGTACGAGCTCTCGCTGCGCGGCCCGGCCTCGTCCCCCTTGTCCGGTCGCCGAACCTGGGCGGGCTTGGCCAACGGGGTGGGCAGCGGGATCACCACGGTCTCCGGGGGCCGCGCGGCGGCGGGCCGCGGCATCGGCCCGGTCCCCACCGGGGTGCGGGCGGTCCCGCTGAGCGTGGACACGCCGCCGCTCCCCCACACCTGGGCCACCGCTGCCAGGACGACCTCGTTCACCCCCTGCGGCACCGTCAGACGCACGTCCACGGCCCGCTCTCCCGACACCTTCCCCAGCCTGCACACCTCGGCTCCACGCGCCGCCACGCCCACAGCGGGCGTCGGCACGGTGCCGGGCGTCAGCGTCCCGTCCACCTGAGGCAGACCCAACGCCCCCGCCGCCCGGCCGTCCGCCGAGCCGTCGTCCACCGAGCCGCCGTCCGCCGGAGCGCTCCCCGACGGCACGAGAGGCGCTCCGGACTCCGGTGAAGACACAACGGGCACCCCAGGCGCTTGTGGGGACAGCTCGGCGGGCGGTGCGGCGATCACCGCTGGATCATCGGCGGCGGGGTTCTGGGGCGCGCAGGTGACCGTGGACAGGGCTTCGCCCGGACTGGCGGCCACGGCGAGGCGGGCGTCCTGGGCGTCGCCAGCCAGCCGTACCCGGAAACGCAGCACGTCCCCGGTCCGCACCCACGCGCCGATGTCGTCGGGGTCGCCCACCCGGTCGAAGACCAGAGCCACCTCGCCGGCCACGGCCGCCGACGCGGCCGTCAGAGTCCCGAGGATCAGGGCACCGGTTCCCACCGCCACCGCGACCCCACGGGATCGCCTGCGCTCGAACATGACGGTTCCCCCCGAATGCGGACACACCTAGTAGTGGTTATGTCACAGAACGGAGTCGCCTAACCCTGTCCGAGCAGATCCGCCACAGCTTCCATCACCGGCAGGTCGGCGCCCAGCCAGCCGACGGAGAAGTACTCCTCCGGCCCCAGCCAGCGCAGCGCCAGGTGTTCCTTGGCCACCGGCGTCCCCGCCTCCAGCGTGGCCAGCCACACCCGCATCACGTACCCGGGCGAAAGCGGCCAGTCGCCGCCCACCCGGCGTCCGACGGAGATCTCGACCCCGAGCTCCTCCCGGCACTCGCGGACGAGCGCCTCCTCCTCGCCCTCCCCCGGATCCACCTTGCCGCCGGGGAACTCCCATCCTCCGGCCAGCGCCGGCGGTTCGGCGCGCTGGGCGGCGAGCACCCGCCCGTCGGAGACGATGACGGCGGCCACCACGACGATGCTCATAGGGCCGCATTCTCCTGCTTCTTCAGCTGGTCAAGGACGGCGGGGTTCTGCAGCGGCCGGGTGAAGCCCATCAGCGTGTCACGCGTCTGGTAGCTGGTCACCTTGATCGGCCCGCACAGCCGGCAGCGCGCCTCGATCATCTTCCCCTTGGAGACGACCATGCCGACGTGACCGGGGTTGTCGGGGCCGGTTCCGGGGCCCGCGTTGAAGAAGACCAGGTCGCCGGGCTGCTCGCTCCCCTTTTCGATCTTGATGCCGAACGGCCACTGGCCGAACGTGGTGCGCGGGATCGTCAGGCCGACGCTGCGGTAGGCCATGAAGATGATCCCCGAGCAGTCGAAGGCGTCGGGTCCGGTCCCGCCCCAGAGGTACGGCTTGCCCCGCTGGTCCAGCGCGTAGGAGAGGATCTTGGCCACCACGTCGGTCGGCGCCGCCTGCACCAGGGGCTCGTCGCACTGGGGGTCGGCCTGCGGGGGCAGCTTCACCTCACCGGACTTGGCGTACTTCTTGGCGATGGCCTCGACCTGGTCCACGTACCACCAGGCCCGGTTGTAGACGAACAGCGCCCGCCGTACGTTCTCCGGAGCCCCGTTGCGCTTCAGCATCCGCGCGGCGCCCAGGATGGCGTCGGCGGGGTTGTAGACGTCGGCGATGCCGTCGTCGTCGCCGTCGGAGGCGTAGCCGTTGAACTTCGACGGGATCGGGATCCTGGCCTTGCCGCCCCACGTGCTGATCAGGAACTGCATCGGCCCGGCGGCGCCGGCGTAGTTGGTGCCGCTCTTGACGCCCTGCAGGTTGGAGCGGCCGTGGTCGGTCTCGCGCTTGCCCACGGCGGCCAGGATGTTCCACTGGACGCCGATCTTCTTGCCGTGCTTCTTGTACAGCTCCAGCAGGTCGGGCGGGATGTCGGAGGAGCCCGAGTCGGAGACGTCCTCGACCTGGGCGTCGTCCTCGCAGTCGGTGGTCGTGGAATTGCCGATGAAGGACGGCATGCCCGGCATCATCATCATCGGCGACACGATGATGACGCCGAGAAGCAGCAGGCCCGCCAGGCCGACGGCCAGGCCGACGCGGGCGCGTGAGGAGACGTTCACCCTTCGGGGTCCCCGTCTTGGCCGTCTCCGGCCGGCTGCACGTCGAAGACCCGCCAGTCGTTGCCCACGGGCGTGAGCGTGACGGCGAGGTCCTCGGCGCGCTCGCTGGTGCCCGACCTGCCGCTGAGCTTCTGCGTGCTGGTGACGACGAAGATGATCGAGGTCGCGCCGACCTGCCTGATCTCCTTCATCTTCGCCGTGGCGGTGGCGACGGTCTGCTCGGTCTTGTTCTGCTCGATGGTGCCCGGCGAGGTGAGCGCCTTGGTGAGGAACCCGGCCAGCTCGCCGGTGGTGAACACCTTGACCCGATCGGCGTAGGCGGCCGGGTCCTCGTCGTAGCGGAAGGAGCCGTAGCTGGCGGTGAACCGCTCGGCCAGGTCCGCGGCGGCGGCCAGTTGCTTCCTGCTCATCGGCAGGTAGTCGTAGATGTCGAACGGCGCGTCGCTGGCCGTGGCCAGCGGCTTGCTGGAGACGGTGACGCTCGGCGCCGCGCTGCCGGTCGCGACCGCCGCGGGCGCCGGGTCCTCGTCGCCCGGCCACATCGTCACATAGAGGCCGACCGCGGCCACGACCGCCACGATCGCGACGAAGACCACCCCGCGCTTGTCACCTGACTGCGCCATCTCAATCCTTGTCGGGACTATTGGGCTTCAACCAGAACGGCACCGACGGCTCGTCACCACCCCGGCCGCTACCGCTCCGCCGGGTCGGCAGCCAGAGCGGGGGCGGCTCCGAACCGCGCGCCTTGGGCACCTCGGCCGAGTTCCGGCCGCCGGACGAGCCCCGTCCGCCGCCGAACATGCCGCCGCCCGACGAACCACCGGATCCGCCGAAGAATCCGCCGCCGCCCGAAGAGCGGCGCTCGGTCGAACCACGCCTGGTGCCGGACGAGCCGCCGCCGCCGAACAGTCCGCCGCCAGAGGAGCGCGAACCGCCCGAGCGCGAACCCGAACCACCGGAACGTGAGCCCGAACCACCGCGCGGCGCCCAGCCGCCCCCGGACCGGCCGCCGAACCAGCCGCCGCCGGAACCACCGGACGCCGACCCTCTGGAGCCGCCGCTCACGCCACCGCCACCGCCGGAGCGAGGGGTGCGGGTGGGCGTGCCGCCCAGGTTGAGCGGCGGGGCCGAGCCGGTCCTGGCGGCGGGAGCCGTACGGGCTCCGCCCTTGCCGCCGGGCTGGTCGGTGTTGAGCGGTGCGGGGGTCGCGGGCATCCGGTTGCCGGACGGCGTGCCGTTGCCGTTGCCGTCGCCGCCCGCGGCCGCGCGGGCCGCGGCCGCTCCGGCCGCCGCGCCCGCGGATCCGGCCGCCGCAGCCTGGAGCACCGGCTCAGCCTTGCGTACGCCCCAGTTCTTGACCTTGTTGGCCGCGACGGGAGGCAGCACGGTGGCCGCCTGGTTCAGCACCGGGGCGGTCGTGGCGTCGCCGAGCATGCGGGTGGTCAGCGTGTGCCCGTTCATGGAGGCGAACAGGTGCTGGAACGGCTTGCGGTAGAAGTAGACCGCGAGCGTCAGCAGCGCCATGAACAGGATCTGCATGCCCCAGGGCAGCGCCGAGGACATGATCAGCGCGTAGCCGTAGACCAGGACGCCGAGCACCAGCGCCAGCACGGCCTGCCGCAGCAAGGTGCCGATCAGCATCTCCACCCAGCGCATGGCGATGATGCGCCCGCTGCCCGGATGCACGCCGATCAGCAGGAAAACCGGTCCGAGGATGAGCAGGAGCAGGAAGCTGACCTTCAGTACCAGCAGCGAGACCGCCACCAGGAAGATCAGCAGACCGGCGACCAGAGCGGCGATGAGCGCGCCGATGGCGACGCCGACCCGGCTGGTCCACTCCTTGCCCTGGAAGACGAAGTAGCGCGGGTCGCCCCTGAGCTTGTCGGCGTACTCGGCGTACTTGGCCTGGTGGGCGCCGTTGTCACGGCTGCCGCTGGCCATCTCGGCGGCGTCGATCGTCTGGATCTCCAGCATGGCCCGGCCGTAGTCGCGCACGATCGGCTGGTTGGGGTCGGCGGTGCCGAACATGCCCATCAGCCACGGCTTGCAGACCAGCGTGGACCACAGGGCGTCGGCGTTCTGGTCGACGGTGGGCGTGCCCGTGTGGGCGTAGCCGCCCGCCTTGACCTGCGGGCTCGTCTGGCCTGGTCCGGGCAGGCAGGAGGTGCCGCCGGAGCCGGGCAGGCCGGAGAACGCGGAGTTGACCACCTCGCCGGTCTTGTCGGTGACCACCTTGCCGAGACCGGTGAAGTCCTGCGGGCGGCTGAAGAACCAGGTGGCCACGGTGACGGCGAGGACCATCCAGATGATGCCCTCGGTGGTCGTGGTGGCCCGCTTGCGGATCAGCCCGTACCAGGCCAGCCAGATCGCGCCGAGGATGACGATCGGCCGCAGGTAAGGCCAGTACATCGCTTCGGACAGGTTCGTGACGATGTCGTCGACGACGTCCTTGATCGCCTCCAGTGGCCCCTCGGTGGCGGCCGCCTGGTACGTGGTGATCGTCAGCCGGTCGATCGCCTTGGCCCACAGGAACACCTGGTTGGCCCAGGAGTTGCCGATGAAGGAGCCGAAGTCGCAGCCGATGTCGTAGGTGTGCCAGAACTGGCCGCTGGTGCCGAACTGCTGGTAGTTGGTCGTCGGCGCGGCGGGCGCCGTACCGGTGGGCGCGGGGGGCATGAGCAGCCCGTCCACGCCGCCGCCGACCAGCTCCGGAGCGAGCGTGCCGGACAGGTCACACGGAGCAGCGGCCGCCGGTGACGCGGCGCCGGCGATCGCGGGCAGCACGATGATGCCCGCGAGCAGCGCCAATGCAACCGCCAGCCGCCTGGCTAGCCGGACCTTCATGACCGCACCTCCTGCGCCCTGCTGCCCACTCCCCCTTGAAGATCATTCCCGCTGTCGCCGGGTTTGTCATGCGTAGGATTCGTGTCGAGCCAGCGCAGTAGCTCTTCGGAGATCAGGTCTACTGCAATGCGTCCCGCCCTGCCATCCAGATCGCGGAATACGCATTCGCCGTTGCCCAGCGAACGCAGCACGGCCTTGTGCTCCTCCGAGGGGTCCACACCGAGCAGCGCCATGACGTGGTCGACCTCCACCCGTTCTGTCGATCGGAAGGCGAAGACCGACGAGAGGCAGTTGGTCACCTGCTCGTTCAGCAGGTCGCCGGCGTTCTGCGAGACCAGGACCAGCGCCGTGTTGCGGGAGCGGCCCATACGGCTGACCTCGGGCACCAGCTTGGCCCCCTCGGGCGTGGAGGTGATGGCCCACGCCTCGTCCAGGAAGATCGCCTTGGGCGCCCGCCGGTCAAGGCTGTTCATGAGCCTGCGGGCGAACTGGGAGACCAGGTAGAGCAGCGCCACCGACAGCCGCTGCTCGTAGGAGTAGTCGTCGCGGCCGGTGGCCACGTCGGGCAGTGTCAGCCCGCCCAGCGTGAACACCGTCGTCCAGCCCTCGGTGTCGATCTGCTCGCCGCCGGACGGGTCGAAGCAGAGCCGGGCCAGGTGCATCTCCGACATCGAACGGAGCACCGCTCCCAGGTTCTTGGATGCGGCGTCGTCGGACTGCTCCAGGTAGTCCACGACCTTGCCCAGCGACGGGTCCGGCGCGTTCGAGACCGCGGCGACCGCCTGGATCATCGCCGACTCCCGCTCCTCGGACATGCGCGGCAGCAGCAGTCGCAGCGTCTCGGTCGCCATCGTCTTCTTGGCCGCGATGTCGTCGCCGAAGGAGAACGGGTCGAGCAGGCCGGGCGCCGCCGAGCCCAGCGGGATCATCCGGGCCTTGCGCCCGCGCTTCTGCAGCAGCTGCACCAGCGAGTCGGCGTCGCCCTTGGGGTCGATCACCGCCACCGTGACGCCCCGCAACGCCATCTGGTAGATCATCAGCAGCGCCAGCGTCGTCTTGCCGCCGCCGGGCTCGCCGGTGATCGCGATGGCCGTGGGCCGGTTGCGCATCGCCGCCACGAGCGGGTCGAAGTGCACGATGCTGCGCGCCCTTCCCACCGTCTCCCCGATGTACGGCCCGAGCCAGCCGGAAACCGGATCCTCCATCCGGTCGCCCAGGTCGACCGTGGCCGTGGCCATGCCGCCCGCGATCGTCCGCAGCGGCTGGCGCTGCGCGTAGGCGTTGACCCGCACCTTCTCCCCCGGCAGCGTCTCGCAGAACAGCGAGAACTGGTCGCCGGTGGAGTTGACCACGTCGATGCCCATGTCGCGGTAGTGCTCGACGACCGCCTCGACCCGTTGCACGCAGATCTCCTCGGTCGGAGCGCTGATGATCAGGCGGTGCCAGCCGTACACGAAGGGCAGGCGCTCCTTGGTGATCCCGTGCTCCAGCATGCGGGCGGCGTCGATCTGCTCAGCCAGCGCGATCGGCGCCTCGGCGCCCGCCTCGCGGATGTGGATGTCCATGTCGCGGGCGTGCGCGAGCTTGCGCGCCACGTCCTTCGAGGCCCTGACCGGCGGGATCAGCCGCATCCTGCTGGAGATCTCGACCGGGAACGGCAACTGGTCGGAGAAGTGCATCCACGGCTCGCCGTCCGGGAACGGCATCAGGTCGGGGAAGCGGGCGAACGACAGGTAGGCCACATAAGAGTCACCCTGCGGCTGCATCATGCGCAGCAGCGACCTGCCGTTGCGGATCTCCCCCTCGACCAGCGACTCGATCTCGCCCCTGCCCCAGCGGCGGCGCGGGCTGGCCGACGGCGGCGGGTCGCCGAGCGAGCCGGAGGCGGCGTGCTGGAACAACCACGCCACCTCGGTCGAGGTGGCGTGCCGGGCGTAGAGTGCGCTGGATGCGAGTGCTCTGCCCAGGCGTTCCGCCTGTTCGGTCCATCTGCTGATCTCGCCGTCCGGCACGTGGTCGTCGTCGAGGCCGAGCACCTTCTCGGTGCGCTGGTAGAAGCCGAACAACTGGGCCAGGACTCCCTGCCCCAGCTGGCGGCCGCGGGAGCCCAGCCGTACCCCGATGTAGACCTCTTTCGACCAGAAGTCCTTCGCCCAGACGTGCCGGTACATCTCCTCCAGGTAGTCGCGCCAGCCCGCCCCCTCGTCGGAGGTGCCGTTCAGGGCCATCGCCCACTCGGCCGCGGGGTACGTGCGGTGCGCCACGCGCAGGTGCACCTCCGCGTCGGGCATCCTGATCGCCGCCAGCGCGATCGTGATGTTGGTCGCCAGAGCCTCGCGCTCCTCCGGGGTGACGAACTCATAGCTGACCGTCGGAAGCCGGAAATAGGCCCATGCGCAGGAGTCAGTGAGCAGGATGCGGTCGTCGAAGTAGCGGACCGCAAGACGCTGGTGCGCTCGCGACGCCCTGCTCATGCCGCCCCCTCGGCGCATGAACGGGCCTGACCTGCACGCATGTTCACTTAACGCTCACCGATTCTCGTGCCCGGGGGGTCACTCGCCAACTCCTCTTCGCTCGCGCGGACCGTCTGTGCCGCGAAGCCCGCCACCACGACCCCGGCGAGGGCCAGATAGGCCCGCCGCCCGGCCGCGCGCAACTGCCCCGGATCGACGGCGTCGACGCCGTCGGGCGCCAGCTCGTCCTCCCAGGGGACCCTGACGATCGCCCGGCACCTGCCACGGGCCACCGCCTCCGCCTGCTCGACGTCGGCCATCGAGCGCCTGCTCACACCGTTGACCACGATCACCGCGCGCCTGCGCAGATCGGCACAGCCGTGGCCGTCGAGCCACTCGAACGTCATCGCCACCGCCTCCGACGCCTCCTCGCTCGCGGGGACGACCAGGACCAGCTGGTCGGCGTACGACAGGACGCGGGCGGCCAGCGCCGCGGCCGGATCGATCACGGCCAGCTTGTAGTGGCGGTCGAGCAGGTGGACCGCCTGGGCGAGCCGGTGGTCGGAGAACAGCGTCCGGTCCGACATCCGCTGCTCGGCCCCCGCGTCGGTGTCGGCCCCGATCACCTCCAGCCCCGAAGAGGTACGGCTGGTGTAACCACGCATCGTCAGATACCCGCTGACCCGGTCAAGCCCGGACAGCAGGCTGGCCAGCGTCTCGGGGGACTCCGGCTTGATGCGGCTGGTCAGGGTGTTGGCGCCGGTGTTGGCGTCGACGGCCACCACCCGGTCGTCGCGGATCTTGGCCAGGGTGTGGCCGAGCATCAGCGCGGTCGTGCTCTGCCCTGCGCCGCCCGTACACCCGAGCACCACGATCCGGCGGCTCCCGCCGAACACGGCGCGGGCGCGCGCCTCGTCGATCTCCGACCCGTCGGTCCTGGGCCCGCCGCCGCCGACCACGACCTGCGCGATGCGCCGCCAGCCGCCGGAGTCGCGCCCGACGACGGACTCGACCCGCCGTACCCGCCCGTCACCCGTCCTGGGCCCCGGCACCCGCTCGTCCTGCCCGTCACTCGGCCGCACCGCCTCAGCCCGCTTCCCCCCAGGCCCACCCACCTGCTCGGCCCCCACGGGGTGACCGGCGGCCGGAAGACCCACACCCGGCTTCGGCTTGGGTACGGGGTTCGTGACCGGCTTGGCGCCCGGGTCGGTGACCGGCAGGGCGACCGGCTTGGCGACCGGCTTGGCTACGGGCTTGGTGAGAGGGTTCGTGACGGGCTCCTTGGGCTCCTTGGCGGACGGCCAGGCGGGCTGGCCCCCCGGCAACGGCAGCGGAGCACCCGGCCTGGGCGGCTGTCCCTTGCGGTGCTGCGAGCGCGCCTCGTCCGGAACCTGCGCCCCGGCCTCCTGCTCACCCGGCGCCTCGGGCAGCACCGGCCCTTGAACAACCGAGCCCTCGCTCTGTGCGGCGCCCGGGTCCGCGGTGGCCGCAAGCCGCCGCAGCCTGCGCAACGCCTCGGCATCGATCGGCTTCCCCGCCGCGACGCCCTTCTCCGGTACGCGCCCACCCCCGGAAACCTCGGGGACGGCAACCTTGGGTGTGGTCCCGGCAACATCGTGGCCAGGCAGGCCGGCCGCTCTGATGTCCTCCCGCGCCGTCTCGGCGTCCGCCTCCTGCGGACGGACCGCCTCCAGGCGCACCGGCTCAGGACGTGCCGGCTCCGGGCGTACCGGCTCCAGATGGGCGGGCTCCGGGCGTACCGGCTCCAGGTGGGCGGGCTCCGGGCGTACCGGCTCCAGGTGGGCGGGTTCGGGGTGGGTCTGCTCGAAGGGAGCCGGGTCGGCGACCCGCACGGGCGGGTCGGCGGCCGGCTCGGCAGGAGAGAGCTGGGCGGCGGCGGTGGCCAGGGCCGGGGCGGCGCCTCGGCGGCCCGGTGCCGCGGCGCCCCAGCGAGTGGGCGGGGTGGCGACCGGCGCGGACGTGGCCGCGGCCGCCGCCGCTGCCACCGCGGGGCGGACGGAACGGACGGAGGGCGCGGGCGCCGTGGCGGGCTTGCGCATCGCGTGGCGGGCCTTCTTGGGCGCCTTCGCCCGGACGGGCAGTACCCGCCACACCCGGCCGGAGAACGTCACCGCCTCCGGCTCGGCGGCCGGAGCCATGCGGGTCCAGGCGCGCGGCTCGCCCATGTAGCGCAGCTGCGACTGCATGACCTCGGTCAGGCGCTTGTTCTCGATGACGGGGCGGGTGGACAGCCAGGTGACGATGCCGGGAGGCACGAGGTAGACCACGTGCCACGGAGTCTCGAACGGCAGGCCGACGATGTAGAGCAGGAACGACCACGGGGCCAGGACACCGGCGAAGATCCCGATCCAGACGATGGGGAGCGGCGTCGGCAGCCGTAGGTCGTACAGCTTGTAGAGCCGCTTCTCAATTCGCCAGATATTGGTATACGTGGGCAGGTCCACGCGGTCCTCCTCTCCACCCGCTCGCTCGTTCAATGACCGCCAGGGCCCGGGTTCAACCCTTACTTGATACCCAGAGCCCCAGCGATCGCCTTGGCCGTGACTTCGATGATGTTGGGAACGTAGAAGATCACGCCGATCCCCACAGCCAAGATCAGGAATTGCACGAATCTCGTGATCTCGCGGGTGAAGAGGAAGAAGAGCGCGACCACGGAGACGACGACGAGGAAGAGCGGGGCGAAGAAGCCGCGCAGGAAGTTGGCGAGGCCCGAGGTGTCGGGTCCCGTCGGTGCGGGCGAGGGCGTGAGCGCCGACGCCAGGTCGATCAGGTTGAGCACTACGGTCTTCAAGATCACTTCTTGTCCTCCCGGGGGGTGCCGATCAGCAACGCGAGTGTGTGCGTCTATCCAACGGCCCGACCGGCGCCACGGATGTCCTGGACGTACCACTTGTCGCCCTGCTTCACGACAGTGAGGCGATAGGCCTGCTCGAGACGGCCGCCGACCGCGTTGGGGTCGGCGGTCGGTTCGGCCGACGGCGTCGCACCGGTCGGCACGACCCACACCACCTCGGCCTTGATCTCTCTGGTGGCACCCCCCACAGGCACCACGACACTCTTGAGCTCGCCGAAGGTCAGCGCCCCGCCCAGGTCGGGCAGGGTCTCCCCCGCGACGAAGTAGCGCTTGAGCGACTGGGTGTCGCCCTGCGCGTAGGCCTTGAAGAAGGCTTCGAGCTGAGGCTTGAGCTCCGTCTGCGCCGCCTCGTCGCCCTCGGGCCCGGCCACCTGAGGTAGGTCGGCCGCGCCGGGAGCGGGCAGCAGGGCGGGCCTGCCGGAGACGACGAACTTCCGCCCGCCGTCGTCGCCCGAGTAGTAGACCGGCACGGACAGCAGCAACCTGCGGTTGCCCGTCTGGAAGACCACCGAGACCACCGCGTTCTTCGCGTCGGTGACCTCGATGGTGTACGGCTGGATGCCGACCGCGCCGAGGCGGCCATAGCTGTCCCAGCCGAACTGCGGATCGGCGCCGTCGGGCAGGAAGGCCGCGAGCTTGCCCGCCCTGCTCGACGCCTCGGCCGCGGTGAAATTCAGGTAAACGCCGGCGAACTGCGCGGCGAAGGCGGAGGCCTGGTCGCTGGGGAATCCCTGCGCGACCTGCGAGGTCTCATTCGCGGCCGGGGTATTCGACTGGGTGGCTCGCTCGAATAGGGCACGAACCCCATTCACCACGATAACCACAATAAGCGCCCAGAGAATGGCGCGGCCGGCCCAGACCAGCCAGCGTCCGCCACCGCCCGACCAGCGGCCACGCCGCGGCCTGGTGGCCGGCGCGCCGAAGTCAGCCGTTTCAGGGCGCGCGGAAAGGTCAGGGTCGCCAGAGGTCCGAGGACCGTGCTGGACGGTTGACCTACGAGCCATCACGCCTCCGCTCGCGCCCGTCCCCCCGGCTGGCGCGGTGTCGTCCGTTGCCGATCCCCATCATCCGTGGTGAAGGTGTCACCTTATCCGGTCCCGCCAATTGTTCCAGGAAAGCCACGCCCATGCTGCAGGCATCGCCGCTCGGGGGCAAACCGAGTCCGTATGACAGGACGGAGTGCCGCCTCCTGTCCCTTTCCTGTGGAATTGGCATTCGACCAGGCCTGATGCGCGCCGCCCATTACCCAACGGCCAGAGATTGCTGTCCAAATGGCGCGGGGACTGTCCCGATCTGCGCATTTGGTATAAGACGCGACAAACCGCACCCCCCGTGAGATGCGGTCTGACGATCTTCGCGCTGGTCAGGCGGGCTCAGGATCCTCCGCCTGGCGACGCCCGTGCAACTCGACGACGTTGCGGCCGCGAAGGTCGATGACGTTGCGCCGGGAGCCCCGGTCGATGGCTCTGTGCCGGGGCAGCGCGCGCTCCAGCGAGTCGCGCAGCCCGGCAAGGATGTCCGCGGCGTCCGCGCCGTGCAAGCGGGCGGCCGCCTCGGCCCGCTCATCGACCTTCCTGCGCAGATAGGCCTCGCGGTTCACCCGCAGGCCGTACATGAGCTCAACCCTGAGCAAGGCGAGCTCCTCCTCCGTGCTGATGCCGGTCAGCGACGGCGTGGGGCGTCGTTTGCGAAGTATGCGACGGATCATCAGGCCCTCCCGAGTCAGCGTGAACGCCGTGACGATTCGACGCATGAGGGCCGGGAGGGGTTGACGTAGATGGTCAAACGTTGAAGCGAAACTCGACGACATCACCATCGCGCATGACGTAGTCCTTACCTTCGATCCGGGCCTTCCCCGCCGACCGGGCATTGGCGATCGAACCCGCATCGACCAGGTCACCGAAGGAGACGATCTCGGCCTTGATGAAGCCGCGCTGGAAGTCGGTGTGGATCACCCCGGCCGCCTCGGGGGCGGTGGCGCCCTTCTTGATCGTCCAGGCCCGCGTCTCCTTGGGCCCGGCCGTCAGGTACGTCTGCAGACCCAGCGTCTCGAAGCCCACCCGGGCGAGCTGCGACAGTCCGGACTCCTCCTGGCCGACCGACTGGAGCAGCTCCAGGGCCTCCTCGTCGTCCAGCTCGACCAGCTCGGACTCGATCTTGGCGTCGAGGAAGACCGCCTCGGCCGGAGCCACCAGCGCGGACAGCTGCTCGCGCAGTGCGGGGTCGACGAGCTCGTCGGCGTCGAGGTTGAACACGTAGAGGAACGGCTTGGCCGTCAGCAGGTGCAGCTCGCGCAGCCCCTCCAGGTCCAGCCCGCTCTCGAAGACGGTCTTGCCGGTCTCCAGCACCTTGGCCGCGGCCTCCGCCGCCTCCAGCGCGCTCTTCTTGTCCTTGTTGGTACGCGACTCCTTCTGCAGGCGCGGGATCGCCTTCTCCACGGTCTGCAGGTCGGCGTAGATGAGCTCGGTGTTGATCGTCTCGATGTCGCGCTTGGGAGAGATCTCGCCGTCGACGTGGGTCACGTCGGGGTCGGCGAAGACCCGGATGACCTGGCAGATCGCGTCGGTGTCGCGGATGTTGGCGAGGAACTGGTTGCCCCTGCCCTGCCCCTCGGAGGCGCCCCGCACCAGGCCCGCGATGTCGACGAACTCGACCTTCGCCGGGAGGATCCTGGCCGAGCCGAAGATCTCGGCCAGCTTGGGCAGCCGGTCGTCGGGCACGCCCACGATGCCCACGTTGGGCTCGATGGTGGCGAACGGGTAGTTGGCCGCCAGCGCGTTGCCGGTCTTGGTCAGCGCGTTGAAGAGCGTGGACTTGCCGACGTTGGGCAACCCGACGATGCCGATTGAGAGGCTCACGTCGGGTGAGTTTACTTGCTCACAAGGTGCAAGCAGGTCACCGGACGAAAGGCGCCGCGAGCGCGCAGATAGCGGTCCGAGCCTTGGGGGCAGCCCCGGGCCGAGGTCTCGAACGAGGTGACGCGGGCCCAGGCGCGCGGCGACGAACACGGCACGCCCGCGATGGCCGACCGCATGACCACGCCCTTGCCCGGCCTGGCCACGCACATCCCCTTGGCCAGGACGTCCCCGCCCCTGCCGAGGCAGACGACGCCGTCCCTGAGCGCCAGGGCGTCGAGGGTGGCCGCTGGGCAGGCGTCCGCTTCGCCGGCTATCGCGACGGCTCTGCCGTACCAGTTGGAGCTCGCGCAAGGGCGCTCGCGGCCGTCCAGGGCCACGCAGTCGCCCGCGCGCAGCACGCCGCCGCCCGCGCCCGCGCGGCCGGGGTGGGGCTCCAGGAACGCGCGCACGCAGGCGGTACGGCCCTGCCCGACCCGCACCACCTCGTCGGTGTCGTCGGGACACTGGCCGCGGCCGGGCGGGTCGGCGGCGAGCGCGAGAACCTCGGCCTCACCCCTGACGCACGGCGTCAGCGCGAAGCGGGCGCCGTCGCGGCTCACGCAGGCGCCGGGCGACCACATCAGCGTCTGGCGGGGCGGCTGGGCGAGCGGGAGCGGCGGGGGCTCGGACCGGCCCGCGATGACCGTGCTCGCCACGGCGACCACGACGGCGGCCACCGCGACGGTGGCGGCGAGCGAGACGATCATCCGCGATCCGGTAGCCATATGGGTACTCTGAGTGACGCGAGATGTACCGCACAAGCGGAATGCGCAAGCGTGTCGGGAAGATCCACTGACCGATGTCATGCGACCATGCGTGGAGTGGATGTCGTCTCGCTTCTCATCGGACTGGCCGTCGGGGTCGCCATCGGGTTCCTGCTGGCGCGCACCAGGATGGCGGTACGAGTGGCCGAGGCCGACGCGAGGGCGAAGGCGTCCGCGGACAAGCTCGCCTACGTCGAGGGGCAGCTCGCGGAGCGGTTCCAGGCGCTGTCGACCCGCGCGCTCGACGTCAACAACATCCGCTTCCTCGAACTCGCCGAGACCCGCTTCGCCGCCACCCGCGCCGAGGCCAGCGGCGAGCTGGAGCAGCGCAAACAGGCCGTCGAGCACCTGGTGGACCCGCTGAAGGACCTGCTGGCCCGGGTCGAGACGCAACTGCGCGACAGCGAGTCGGGCGCGCGCGCAGCCCGCGCCGAGCTGTCCCAGCAGATGGAGTTCGTACGGCAGAGCAACGAACAACTCCGTTCCCAGACGACGACGCTCGTGCGCGCCCTGCAACGGCCGGAGGCGCGCGGACGCTGGGGCGAGCTGCAGCTGCGCCGCGTGGCCGAGATCGCCGGCATGCAGCGCCACTGCGACTTCGACGAGCAGGTCACCGAGGGCGCCCAGCGCCCCGACATGGTCGTACGGCTGGCCGGCGGCAAGAACATCGTGGTCGACTCCAAGGTCTCCCTCGCGGCCTACCTGGAGGCCGCGGAGGCCGGGGACGAGTCCCTGGCCTCGGTACGCCTCGACGCCCACGCCAAGCACGTACGCCAGCACGTCGACCAGCTGGCCACGAAGGCGTACTGGCAGGGGTTCAACCCGTCGCCCGAGTTCGTGGTGCTGTTCATCCCGGGCGAGGCGTTCCTGGCTCCGGCGTTGGAGCGTGACCCGGGGCTGCTGGAGTACGCGATGGTCAGGCGGGTGCACATCGCCACCCCGACCACGCTGATCACGATGCTGCGCACCGCGCACTACGCCTGGCAGCAGGCGGCGCTGAGCGAGAACGCGCGGGCGGTGTTCGAGCTGGGCAAGGAACTGTACGAGCGGCTGTCGTCGCTGGGGCGTAACGTGGACGCGCTGGGCAAGGCTCTGACGCGGTCCGTGGAGGCGTACAACAAGACGGTCGGTTCGCTCGAAAGCCGTGTTCTGGTCACGGCACGCAAGCTTCACGATCTCGGCGTCGTCGACGGCGACCTCGACGCGCCCGAGATGCTCGAGGGGCTGCCCAGGCCCCTCGCCTCCCCCGAACTACTGGAAACCTCGTCTCTGATTTCGCAGGCGAACGGTAAGTTGGCCAACGGGTCGCAGTAAGGGGGGCGGGACCGGTGAGTGGGAAAGGCAGGCGTTCGGCTGTGAAGCTGACCGCCCGGGGCGCGGTCGCGCTCGCCTTCGTGGCCACCGTGGCGGGATATGTCCTGGCATCGGTGTTCGGGCTGGGGTTCCTGATGGGGCTGGTCTTCGTCGCGGGGAACCTGTTCGGGGCGATGCTGGTCAACCGGCGCGAACTGTTGTCGCTGGTGGTGACGCCGCCGCTGGTGTTCTTCTGCGCCACGTTCATCGTCGAGCTGCTGCGGGCCTTCAGCTCCGCGTCGGTGCTCGGCTCGCTCGCGCTCGGCCTCTACACGTCGATGTCGGCGGGCGCGCCGTGGCTGTTCGCGGGGTCGGCGATCGTGCTGGCCGTCGCCTGGCGGCGCGGCCTGCGCGACAACGTGCGCGACCTGCGCGAGGAGCTGCGGTCCGTGACGGACGTGCCGCGCCCGCGCAGGGAGCAGGCCTTCGCGCCCGAGCCCGAGGGCTACTTCGAGCCTCGCGTGTACGGCTCCGCCCGCCGCGAAGAGCCCTGACCACCCGCTCCTTGCCGCTCGGCGGTCTTGGTCTCCACGGCGGGCCCGCTCGGGCTCGTTCTCGTTCCGGGCCCGAGCGGGCCCGGACGGGCTCGCTCGGGCTCAGGAGGCGCGCAGGTCCTTGCGCAGTTCGTGGGGCAGGGCGAAGCGCACGCGCTCGTCCACCGGCTGGACCTCGCGCACGTCGTCGAAGCCGTGCTTGGCCAGACGGACCAGCACCTCCTCGACCAGTTCCTCGGGAACCGAGGCGCCGCTGGTCACGCCGACCGTGTCGACGCCCTCCAGCCACTCGTCACGGATGTCGGCGGCGTAGTCGACCAGGTACGAGGCGTCGGCGCCGTAGTCCTTGGCCACCTCGACCAGGCGCTTGGAGTTGGAGGAGTTCTCCGAGCCGACCACGATGACGAGCTGCGACTCCGCGGCGATCTCCTTCACCGCGACCTGGCGGTTCTGGGTGGCGTAGCAGATGTCGTCGCTGGGCGGGTCGAGCAGCGTCGGGAAGCGCTCCTTCAGGCGGTTGACCGTCTCGACGGTCTCGTCCACCGACAGGGTCGTCTGCGAGAGCCAGACCAGCCGGCTCGGGTCCTTGACCTGGATGCGCTCGACCGAGTCGAGGCCGTCGACGAGCTGGATGTGCTCCGGGGCCTCGCCCGCGGTGCCTTCCACCTCTTCGTGGCCTTCGTGGCCGATGAGCAGGATGTCGTAGTCCTGGCCGGCGAAGCGCTTGGCCTCGTTGTGGACCTTCGTCACGAGCGGGCAGGTGGCGTCGATCGTGCGCAACCGCCGGTCGCGGGCCTCCTCGTGGACCGCCGGGCTCACGCCGTGGGCGGAGAAGACCACGATCTCGCCCTCGGGGACCTCCTCGGTCTCCTCGACGAAGATGGCGCCTCTGGCCTCCAGCGTCTTGACCACGTGGGTGTTGTGGACGATCTGCTTGCGCACGTAGATGGGGGCGCCGTACTGCTCCAAAGCCTTCTCGACCGCGACCACGGCTCGATCGACTCCGGCGCAGTAGCCGCGGGGCTTGGCCACGAGGACGCGTCGGCTGGTGGGGGTCTTCGGCTCCATGCTCCCTATGCTACGTGGAGCGGCGAACCGGCCGGCGCGTGCGTGCCCGTTACGCGTTTGCCAGACTAGCCGTCCAATACGGGCCCCCGCCCCGCGTAAACCAGGGAGTCGTCATGTCCCTCAGCGACGTGATACGGAACATCGCCAAGACCATCACCAACAAGGAAAAGGCCAAGGAGCTGCCACTCGTCGTCATCCAGTCCACCTTGAGCGCCGCCGGGCAGGCGTTGCTGCTCGTGGACCGGGTCAAGAACTCGATCAAGGGGCTGGCCTCACGGGAAGAGGTGGAGGAGACCAAGCGTCCCGCCGCCGAACAACTGGCCGAGAGCGCGGAGGACAAGCCCGCGCGCAGGGAGCCGGTCATCTTCGCGCCCCGTCCGAGCGCCACGGGCGCCGCCGAGCCGAACGGCACCGCCCCGAAGGCCAAGGCCGACCCGGTCATCTTCACCCCGGCCACCAAGCCGGACCCCACCCCCTCGGCCACCGAGCCGGCTCCGCCCGCGTCCCCGCCGGCCGAGGCTGTTTCCGCCCCTGAGGCTGTCGAGGCCAAGCCGGTTGTCGTGGAGGAACCGGCTGTCGAGAAGCCCGCCTCCAAGGAGGCCGTCACCACCGAGGCCGTCACCGCCGGGGCAGTCACCAAGGAGCCTGTCGGCGAGGAGCCCTCCAGCAAGGAGCCCACCGCCAAGGAGGCTGTCACCGAGGCGGTTGTCGTCGAGTCGGCCGAGCCTGTGGCCAAACGCGCGACCACCAGGCGCGCGAGCGCCAAGCCGAAGACCGTGACCCCGGAGGCTGCCGCTTCCGACGAAGCCGAGGCGCCGGTCAAGAAGCCCGCGCGGAAGGCGCCTGCCAGGACCGCCGCCGCGAAGCCCGCCGCTTCCAAGGCCGCTGCTTCCAAGCCCGCCGCCTCTGAGGCCGCCGCTTCCAAGCCCGCCGCTTCGAGGGCCGCTGCCGCTAAGCCTGCGGCCAAGAAGGCCGTTGCCGAGCCGGTTGCCGGGGAGGCTGTCGAGGCGGCGGGAGCCGTACCTGGGGAGCCTTTGGTGGGGTATGGGGAGCTGACCGTTGCTTCGCTCCGCGCGCGGATGCGTGGGAAGAGCGCGGCGCAGATCGGTGAGCTGCTCGCCTATGAGCGGGCCACGCAGGGGCGGCCGGAGGTCGTGAAGATGTACGAAAACCGCCTGGCCAAGCTCGAAGCCGGAGAATAGTCGGCCGGGCACCGTAGTCTGCCGCCATGAGCTCGAAGACCTCTCCCGAGTCGCCCTTGCCGATCCGTACGGTCCTGCAGATGGTCGGCGGCTGGATCGGCAAGCTCGGCACGGTCTGGGTCGAGGGCCAGATCACCGACCTGAGCGCCCGCGGCGGCACGGTCTTCCTGACCCTGCGCGACCCGGTGGCCAACGTCAGCGCACGGGTCACCGCGCCGCGCGGCGTCTACGAGGCGACCGTGCCGAGGCCGACCGACGGCGCCAGGGTCGTCGTGCACGTCAAGCCGGACTTCTGGGTCAACAGGGGATCGTTCGCGTTCACCGCCCTGGAGATCCGGCCGGTCGGTGTGGGCGAGCTGCTGGCCAGGCTGGAGCGGTTGCGGCAGTTGCTGGCCGCCGAAGGGTTGTTCAACGCCGACCGCAAGCGCAGGCTGCCGTTCCTGCCGGGCACGATCGGGCTGATCTGCGGCCGTGACTCGGCGGCCGAGCGCGACGTGCTGGAGAACTCGCGGCGCCGCTGGCCGGCGGTGCGGTTCAAGGTCGAGGAGGTGGCCGTCCAGGGGCCTTACGCCGTGGGCGAGGTCACCGAGGCGCTCGGCAAGCTCGACGCCGACCGCGAGGTCGACGTGATCGTGGTCGCGCGGGGCGGAGGTTCGCTGGAGGACCTGCTGCCGTTCTCGGACGAGAGCCTGGTCAGGGCGGTGGCGGCCTGCCGTACCCCGGTGGTGAGCGCGATCGGCCACGAGCAGGACAGTCCGCTGCTCGACCTTGTGGCCGACGTGCGCGCCTCCACGCCGACGGACGCGGCCAAGAAGGTCGTACCGGACGTCGGCGAGCAGCTGACGCTGGTGCGGCAACTGCGTGACCGGGGGCGCCGGGTGGTGGGCGGCTGGCTCGACCGCGAGATGTCGTGGCTGACGTCGGTGCGTTCGCGCCCGTCGCTGGCGGATCCGGTACGCGAGCTCGAACGCAGGGCCGAGCAGGTCGACGCCTTGCGGGATCGCACGCGGCGCAGCCTGACGGGTTCGCTGGACCGGGCCGCCGACTCGCTGTCGCACCTGCGGGCCCAGCTCGTGGCCCTGTCTCCGGCGGCGACGTTGGAGCGGGGGTACGCGATCGTGCAGCGTCCCGACGGGGACGTGGTACGGCTGGCCAAGGATGTGGCGCCGGGCGACGTGCTGACGATCCGTCTGAGCGACGACCGGCTGGCCGTACGGGCCGAGGGCGGCGCGAGCAGCGGAGGCGGCGCGAGCGACGGCGGTACCGGTTCTGGGGGTGGCGCGGCGGCGAAGCCTGCCAGGAAGCCGCGCAAGAAGGCCGCGCCCGAGCAGCCCGCCCTCGACGAGCCCTAGGCGAACCAGGTCAGGGCCGGGCCCGGTCATCGGCGGGCCAGGGCGCGATTGTCGGTCTCTGACTCTAGGGTGGGTCGCGTGGCAGACGAGAACGCACCCGGGGCCTCCTCCGACAGGACACCGTCGTACGAGCAGGCTCGGGAGGAGCTGACCGAGGTGGTGCGCCGCCTGGAGACGGGCGGGCTGACCTTGGAGCAGTCGATCGAGCTGTGGGAGCGGGGGGAGAAGCTGGCCGCGGTGTGCGAGGAGTGGCTTCAGGGGGCCCGCGTCAAACTCGCCGCCGCGATGGCCCGCCGCACCGAACCCGCCGAAGACGCCCCGTTCTAGCCCCGACGCCGCTCCCTGCGGAGCTCGCGGGATGCGCCTGGTTTCCGGCCGGTGAGCCCGCCGTGTGGTTCGGGCCTGCGGCTTGCCGTGTGGTTCGGGGTTGTCGGCTTGCGCTTGGTTCGGGTCTGGCTGTGCGCGTGGGCGGGCTTGGTGGCCCTGCCGCGTGGTCGGGCCCGTGGACCACGCGGGTGGCCGGCGGGGCGGTCGTTACGGTGACCCGCCACGCACGCTGGACGACCGTTCCCCTGGACGGGGCCCGGCCACGGGCGGCGGGTGGGGCTCACTTGGCTGGGCCGTGAAGGATGGGCGGGGTTAGAACGCCCACGCGCGGCTCGATGGCGAGGTCAGGTGCGGTGCAGGGACAGGACGGGGATGCGGCGGGTGGTCTTGGCCTCGTACTCGGCGAAGCCCGGGGCGATGGCGACCATGCGGGCGTACAGCTCGTCACGCTCGGTGCCGTCGATCTGCTTTGCCTTCGCGGAGAACGTCTCGGTGCCGATCTCGGCGGTCAGTTCCGGGTGGGCGAGCAGGTTGTGGTACCAGGCCGGATGGTTGTCGGCGCCGCCGTTCGAGGCGATGATCACGTAGCGGTCGCCATCCGGCAGGTACATCACCGGCGAGGTCGTCTCGTTGCCGGACTTGGCGCCCTTGGTGGTCAGAAGGACGAGGTCGTGGCCTTCGAAGTATCCGCCGACCTTGCCGGCGTTGGCCCGGAATTCCTCGATCACCTGCTGGTTGAAGTCGTTCGGCATTGCCACTCCCAAAACATGTAAACGGAGAACTCTCCGCATCAGAGTAACCGGAGAGGTCTCCGTTTCCAAGTGGCTATGCTCAAGCTGTGCGCGAACGCCAGCAACTTCCCGTTCTCGGGCAACCTCCTCCCGAACGCGCCGATGCCGCACGCAACAGGCAGAAGATCGTCGACTGCGCCGCCCGCATGATCGCCGAACGCGGCGCCGAGCAGCTCTCGCTCGACGAGGTGGCGCGCGAGGCCTGCGTGGGAGTCGGGACCGTCTACCGCCGCTTCGGCGACCGCGCCGGCCTGCTCTACGCGCTCATCGACGAAAGGGAGCGGCACTTCCAGGCGGCGTTCCTGAGCGGTCCTTCACCGCTGGGGCCGGGCGGCACGCCCGCTGAGCGGATCTCCGCGTTCCTGCGCGCGCTCGTCGACCACCTCTTCGGGCAGGAAGAGCTCTTCCTCCTCCTGGAGAAGAGTTCGCCGAAGGCCCGCTTCACCGGCCCGTACCACGTCTACCACGCCCACCTGACCGCCCTGCTCGCCCGGATCCGGCCGGGCGCCGACCAGCGTTTCCTGGCCGACGTCCTGCTCGCGCCCGTCAACGCGGGCCTGCTCAACTTCCAGCGGACCGAGCGCGGGTTCACGATCGAGCAGATCAAGGACGGGCTCGACGCGCTGGTCGAGGTGATCGCGCGGTAGCTCAGGCGGGCTTGGGGACTTCCTTGAGCGCGGCGGCCAGCTGGGCGAGCTCGGGCCAGTCGGCGGTGCCGGTGACCACGAGGGTGACTCCGGGCAGCGTTCTGATCAGGGTCCGCTGGTTCTTGTCCTCGCGGAAGCGCTTGTCCCAGGGCTGGCCGTTGACCTGCTCGGTGCCGACGGACTTGTCGCTGTTGGCCATCCGGTTGCCGAACCCGGCGCCCGGCTGCTCACCCGACTGGGCGAACATGGCATGCTCGCGCTTCGCGGTCGCGTACCCCAGATAGAGGACCTTCGCGCCGTTCGCGCCGTCGGCGATGCGGTTGCTGTTGGGGACCCAGCCGCCGGGGTCCTGGGCGGGGCCCCACACCTTGTACGGCACGGCCCGGTTGAAGTTGGCCAGCGTGATCGAGTAGTCCCGCTTGGGGATGCGCTCGGTCCTGCTCTGGGGCGTCATCAGCAGGAACAGGCCCACCGCCGCCAGGCAGACGAACAGGGCCACCGCGTAGGAGTAGAAAGTTCGGGTCAACCGCACAACTGATGAGGCTACCCTGCCGGGGCGACGGGTCGGAGTTGGCCGATGATGGCGAGAACGTCGTCGGCCAGCTTGCGGTCGCCGGAGAGCGTGACCTCGTTCACGGCCGCGGCCAGCGCGCCGGTGATGGCGATCACCAGGGCGGGCTGGCCCTCGAACAGGGCGGCGTTGCGCGAGGCCCACGTGCGCAGCCGGTCGCGCATGACGACCTCGAAACCGGGCGGCCCGTCCCCGCGCAGGAACAGCGCGGCCAGCTCGCGTTCTTCCAGGCAGCCGTCGAGGTAGGCGCGGGCGGCACGCAGGAAGACGCGCATCGGGTCCTGGTCGCCCGTCTCGCGGGCCTCGCGGGCGGCCCGCTTGGTCCGCTGCGTCTGTCTGCCCTGGAAGTCCTCGAACAGCGTGAGGTAGAGGTCGGCCTTGCCGGAGAAGTGGTGGTAGAGGCTGCCGACGCTGGCGTTGGCGCGCGCCACCACATCGGTCACGCCCGCCTCCGCGAAGCCCTTCGAGACGAAGACCTCCTTGGCCGCCGTGAGAAGGCCGACACGGGTGGCCGCGCCTCGGCCCGTCACCGCCCGTTCCACATCGCTGCTCATGAGAGGCACATTATCCTCCGCTGACCGGGGATAGAGGGGCAACTACGATCGAGGCAGTTGTCCACGAGGAGGCCCCACCATCATGTCCGATCAGACGTCTGTACCCGCAGCGCTGGCCACGGGCGAGCACGCCCCTGATCGAAACCTCGCCATGGAGCTCGTCCGCGTCACCGAAGCGGCCGCGATGGCCGCCGCGCGCTGGGTGGGCAGAGGCGACAAGAACGGCGCGGACGGCGCCGCCGTCAACGCGATGCGCCAGCTCATCAACACCGTGTCCATGAACGGTGTCGTCGTGATCGGCGAGGGCGAGAAGGACCACGCGCCCATGTTGTTCAACGGCGAGCAGGTAGGTGACGGCAGCGGTCCCGAGTGCGACGTGGCCGTCGACCCGATCGACGGCACCCGGCTCACGGCGCTCGGCATGCCGGACGCGGTCTCGGTGATCGCGGTGAGCGAGCGGGGCTCGATGTTCGACCCGTCGGCCGTGTTCTACATGGAGAAGCTCGTCACCGGCCCCGAAGCGGCCGACGTGGTGGACATCGAAGCCCCCGTGGCGGCGAACATCCAGGCCGTCGCCCGCGCCAAGGGCTCCTCCCCCGCCGACGTCACCGTGGTCATCCTCGACCGCCCGCGGCACGACCAGATCGTCAAGGAGATCAGGGAGACGGGCGCGCGGATCAAGTTCATCCCCGACGGCGACGTGGCCGGCGCCATCATGGCCGCGCGCGCCGGCACGGGCATCGACCTGATGCTCGGCATCGGCGGCACCCCGGAAGGCATCGTGGCGGCCTGCGCGCTGAAGTGCCTGGGCGGCGTCATCCAGGGCAAGCTGTGGCCGCGTGACGAGGCCGAGCGGCGCAAGGCACTCGACGCCGGCCTGAACCTCGGCCAGGTCCTCACCACAAGCGACCTCGTCCGCTCCGACGACGTCTTCTTCGCCGCGACCGGGATCACGCAGGGCGAGCTCATGCAGGGTGTGCGCTTCCGCGGCGGCGTGGCGGTGACGCACTCGCTGGTGATGCGCGGCCGTTCGGGAACGATCAGGAAGATCGAGAGCGAGCACCAGCTCTGGAAGCTGCGCGCCTACTCCGCGATCAACTTCGACACCGCGGGCTGAGCCCGCCTTTCCGGCTTCCGGTACGGCGGGCCGTACCGGAAGTCAGCGGCGGCGCTTACGGCGAGGCGGCTCCTTGACCTTCACCTCGCCCATGAAGTTGGTGGTGCGGACCTCCACCACCGGCCCGTCAGGCTCGGTGTGCTGCTTGGTGAGCCGCACGGTCTTGTCCTTGGCCACGCGGATCACCTCGAGACCCTCGGGCACGTGGATCTCCAGCCCGCCCAGGACCAGCGTCGCGTTGATGATGACGCGCCGGTTCTGCAGGATCGCGTCGCGCAGGTCGAGCTTGGTCATCCCGAACATCGCGGTCACGGCGAGCTCCGCAGGAACCACCCATCGGCCGCCGCGCTCTTCCTTCTTGAAGATCGCCGCGACCGGGCGCCCGTCCAGGAGCAGCGGCTGCTCGTCGGCGGGCAGCAGGTCGACGGTGAGGCCGGCCAGGTCGCCAAGGGTGCGGGCGGAGTAGAGGACGCCGAGGCGTTCCTCCAGCTCGTCGAGGGTGATGCGGCCGTCGGCGTGGGCGTCCTGGAGCACTTGGGCGACGCGCTCGCGGTCGGCGTCCGAGGCGCGCAGTTCGTGCGGCTGGGGCAGGTCGCTCGCGCGCTGCTGACCGCGCGCCGACTGCCATTCCTCGGCCAGCCGCTCGCCCACCTCGGCGAGTTTCGGCAGCCAGGATCCGGGACGTTCATTCACACTTCGACGATATCCGGCGCGCGGCAGAAACTGTCGGTGCCGACGCCTAACGTTTCGGCTCAATGAAGGGTGGGGCCGCTCACGTCCAGTGTGGTGAGCACCTCGCCGTCCTCGCCGAGCGCCTCCACCTCGGGCGCCCGGCGGGCCGACCAGACCACGATCAGGAAGCCGTGGAAAGGGACGTCGATGAGGCGTCCGCGCACCCGCACCCGCCGCACCTCGGCCGAGGCGGTCAGCTCGGCGTGCCGTAGATACCAGCCGGTCCAGGGCAGCCGGTGTTCCGGGTTCATCAGCACCCCGCCGTTACCCGGGCACCGCAGATAGTCCTCCGGCCCCTTCGCCGGCACGCGGCCGACCAGCGGATACTCGATCGTCCCGCCTCCGCCGCCGCCCCGGTGCTCCCAGTCGCCACCCCGCTTCTTGAACAGATGGACCATGATCATGGGCCCGCCGTTGCGATCGGACAGCACCGCCACCGCCCCGCCCTCACCCGATCTGTCCATGGCCAGCGGCACATAGCCCCGATCGGCGTCGAACACCGTGCGGACTTCTTGCGGCATGCCGTGATCGAGCAGGTGACGGCATTCGGCAAGCATCCCCTTGTCCATCTTCCGAACGTAACCCAGCCCTACCACGTTTCCACCCGGAATCGGGCCGGGATCGCGGCCGTTGTCTTCTGCATGGAGAGAGCGGCACGGGCGGGGCTCGGGGCGGTCGTGGCCGGGGTGGCGGTGATCATCGGGCTGGACCTCGCCTACCTGGGCGAGGTCAACCCCCTGCGCCGCACGATCAGCGAGCACGGCCTGGGCGACCAGGGATGGATCTTCGGGCTCGGCGTGGGCACGCTCGCCCTCGGCTCGGCGGCGATCGGGCTGTCGCTGGCCAGGCGGCGCATCGCCGGCTGGTTCGGGACCGTCGCGCTGCTGGCCTGGAGCGCGGGGCTGCTGATCACGGCGTCGTTCCCCAAGCACGACTGGGCGGTCGGGCCGAGCCTGAGCGGCAGCATCCACCGGGTGGGCAGCTTCATCGCCTTCCTGAGCCTGCCGATCGCGGCGCTGGTCATCGCCCGGCCGTGGCGGCATCGGCACGGGATGTCCTGGGCGGCGTTCCTGCTCGGGCTCGGGTCGGTGATGTGGGTGGCGGGCATCGGCGCGGCCATCATGCTGGCCACCCGCAACGGTCTCGCCTGGTGGCAGGTCATGCCGCTCGGCCTGGTCGAACGCGGCATGGCCGCCACGGAGGTGGCCGCGGTCATCGCCCTGGGCGCCTGGGCCGGCTTCAGGGGTCCCGCACGGGCTCCCGCCGTCGCCCCGGTCCGGGAGGCGACCTCCGGTTGAGCGCGCTCAGGCCACACGGAGCGTTGAGCGCGGTCAGGCCGTACGGAGCGTTGAGCGCGGTCAGGTGGTACGGCGTGCGGTCAGGACCCGCGGAGGGCGGTGGCCAGGTCGGTGACGTAGCCGCGGAAGATCGCCGGCATGTCCACGCGGTCCGGGTCGAGGAGCCACTGGGTCTGCAGGCCGTCCATCATGGCGATGAGGCGGTCGGCGTGGGCCTCGGCGTCGAGGTCGGCGCGGAACTGGCCGCTCTCCGCACTGCGGCGCAGGGCGGCGGCGACGCCTTCGCGCAGGCGGTGGTAACGATTCCTGGCCCACTCGTGGCCGGGGTGGTCGGCGGTTACGGCCTCGCCGCTGATGACGGAGAACAGTTGCACGAGGCCGGGCACGCGGGAGTTGTACTCGACCACGTCCACCAGCACCTTCAGCATCTCCGGGCCGTCGCTGACGTCGAAGCCGTAGCGGCGCATGTCCATCTCGTCCCGGTAGTCGAGGACGGCCAGGAGCAGGCGTTCCTTGCTCTTGAAGTGGTGGAGAAGGCCGGCCTGGGTGAGTTCCGCGCGTTCGGCGATGCGGGCCAGTGAGGCGCCGCGGTAGCCGTTCTCGGCGAACTCGAGCAGGGCGATGGCGAGGATGCGCTCGCGCCGTGCCTCCCCAGTGGCGTATCCCCGGCGTTTCACCCCGGCACCTTACCAGGTCACATAATTGCAACAAACCTACCTAGCAGTCAGGGGTTCGCCTATCTTCCCGGGCATGGAAATCCGCCCCCGCTGGACGCTCGCCTGCGGGCTCGTCCTCCTCGCCCTGGGCGCCGTCTTCACCGGGATCATGCTGGCCGACCCGGCGGCGCCGTTCACGCAGAGCTTCGACATCGCGTGGCACGAGGCCGTGCTCGGCACCCGCAACAACGCGCTCACCGTGCTGTCCCACCTGCTCAACCTCAGCGGCGGGCGGGGCAGTGTGGTGATCATGGTGGTCCTGATGGCCTGGTGGCTGGTGACGGGACGGCGCTGGGGCGCGGCGCTGCTGCTCACCGCCGCCTCGGCCACCACCGTCGTGGCGCAGGGCGTCAAGCGGCTGGTGCTGCGCGAGCGGCCGGCCGATCCGATGGTGAGCGTGGACGTCGGCTCCTTTCCTTCTGGACATGTGGTGACGGCGGTGACGTTCTGCCTGGTCATCGTGGCCGTGATGGCCGCCGGGAACCTGCGGGCCGGGCTGACGGCGACCGCCGTCTTCACGGTCCTGATGGTCTGGGACCGCACCTACCTCAGCGCCCACTGGTTCTCCGACACGATCGGCGGCGTGCTGCTGGGCGGGGGCACGACGCTGTTGCTGTGGTGGGGGTTCGCGCCGCTGCTGCGGAAGGACCTGGTCAGGAGAGAGGCCAAGGCACTAACCTGACGCCACCTCACGTTTACTGCAGGAGGCACGCGGTGAAGACCCCCCGAAACCGCCTGGCCCGCTCCGGCACGTTCGCCGTGTTCGCGGTGCAAGGACTCTCCTTCGCCACCCTGCTCACGCAGGTCGCCGCCATTCAGGGCCGGCATCGGCTCGACGAAGGCGAACTGACCCTCCTGCTGCTGATCGTCCCGGTACTGGCCGGACTCGGCAGCGTCGGCGCGGGCACCCTGGCCGCGCGCCTGGGCAGCAAATGGCTGCTCCGCCTGGCCCAGCCGCTGGTCGCCGCCGCCGTCGTCCTCACCGGCCTGGCGCCCAACGTGCCCGTCCTGCTCGTGGCCCTGCTCCTGTTCGGGCTGGGCGTCGGCGGGGTCGACGCCGGCATGAACATGCAGGGCGTCGCCGTCGAGCGCCGGTACGGCCGGCCGCTGCTCAACGGCTTCCACTGCGTATGGAGCGTCGCCAGCCTGCTCGGCGCGCTGTGGGCGTCGGCCATGGCCTCCGTCCTCCCCCTGTCGCTGACGATGGCCCTGCCCATGGTGCCGGCCGTCGCGGGCTCCCTGATCGCCGGGCCGCTGCTCTGCACGATCGAGGAGGAGAAGACCGAGCGGACCACGACCGCCGCCGCCCGCTTCCCGTGGAAGCCGATCATCCCACTCTGCCTGGCGATGGCCTTCCTGTACGTCGGGGACGCCGCCATCTCCAACTTCTCCACCGTCTACATGAAGGACGTCCTGGCCGCCGGCGCCTCGGTCATCCCGCTGGCCTACGCCGCGTACCAGGCGACCACGCTGCTCGTGCGCCTCGGCGGCGACTTCGCCGTCAGAAGGTACGGCCCCGCGGCTATCGTCCGGATCGGCGGCGCGATCGCCGCCCTGGGCTTCCTGGGCATCGTCCTGGCCCCGAACCAGCCGCTCGCCATCGTCGCCTTCGGCCTGACCGGGGTGGGACTGTCGGTGGTGGCGCCCCAGTCGTTCTCGGCCGCCGGGCGCCTGGACCCGGCGGGCACCGGGGTGGCGATCGCCCGCGTGAACCTCTTCAACTACGTGGGCTTCATCGTGGGCGCCGCGCTGGTCGGCGGCATCGCGGACGCGGCCGGGATGCAGGTGGCGTTCGCGGCGCCCTTGGTCCTGGCGGCCGCCATCATCGCCCTGGCCCCCGGCTTCCACCCCAAACTCCCCGCCCAGACCTCCTGACCCCCGACCGTGGGCCGCCCGAAAGCCACACACCACCCACCTGCCCAGCAACCACCCCGCACAGTACACACCCAGCGGCCTGCCGACACGGGTGCGCCCCAGGCTGCCCGGCGGGGCGCCTGGGCCGGAGACCATGCGTGAGGCCGAGTCAGGAAGCCAGGGCCGTGGGGAGCGAGACGCACGGGACATGCGGGGGCGCGGCGCGCGTGGCACGCGGGGCGGGTGGGGTTGCATGGGTGGGGTGCCACAACGTGCAGGGTGTTTGGGTTGGTGTTTCGGGGTGGGGTGCGTCAGGGTGGCGTTCGCCTGCCGTATCGCACCACGGAGAACAGCTTGAAAGCTCTCAGCACGCTCACCCTGATCCTGTCCACGCTCAGCGCCGGTCTCATGGCCGGGTTGTTCGCGGCGTTCGCCTACTCGGTGATGCCGGGTCTCAAGCAGAGCGGTGATCGCACGCTGGTCGAGGCGATGCAGCGGATCAACGTCGCCATTCTCAACCCTCTGTTCATGAGCGCTTTCATGGGCGGTCTGCTGTTCATGCTGGCGGCGGTGATCCTGCACTGGCGGGGTGATCTGCGGCCGGTGCTGCCGTGGGTGATCGCGGGGTTCGTGCTCTATCTGGTGATGTTCTTCGTCACCGCGGGTGTGAACGTGCCGCTGAACGATCAGCTCGCCGCGGCCGGGGACCCGGACAAGATCGCGGATCTGGGGGCGGTGCGGGCCGCCTTCGAGGCGAAGTGGGTGACGTGGAACATCGTGCGGGCCCTGGCGGCTACGGGCTCGTTCGGGTGCTTCATGTGGGCCCTGGTAGTTCATGGCGCAAAATCTCAGTAAAACGCGAAATATCGGGACACCAGGTGCCTCCCTCCCAGCGTTTCACCGAGTAAGAGGAGGGAGGCCGCCATGGAAGTCGGATACATCGTCATCATGGCCATCGGCCTGCTCGTCGTGGGCGGCATCGGGGTCGCCACCGTGTTCATCGTGCTGAGCGGCATCAAGAGCGGACAGTGGCCGACGCTGAAACGCTAGCCGCGGAGGACCCGCGCCGAGCGGTGAGCCCGGCCACGATGCCGGCGATCACCAGCCCGGCACCCAGCAGGTCGTAGGCGGAGGGCGTGGCGACGCCGAGCACGATCCCGGTCACGATCGCACCGACCGGGATCATCCCGGCGAACAACCCCGCCAGCCCCGCCCCGAGCCTGGGCAACGCCGAATACCAGAGGAAGAACGCCACCACCGTCACCACAACGGCCAGGTAGAGCAGCCCGAGCGCCTCCGGCAGCGTAGGCACCCGGAACATCGACGTGCCCTCGACCGCCACCCCGGCCACCGCGAGCATGGGCACCGCCAGCGCCGTCGAGTAGGCCGACACCCGGATCGCCCCCAGCTTCGGCAGCAGCGGAATGGCCAGGAGCGAGAAGCTCACCTCCCCCACCAGCGCCCCGAGCGCCCACAGCAGCCCGCCGGTGCTCCCCGTCCCGAGGCCGGTGGCCAGCGTCGCCCCCGCCACGACGACGACGGCCCCTGCCAGCAGCCGCGGCGCCGGTCGCCCGCTGACCAGCGCGAGCACCAACGGTACGGTCCCCAGCACGGTGCCGACCAGCGCCGGGCCGGAGTCGCGCGTGGACTCGATCACGCAGATGTTGAACACCACCAGCCCCAGTACGGCCAGCCCCACCAGGCAACCGACCTCCCGGAGCGTCAGCCGGACGAACCGCAGCCCGAGCGCCCTGGTCACCACCAGCAGGACCGCCGCGGCAAGGAGGTAGCGCACGGCCTGCCCGCCGTACACCGGATAGTCCTTGATCAGGCCGGACACGGCGGCGAGCGTCCCCACCATGAACATGGCCGTGGCCGCGCCGAGAGCTCCGTTTCTCATGGTCAGCATGCTAGAAAGGCAATGGCTTGCCGAAACAGTCCAATATCCCGCGATAAACGGGGACCAATGTGACCGATCTTCATGTTCTGCTCGATCGGGAGCGGGGCGGGCTGGCCGCGCAGATCGCCGCCGAGCTGCGCGGGTCGATCCGCGACGGCCGCCTCGCGCCCGGCACCCGCCTGCCCGCCAGCCGCGACCTCGCCACCGATCTGGCCGTCTCGCGAGGCGTGGTGGTCGAGGCGTACGAGCAGTTGGTCGCCGAGGGCTTCCTGGTCTCGCGGGTGGGCAAGGGCACCCACGTGGCCGCCGCCGTCGCCGCGCCGCGCCAGGCGCCGCCGCCGCGCCAGGACACCGTCTGCGCCCCCTTCTACGGCCATCGCCCCACCTCGCCCGACCTCAGCGGGTTCCCGCGCGAGCGCTGGCTGGCCTCGGTCAGGCATGTGCTGACCACGCTGCCCTCCGACGCGTTCGACTACGGCGACCCGGGCGGCGTGTCGGAGCTCAGGCAGGAGCTGGCCGGCTACCTCAAGCGGGTCAGGGCCGCCGACGTGCGTCCGGAGAACCTCATCATCGTCGGCGGCGTCGCGCAGGGCCTCAGCCTGAGCCTGCTCGTGCTCGGCGTCGAACGGCTGGCCATCGAGGACCCCAGCAGCCCACGTCAGGTCCCGCTGGTCAGGAGGGCGGGCGCGACGCCGGTTCCGGTGCCCAGCGACGACGAGGGCCTGGACGTGAAGGCGCTGGCCGCCAGCGGGGCTGACGCGGTGCTGATCACGCCGGCGCACCACTACCCAACGGGCGTCGTGCTCTCCCCCGGCCGCCGCGCCGAGCTCATCGAGTGGGGCGGGATCGTCCTGGAGGACGACTACGACGCCGAGTTCCGCTTCGACCGCGACCCCGTCGGCTGCCTGCAGGGGCTCGCGCCCGACCGGGTGATCCTCTCCGGCAGCGTGAGCAAGTCGCTGGCGCCGGGCCTGCGGCTGGGCTGGGTGGCCGCGCCGGAAGACCTCGCCGCCGCCGTACGGCAGGCGCGCGGCGAGCTCGATCTAGGCTCCCCGGTGATCGAGCAGTACGCGCTGGCCCACTTCCTGCGCACCGGCGGCTACGACCGGCACCTGCGGCGCACCCGCAGGGAGTACAGGAGGCGCAGGGACGCGCTGGTCACCGCGCTGAACGAGCAACTGCCCGAGATCCGGGTGCGGGGCATCGAGGCCGGTCTGCACGTCTACCTGGAGCTGCCGGAGCACTGGGACGAGCCGGCCGCGGCCGCCGCCGCGCAGGCTCTCGGGCTGGCCGCCGAGCCGGTGGGGCCGATGCGGTTCCGCCCCGGGCCGCCGGCGATGGTGGTCGGCTTCGCGCGGGTGCCGGTTCATCGGGCGGCGGGAGCCGTCCGGGAGCTAAAGGTCAGAATGTCAGGACAAAGGATTGACTGAGCCAGAGGCGTCGCCTAGAAAAGAGAAGCCAAACACCCTTGGAGGCGCGATGCGCGTCGGACTGCTCGGCCTGGGCAGGATCGGAGCCTTCCACGCGGCCACGCTGGCCGCCCACCCGCTCGTCGAGGAACTGATCGTCGCCGATCCCGTGCGCACGTCGCCGCACGGGCGGCCGGGCGACCCGTTCACCTGCGACGCGCTGGTCATCGCCACGCCGACCGGCACGCACGCCGAACTGCTGAGGACGGCCATCGAGCGGGGCATCCCGGCCTTCTGCGAGAAGCCCGTCGCCGCGACCGTCGAGGAGACCCGCGCGCTGGCCGAACTGGCCGCCAAGAAGGGCGCGCACGTGCAGATCGGCTTCCAGCGCCGCTTCGACCCCGGTTTCGCCGAGGCCGCGCGGGCGCTGCGCGCGGGTGAGCTGGGCGAACCGCACCGGCTCCACCTCATCACCGCGGACCCGGCTCCGCCGTCCGCCGAGTACGTCGCCACCTCGGGCGGGATCTTCCGCGACTGCCACATCCACGACTTCGACCTCGTGCGCTGGATCACCGGCCGCGAGGTGGCCACCGTCTACGCCACCGGCTCGAACCTGGGCCCGGCGGACTTCTTCGCCGCCGCCGGGGACGTGGACACCAGCGCCGCGCTGCTCACGCTCGACGACGGCACGCTGGCCACCGTGCAGGGTTCGCGCTACAACGGCGCCGGCTACGACGTGCGGATGGAGCTGGCCGGCAGCAAGGCCACCCACGCGGTCGGGCTGGGCCCGCGCGCGCCGATCAGCGGGTTCGACGGGCCGCCCTGGCCGGACTTCGTCAGCCGGTTCGCCGACGCGTACGCGCAGGAGATCGATGCCTTTCTGCGCGGTTCGACCAGTCAGTGCACGATCGAGGACGCGCTGGCCGCCCTCTACGTGGCTGAGGCGGCGGAGCTGTCGCGGCGCGAGCGGCGTCCTGTCGACATCACAGAGATGGTGGGCCTTGGCTGACTACCGCGAGATCAGGCAGATCAGGGCCCTGTATCCGGAGCGCATCGCGGACGCGGCGGCCTCGCGGCGGCGCCGTCCCGCCACCGGCGCGCGCGGCCAGCTCATGATCATCGCGGCCGACCATCCCGCGCGCGGCGCGCTGGGGGCGGGCCGCCGCCCGCTGGCCATGGGCAGCCGGGTGGAGCTGCTCGACCGCCTGGTGACCGCGCTGGCCAGGCCGGGCGTGGACGGGCTGCTGGCCACGCCGGACGTGGTCGAGGACCTGCTGCTGCTCGGCGCCCTGCACGGCAAGATCGTGATCGGTTCCATGAACCGGGGCGGCATCCAGGGAGCGGCCTTCGAGTTCGACGACCGCTTCACCGCCTACGACGTGCCGACGATCGCCCGGATGCGGCTCGACGGCGGCAAGATGCTCTGCCGCATCGCCCTCGACGAGCCGGGCACCGCCGCCACGCTGGAGTCCTGCGGCAGGGCGGTGACCGAGCTCGCGGCCGGTGGCCTGATCGCCATGGTCGAGCCGTTCTGGTCGGCGCGCTCCGGCCACGACCTGTCGCCCGAGGGCGTCATCAAGGCCGTCAACGTCGCCCAGGGCCTCGGCGCGACCTCGGCCAGGACCTGGCTGAAGATCCCGGTCGTGGCGGACATGGAGCGCGTCATGGCCGCCACCACCCTGCCCACGCTTCTGCTGGGCGGCGATCCCGGCGAGGCGCCCGACCTGGCGTACGCGGCGTGGCGCAAGGCCCTGCAGTTGCCCGGTGTGCGCGGGCTGGTCGTGGGCCGGGCGCTGCTGTACCCGCAGGACGACGACGTGGCCGGGGCCGTGGACACCGCCGTCTCCATGCTCACGCCGTGAGCCCGGGAGCGGGCACCGCCTTCTCGGCCGCCCGGCTGACCTCCTCCCAGGCGGCCCACGTCTCCATGCGCTGCTGGGAGACGCTGAACGCCAGGTCGTAGACCAGGCTGCCGAGCAGGAGGCGCAGCGGCGGGTTCGGGCTGTCGACCAGCTTCAGCATGGCCTCGGCGGCCAGGCGCGGCTCGCTGTCCACCGAACCCTCCGCCCACTGCTTGGCCAGTTCGGCCCGCAGCTCGGCGTACTCCGGCCGCGCCTCCGACGTGGCCATGCTCGTGTACAGGTCGGTCCAGTAGCCGCCCGGCTGGACCATCGTGAGCTTGACCCCGAACTGGGCGGCCTCCATGGCCAGCGCCTCGCTCATGCCCTCCAGCGCGAACTTGCTCGCGCTGTACAGGCCGGTCGTGGGGAACGCGCCGAGCGCCCCGATGCTGGAGATCTGCACGATGTGTCCGGACCTCTGCTCCCTCAGGTACGGCATCGCCGCCTGAGCCACCCACAACGCCCCGAAGAAGTTGACCTCGAACTGCGCTCTGGCCTCCTGCTCGGTGAACTCCTCGATCATGCCGGATGACATGGTCCCGGCATTGTTGACCACGATGTCCAGGCGGCCGAAGTGGTCGTGCGCGGCCTTCACGGTGGCGAACACCGCGTCCCGGTCGGTCACGTCGAGCACCCGGACCAGCAGCGCGTCCGGATACTTCTCCCCCAGCTCACGCAGCGGCTCGACGTTCCTGGCCACGGCCGCCACCCTGTCACCGCGCTCCAGCGCGGCCTCCGTGAACGCGCGGCCGAGGCCGCGGCTGGCACCGGTGATGAACCACGTTTGGGCAGTGCGCATACGGTGTCTCCTCAGAAGGTGAACCGAGACGGTTCGTCTCGCTTCGAGAAGTATGCGGGCGCGGCCCGCCCATGTCAAGACGGACCGTCTCGTCTCATTCAGAAGGCGGCGATACTCCCCGGCGAACGCTCGGCCCGCGACAGCGCCCGCAACACCTCAGTCCCCCCATGACGCCGTACGGCCAGCCGCGCCAGCAGGTCGATCACCGTCTCCATCACCCCGTCGGGCAGTACCGGAGTCGCCACCCCCACGCTCACCGCCAGATCGTCGCTGTGCACGGCCAGCTCCATCATCCGCGTGCGGAGAAAGTCGGACAGCGACAGCGACCACGGCCCCCACAACGGGATGCGCACCGCCCGCTCCGGCGCCACGGCCAGCGTCCGCGTCAGCTCGGCCACCGCCGCGTCGAGCGCGCCGGCCAGGGCGTCCGCGCCCGCCGCCGCGACCTGCTCGCCGCCGTCCCTGATCCGGACGTTCACCGGGTCGTCCGGAGCCGATCCGATCCACTCCACGCGGGCGTAGTGGCCGATCAGGGTGACCGTCTCCTCCTCGGGAACCGGGTCGGCCAGCGCCTGCCGTACACCCAGGACCTGATAGGCGAGATGCCCGGCGAGGCCGGACACGCTGAAGTCGGCGAGCGCGCTCGGACTGGCCCAGGCCGCGGCCACCTCCGGCGCGCGCAGCAGCGTCGCCGCCGAGCGGGCGGCGGCGAGGAAGTCATCCCTGACCATGCTGGAACACCCCTTTCCCGTGCAGGAGACTCTGAGCATGACCGATCACAAGGCACAGCTCCACCGCTACCTGCGTGACGCCCGCGACGCCATGGTGTGGAAGCTGGAGGGGCTGGCGGAGTACGAGGCACGCCGGCCGATGACGCCGACGGGGACCAACCTGCTCGGCCTGGTCAAGCACCTGGCCGGGGTCGAGACCGGCTACTTCGGCAGCGTGTTCGGGCGGCCCTTCCCCGAGCCGCTGCCGTGGATGTCCGAGGACGCAGAGCTCAACTCCGACCTCTGGGCCGCTCCGGAGGAGTCACGCGCCGACATCCTCGGCCTGTACGAGCGGGCGTGCGCCCACGCCGACGCCACCATCGAGGAACTGGACCTCGACGCCACCGGCACCGTGCACTGGTGGCCGGAGGAGCGCCGGCACCCCACCCTCCATCTGCTGCTCGTCCACATGACGGCCGAGACGAACCGGCACGCCGGGCACGCCGACATCGTCAGGGAGCTGATCGACGGCACCGCCGGGCTGCGCCGGAGCAACGACAACCTCCCCTCGACCGAGGCCGCGTGGTGGGAGGAACACCACGCCAAGGTGGAGGCCGCCGCGCGGAAGGCGGGCGGAGGCTGACCGCGGTGGGCGTACCCTCTATGGGGACCGAAAGGATCGAGAGAATGCCCGAGTTCGACTACACCGACCTGCTTCCGCTTGGCGCCGACGAGACCGAGTACCGGCTCATCACCACGGAGGGGGTGCGGAAGGTCGAGGCGGCCGGGCGGACGTTCCTCGAAGTCGACCCCGAGGTGCTGCGGTCGCTGACCGAGACCGCGATCCACGACATCTCCCACTACCTGCGGCCCAGCCACCTGGCCCAGCTGCGGAAGATCGTCGATGACCCCGAGTCGAGCGGCAACGACCGCTTCGTCGCGCTCGACCTGCTCAAGAATGCCTCGATCTCGGCCGGCGGCGTACTGCCCATGTGCCAGGACACCGGCACCGCGATCGTCATGGGCAAGCGCGGGCGCCACGTGCTCACCGACGGGCGCGACGCCGAGCACATCTCCCGCGGCGTCTACGACGCCTACACCAAGCTCAACCTCCGCTACTCGCAGATGGCGCCGCTGACGATGTGGGAGGAGAAGAACACCGGCAGCAACCTGCCCGCCCAGATCGAGCTGTACGCCGAGGGCGACGACAGCTACAAGCTGCTCTTCATGGCCAAGGGCGGCGGTTCGGCCAACAAGTCGTTCCTGTACCAGGAGACCAAGGCGGTGCTCAACGAGAAGCGCATGCTGGCGTTCCTGGAGGAGAAGATCCGCTCACTCGGTACGGCGGCCTGCCCGCCGTACCATCTGGCGGTGGTCGTGGGCGGCACCAGCGCCGAGTACGCGCTGAAGACGGCCAAGTACGCCAGCGCCCGCTACCTCGACGCGCTGCCCACGGAGGGGTCGGCGGCCGGGCACGGCTTCCGTGACGTGGAGCTGGAGAAGAAGGTGTTCGAGCTGACCCAGAAGCTCGGCATCGGGGCGCAGTTCGGCGGCAAGTACTTCTGCCACGACGTGCGGGTGATCAGGCTGCCGCGGCACGGGGCGTCCTGCCCGGTGGCGATCGCGGTGTCGTGCTCGGCGGACCGGCAGGCGCTGGCGAAGATCACGCCGGAGGGCGTCTTCCTGGAGAAGCTGGAGACCGACCCGGCCCGCTTCCTGCCGGAGACCACGGACGAGCACCTGTCTGACGACGTGGTAGAGATCAACCTCAACCGCCCGATGCCCGAGATTCTCGCCCAGCTCACGAAATATCCGGTCAAGACGCGGCTGTCGCTCACCGGCCCCCTCGTCGTCGCCCGCGACATCGCCCACGCGAAGATCGGCGAACTCCTCGACAACGGCGGCGAGATGCCGCAGTACCTGAAGGACCACGCGGTCTACTACGCCGGCCCCGCCAAGACGCCCGAGGGATACGCCTCCGGCTCCTTCGGCCCGACGACCGCCGGGCGGATGGACTCCTATGTCGAACGGTTCCAGGCCGCGGGCGGATCCATGGTGATGCTGGCCAAGGGCAACCGGTCCAAGCAGGTGACCGACGCCTGCGCGGCGTACGGCGGGTTCTACCTCGGCTCCATCGGCGGCCCGGCGGCGCGCCTGGCACAGGACTGCATCAAGAAGGTCGAGGTGCTGGAGTACCCCGAGCTGGGGATGGAGGCCGTGTGGAAGATCGAGGTGGCGGACTTCCCGGCGTTCATCGTGGTCGACGACAAGGGCGAGGACTTCTTCACCGACAGAACCGGCCCCGTCCTGTCGATCACCCGCCCACCGCGCTAGATGTACTTGGCCGAGATCTTGGTGACACATGGCCGGGATGAGCTGATCACATAGAAGACCTCCGGGCTTAGTGGAGTTAGCCGCTTCACCAAACACCGGAGGCCTTGATGGGACACGCTACGCCCGGCTGACGTTTCACGGCAGATGCCTGCTGGTTCGCCGTGTCGTGCAAGACGGCCGCCCGGTGGCCCATGTCGCCGCCGAGCTGGGCGTCTCCCGGCAGTGCGGACATCGGCGGGTACGGCGTTTCCGCGCGGAGGGCTGGGGCGGGCTGCACGATCGGCGTAGCGGCCCGCACACCTCGCCCCGCCGTACCCCAGCCGAGACCGAGCAGCAGGTTCTGGCCGCCCGCGCCGAGCTACGCGCCGGGCCCGATCAACTCGCCGCCGTGACCGGGGTGCCGGCCCGGACCATCACCCGCATCCTGCGCCGCCACCACATCCCCGTGCTGGCCGCCTGTGACCCACTGACCGGCGTGCCGATCCGCGCCCAGCGCATCAGCAGCCGCCACTACGAACACCCCGCGCCCGGCGACATGATCCACCTAGACGTCAAGAAACTCGGCCGTATCCCCGACGGCGGCGGTCACCGCGCCCACGGCCGCAGCGAACAGGTCCGCAGCCGCGGGATCGGCTACGACTACCTGCACACCGCCATCGACGACCACTCCCGCCTGGCCTACAGCGAAGCCCTGACCGATGAGAAGGGCCAGACCTGCGCCGCCTTCCTGGCCCGGGCCGCCGCCTACTTCGCCGACCACGGCATCACTCGCATCCAACGGGTCCTGACCGACATTCAAACTTGGTGATGTTCCCCAAGATGCTCTCCCTGCTCGGAACTGCTCCCGGCCGACGGCGTGCACGTCGGCCAACGGCGGTCCATCGGCGTCACGGACCGGGTCGTGCTCACGCTGGTGTTCGCGGGAGCGATCACGGTCGGCGGGATGAGCGCCTGGGCCCCAGAACTGCTGCTGTCCGCAGGTGGCGTCGCGGCAGTGGCCGGCCTGCTGCTCGCTGCCGTCGTGGCGGCTTTCTGGCAGAACAGGCTGCGGCGGGGACAGTGGTCGGACCTGTATGAGGAGCCGGCATGGCGGCGGCGTGCCGGCGAGCCGGACGGAAGCTAGGCCCGCTCGTTCAAAGCGATCTTGTCTGGGCTCCTGCCGGAGGCGTCCAAGCCCAATCGCGGAAGGCGTCCAGCCGGGATTGAGCGTCTCGTCCTGACCCCGGGGCGCCGGAGGCGCGCCTTGGGGAGGGGACCCGAGCGGAGTGAGGATCGACAGGGGCCGAGCTTCAGCTCGACTGGAAGAACGCCCGGAACCTCCCACGCGCGAAGCGCGCCAAGGTGGAGGACCTTGCCTTTCAGGCGGCGACCGGCTCCCGATGGGGCGCGACGATCGTGCCGTCCGGCAGCAGCAGCCCGGTGTCGTCGAACAGCACCACGCCATTGCACAGCAGGCTCCAGCCCTGGTCAGGGTGGGCCGAGATCACGTGCGACGCCTCACGGTCGGCGGAGTAGGCAGTGGGGCAGATCGGCTGGTGACCGCACATCGTGCACCTCTCAGGTGACTCCTGGAAAAGCTTGGGGTTTTCAGAAGGGCAGCTTGCGCCCTGACGGAGTGCGGAGGTCCAGCGCGGTCCCGGCGGGCTTCTTCGGACGGGGCCTGATCTGGGTCTGGCGCATCTTCATCACGTCCCTAAGGTCTGGGCGCTTGCCCTCATTCTGACGATCGGGACCGACAGTTTCGGGGGCTGCCTGCCTGCTTCATGGCTTCACTCTGCGCCGTACCTCTTACCGCACACCTACAACCCACTGACAAGACGCGACAAGGGTTTCGTAAGCGGGTTCAGGGGTCCCCCTACAACGGGAGTTGGGGACGAACCGGCCGCAGGCACAAACGGCGGTGCGGGCGAACGGAGACCGCTCGCCCGCACGACCAGGACCTAACTGACTCTTGCCATGATGTCTTACTTGCGAATAACTCGCAAGAAGGGCTAGACCTAGGTCGCAGGTCTGATGCAGTTGCGAGATAGTTGCAATAGTGTCGGATGCCAGTGATCGACTAGGAGGACACATGGGGGAGTACACCCTTCCTGACATGCCTTACGACTACGCGGCGCTGGAGCCCGCCATCACCGGCGAGATCCTGGAACTGCACCACGCCAAGCACCACGCGGCGTACGTCAAGGGCGCCAACGACACCCTGGAGCGCCTCGCGGAGGCCCGCGACAAGGGCGAGTTCGGCGGGCTGGTCGGCCTGGAGAAGACGTTCGCGTTCAACCTCTCCGGCCACGTGCTGCACTCGATCTTCTGGGAGAACCTCTCCCCCGACGGCGGCGACCGTCCCGACGGCGCGCTGCGGGCGGCCATCGACGAGCACTTCGGCACGTTCGAGGCCTTCCAGAAGCAGTTGACGACGGCCACCGCCGGGGTGCAGGGTTCCGGTTGGGGAATCCTGGCGTGGGAACCGCTCGGCAAACGCCTGGTCGTCGAGCAGGTCTACGACCACCATGGCAACGTCGGCATGAACAGCACGCCGCTCCTGGTCTTCGACGCCTGGGAGCACGCGTACTACCTGCAGTACCGCAACGTCCGCCCGGACTATGTGGAGAAGCTGTGGAGCCTGATCAACTGGGACGACGTGACGCGTAGGTTCGCTGACGTCACAAGTCAAGCGAGTTGACCAAAGTTCGCAACTTTTTATCGGCCCGGCCTCTACTGGTCGGTTTACACAAATAGGTAAGCTGCCTGCCATGCGTGCGCCCGCCGGTTACCTCCTCGCCGCGCGCTACCGGTTGTTGGAGCCGGTCGGCCGCGGTGGCATGGGCACCGTTTGGCGAGCGCATGACGAGTTGCTTGACCGGCACGTGGCGGTCAAGGAGGTGCGGCTGCCGGCCGTACTCGACGAAGAGCTGCGCGCGGAGTTGTGCGCCCGCACCGAGCGCGAGGGCCGGGCCACCGCGATGGTCGCCCACCCCTCGGTCATCACCGTCTTCGACGTGGTCACCGAGGACGACCGGCCGTGGATCGTGATGGAGCTGCTCCAGGCCAAGTCCCTGGAGCAGCTCATCCTTGAGGACGGACCGCTCCACCCGCGCAAGGCCGCCGAGATCGGCCGCCAGATCCTGGGCGCGCTGCGCGCCGTCCACGCCAAGGGCATCCTGCACCGCGACGTGAAGCCCAGCAACGTGCTGGTGACCGAGGACCGCGCGGTGCTCACCGACTTCGGCCTGGCCGCGCTGGAAGGCGACGTCTCGATCACCCAGGCGGGCATCGTGCTGGGGTCCGCGGGTTACATCGCGCCCGAGCGGGTGCTGGGCGCCAAGGCCAGCCCCGCCGCCGACCTGTGGTCGCTCGGCGCGACCCTCTACACCGCCGCCGAGGGCAGAGGTCTCCATGGCCGGCGTACGGCCGCCGCCGCCCTGGCCGCCCTGACCAGCGGCGAACCGATCCCGATGGCCAAGGCGGGCCCGCTGGCGCCCGTGCTCGACGCCCTGCTGCGCATCGACCCGGAGACCCGGCTCGACTCGGTGCGCGCGTCGCTGATGCTGGCCCGTGTGGCGGCGGGCGGTTCGGCCGAGGAGCCGCTGCCGGTGAAGAGGGGCGCGCGGCCGACGCCGGTGATCACCACCCCGTCTTTCGCGCGCAGGCCCGCGCATCGCGGGCTGCATCGGGCGGAGGCCACGGCGGCCGCGCTGGCCGTACCCGGGCCCAGGATGGAGCGCAGGCAGGGCGAGGGCGTGCACCGCAAGCGCGTGGAACCACGTCCCACTCTGTCGGCTTATGCCCGATTTAAAGCTGCGGTGATAAAGTTGTGCCTTCCTCGTCGCTTCTGGCCACGAGAACTTCGCAAGCGAGGGTAAAGCACTTCCTAAGCGAGAATCGATATCTTCTACCCATGCCGGAACAGCACACACGCCTGCTCGCGGAGCGCTACGAGCTGACGGCCCCGCTTGGCCGGGGCACCATGGGCACCGTGTGGCGCGCCCGTGATCGCGCCCTCGGCCGGGACGTGGCGGTCAAGGAGATTCGCCAGGATCCCGGGCTCAGCGAGGAGCAGCGTGCCGAGCTGCGCGAGCGCATGGTCAGGGAAGGCCGTACCGCCTCCAGGATCAACCACCCGTCGGTCGCCTCGATCCACGACGTCATCATCGAGGACAACAGCCCGTGGATCATCATGGAGCTGGTCGAGGCCCGCTCGCTGGAGCAGGTCATCGACGAGGAGGGCCCGCTGCCGCCGCGGCTCGTGGCCGAGATCGGCGTCGACCTGCTGGGCGCGCTGCGCGCCGCGCACGCCCAGGGCATCACCCACCGCGACGTCAAGCCCGGCAACGTTCTCGTCACCGCGAGCGGGCGGGTGGTGCTGACCGACTTCGGCATCGCCAAGCAGGAGGGCGACAGCAAGCTCACCAAGACCGGCATGGTCATCGGCTCGCCCGGCTACACCGCTCCGGAACGCGCCCGAGGCGAATACACCGGGCCGGAATCAGACATCTGGTCGCTCGGCGCGACCCTGTACTTCGCGGTCGAGGGCCGGCCGGCGTACGAGCGCTCGTCGATCGCCGAGACGCTGGCGGCGCTGCTCAGCGAGAGCGCCGACCTGCCCACGCAAGCGGGGCCGCTGCGCCCGGCGCTGACCGGGCTGCTGAACAAGGACTACAAGCAGCGGCTGAGCGCGGCGCAGGCCGAGACCATGCTCAGGATGGTCGCCGACACGCCCACCAGTGAGATCCCGATCATCAAGGACGAACCGCCGAAGGCGCCGCCGCGTCCCCCGAGGCCCGCCGAGGGCTACGACCCGGACCGCACGATCGCCGTACGGGTCCCCAAACCACCCCAGATGCCCACGGCCACCCGTCCTCCGGCCCAGCCTCCCGCCGCCCCGCCCGTACGCAACCCACAGGCCCCCGCCTACCCGGCCTCGGCCAACACCGCGCCCCACCCCACGTCCCGCCCCCAGCCTCCGGCTCCACCCGTGCGCCGGCCGCCGGTCGACGAGGGGGACGTCAACACCATGCGCGTCTACCCGCCCGGCCAGCAGGTCTACCCGCCGCCCCCGCACATGCGCCCGCGGCAGCAGCAACCACCGCAGCCGCCGCCGATCTTCGAGGAGAAGGGGCTGGGCACCGACCTGTTCGCCATCGCCGGCACCCAGCAGGAGCCGCCGCAGACCGGCAACAAGCGCGGCATGCTCATCCTCATGGCCGTGGCGGCGGCGACCGCGGTCATCATCGCGATCCTCATCGTGGCGCTCGTCAGCTGAGCTCACCCATGAGACAGACTGGGGCCATGAGCGAGTTTCGGATTGAGCATGACTCTATGGGCGAGGTCCGGGTGCCGGCGGGGGCGCGCTGGCGGGCGCAGACCCAGCGCGCCGTGGAGAACTTCCCGGTCTCCGGCCGCCCGCTTGAGCCGGCCCACATCGCCGCGCTCGGCCTGATCAAGGCCGTGGCCGCGGAGGTCAACGGCGAGCTCGGCGTGATCGACAAGGACCTGGCCGAGGCGATCGCGCAGGCGGCCGCCGACGTGGCCGACAACGAGTACGACGCGCACTTCCCCATCGACGTCTTCCAGACCGGCTCCGGCACCTCGTCCAACATGAACGCCAACGAGGTGATCGCCAGCCTGGCCGAGGAGCGGCTGGGCCGGCCCGTGCACCCGAACGACCACGTCAACGCCTCGCAGTCGTCCAACGACGTCTTCCCGACCTCGATCCACGTGGCCGCCGCGACCGAGGTCACCTTCCACTTGCTGCCCTCCCTTGAGCACCTGGCGGCGGCGTTGCGCGCGAAGGCCGCGGAGTTCGCCGACCATGTGAAGTCCGGCCGTACGCACCTCATGGACGCGACTCCGGTCACCCTGGGCCAGGAGTTCGGCGGCTACGCGGCGCAGATCGAGCACGGCCTGGCCCGGGTGCGCTCGGCGCTGCCCCACGTGCTCGAACTCCCCCTGGGCGGCACCGCGGTCGGCACCGGCATCAACACGCCACCGGGCTTCGCCGAGCAGGCGATCGCGAAGCTGCGTGAGGCTACCGGCATCGCCTTCCGCGAGGCGGACGACCACTTCGAGGCGCAGAGCGCGCAGGACTCGATCGTCGAGCTGTCCGGGCAGCTCAAGGTCGTGGCCGTCTCCCTGAACAAGATCGCCAACGACCTCCGCTGGATGGGCTCGGGCCCCCGCGCGGGGCTCGGCGAGATCAACCTGCCCGACCTGCAGCCCGGCTCGTCGATCATGCCGGGCAAGGTGAACCCCGTCATCCCCGAGGCCACGGCCATGGTCGCCGCCCAGGTCATCGGCAACGACGCGGCCATCACGTTCGCCGGCGCCTCGGGCACGTTCGAGCTGAACGTCCAGCTCCCGGTGATGGCGCGCAACATCCTGGAGTCGATCCGCCTGCTGGCCGCCATCTCACGCCTGCTCGCCGACCGCACGGTGTCCGGCATCACGGCGAACGTGGAGCGCCTGCGCGAGTACGCGGAGTCGTCGCCGTCGATCGTGACGCCGCTCAACCGCTACATCGGCTACGAGGAGGCGGCCAAGGTCGCCAAGCAGGCACTGGCCGAACGCAAAACCATCCGCCAGGTCGTCATCGAACGCGGCCACGTCGCCAGCGGCGCCCTCACCGAGCCTCAGCTCGACGCCCTCCTCGACGTGCTCTCCATGACCAAGCCCGCTTCCTGACCGCCCATACGTTACGGCGAAGCCGCCCCCACCCCACCCGCCGACGCGGGCGGGCGCCGATCGTGGGGGTCGCTTCCCACGTCGGACACACGCCCCACCGCAACGGCCCCCCTTGACCACCCGACAGGGAAACCCCTCGGCCAGCCCGAGGGGACCCACTCCGGCCCGCCCGAGGGGACCTCACTCCGGCCCGAACCACCCCCGTCACCCACGTTAGCCCGGCCGGCGGAACACCTCGCGGTCCCGGGCGGGCAGCCAGTGCCGGTCCGGGGCGATGGTGCGGAAGCCCTCTCGCACGTGCCCCACGAACGCCCGCAGGATCGCGCGCCGGTTCCGCCGGTGCACGATCAGCGAGCACGGATAGGCCGGTGACGGGTTGACCAGCGGGATCTGTGTCGTGCCCGGATGCCGGGGGATGCGGGTCCGCTCGCCCGCGAAGCTGACCCGTTCTCCCAGCGCCACCGTCTCCACGAAGTGCTCCCAGCCGAAGTCCGGCCCCGAGGTGTCCACCCGGAACCCGAAGGCGGCGGCCATCTCGGCGTAGAAGCCGGCCCACTCGCTGCCCTCCTCGTTGCCCGGCATCCACACGGTCATCCCGGCCAGGTCCGCGGTCTCGAACCGCCTGCGCCCGGCCAGCGGATGCGTCCTGCCGACCAGGAGAGAGAGCGGCTCCAGGTAGGCCGGTACGACTTCCAGCGTGTCGGGCAGCGCTCCCTCTGCGCGGGCGAAGACGGCGTCCACGTGGCCCTTGCCGAGGCTCTCGCGGGCGCTCCTGAGGCCGTTGGAGGTGACGACGTCGATGTCGGCCGCGCCGCGGGCGCGGTGGAAGGAGCGGACCAGTTCGATGGAGGCGACCCGGGTGTCCAGCACGTCCACGCGCAGCGCGCGGTGCCGCCGCCTGGCCAGCTCGACGGCTTGGTCGGCCAGGCCCACGAGGGCGCGGGCGTGCGTCAGGAAGGCGGCGCCGTCCTGGGTGAGGTCGGCGCCGCCGCGCGTGCGGTAGAACAACGTCAGCCCGAGGTCCGACTCCAGCTTCGCGATCCGTTTGGAGACGGCCTGCTGGCTGATGCCGAGGCGGACGGCGGCGTCGCTGAAGAAGCGATCCTCGGCGATCGCCACGAACGCGCGCACCGCGCCGAGGTCGAGCTCGGGACCTTCCACCGCTACCTCCTAACACAACCACACGTTGTGCATTTCCGCGTGTCGATTGTTGGACAACCCCGGTCAGCCTTGGGTCGAATGCTCGGGTTCCGCGCTGAGCGTACAACCAAGAGGAGTGGCATGAGGTCCTTCGCACACCTGCACGTGCACACGGAGTACAGCATGCTGGACGGCGCCGCCAAGGTGGCGCCGCTCATGGCGGAGGCGGTCAGGCTGGGGATGCCGGCCGTGGCCATGAGCGATCACGGCAACGTGCACGGGGCCTACGAGTTCCACCAGGCGGCGCGCGGGGCCGGCGTCAAGCCGATCATCGGGATCGAGGCGTACGTGGCGCCGGCCTCGCGGCGGGACCGGCGGCCGGTGTTCTGGAGCGAGGACCTGTCGCTGCGGCGTTCCGACGATGAGACCGGGGCGGGCGGCGACGTGTCGGGGCGCGGGCTGTACACGCACATGACGATGTGGGCGGCGGACGCGGCGGGGCTGCGGAACCTGTTCCGGCTGCAGTCGCGGGCCTGGCTGGAGGGACACGTCCAGAAATATCCGCGCATGGATGATGAACTGCTGGCCGAGCATCACGAAGGCGTCATCGCCACGACCGGCTGCCCCTCGGGAGAGGTGCAGACCCGGCTGCGCCTCGGCCAGTACGACCAGGCGCTCGCCGCCGCCGCCCGCTACCGCGACGTCTTCGGACCCGGTGACTACTTCCTGGAGCTGATGGACCACGGCCTGGCCATCGAGCGCCGCGTCCGCGAGGACCTGCTGCGCATCGGCACGGCGCTCGGCCTGCCGCCCCTGGCCACCAACGACTCCCACTACGTCACCGAGTCGCAGTCCCAGGCGCACGACGCGTTGCTGTGCATCGGCACGGGCAAGCGGCTGGCCGACGCCGACCGGTTCCGGTTCGGCGGCAGCGGCTACTACCTCAAGCCCGCCGAGGAGATGCGCGCCCAGTGGGACTCCGAGGTTCCGGGCGCCTGCGACAACACCCTGCTCGTGGCCGAGCGGGTCGGCGACTACGCCGAGGTCTTCGCCCACCGCGACCTGACGCCGAGGTTCCCGGTGCCACAGGGCGAGAGCGAGTCGAGCTGGCTGCGCGAGGAGTCGCTGCGCGGCGCCCGCCGCCGCTACGCCGGCGACCCGCCGCAAGAGGTCCTGGACCGCATCGACTACGAGCTGTCGGTCATCGAAACCATGGGCTTCCCCGGCTACTTCCTGGTCGTCGCCGACATCTGCCGGCACGCTCGCGAGAACGGCATCGGCCTGGGGCCCGGCAGAGGTTCGGCCACCGGCTCCATGGTCGCCTACTGCACCGGCATCACCGAGCTCGACCCGATCGAGCACAAGCTGATCTTCGAGCGGTTCCTCAACCCCGAGCGGATCACCATGCCGGACGTGGACCTCGACTTCGACGACCGCCGCCGGGACGAGATGATCGACTACGTCACCCGCAAGTACGGCGACGACCGCGTCTGCCAGATCGTCACCTTCAACACGATCAAGGCCAAGGCCGCCGTCAAGGACGCCTGCCGCGTGCTCGGCCACCCGTACGCGCTCGGCGACCGGATCAGCAAGGCCTTCCCCGCGTCTGTGGGCGGCAAGGAGATCCCGCTGCAGGCCATCCACAACGAGGACCACCCCCGCCACGGCGAAGCGGCGGAACTCCGGCAGATGTACGCCGCCGACGCCGAGGTCCGCCAGGTGATCGACACCGCGACCGGCGTCGAGGGCCTGGTACGCGGCACCGGCATCCACGCCGCCGGCGTCATCCTGTCCAGCGAGCCCCTGCTGGACGTGCTCCCGCTGGCCAAGCCCAAGGCCGACGGCCCGGTCGTGACCGCCTTCCCCTTCACCCAGGCCGAGGACATGGGCCTGCTGAAGATGGACTTCCTCGGGCTGCGCAACCTCACCGTCATCCAGGACACGACAGCCGGCGTACGGGCGAACAAGGGTGTGGACATCGACATCCTCGACGTCCCGCTCGACGACGCCAGGACCTACGAACTGCTGGCCCGCGGCGACACGCTCGGCGTCTTCCAGCTGGACAGCGGCGGCATGCGGGTCCTGCTGAGGCTCATGCAGCCGACCACGTTCACCGACATCGCCGCGGTGAACGCGCTCTACCGGCCCGGCCCGATGGAGATGAACGCCCACACCAGCTACGCCCTGCGCAAGACCGGCAAGCAGCCGGTCGAGCCGATCCACCCCGAGCTGGAATCGGCCCTGGAGCCGATCCTGGGCGACACCTACCACCTGGTCGTCTTCCAGGAGCAGGTCATGGCCATCGCCCAGCAGCTCGCCGGGTACTCGCTGGGCGCCGCCGACATGCTGCGCAGGGCCATGGGCAAGAAGAAGAAAGAGGTGCTGGACGCCGAATGGGACCGGTTCTCGACCGGCATGCGCGCCAACGGCTTCTCCGATCCGGCGATCAAGTCCGTCTGGGACGTCCTGGTCCCGTTCAGCGGCTACGGCTTCAACAAGTCGCACACCGCCGGATACGGCCTGGTCTCCTACTGGACCGCCTACCTCAAGGCCAACCATCCCAGCGAGTACCTGGCCGCGCTGCTCACCTCGGTCGGCGACGACAAGGACAAGATGGCCGTCTACCTGGCCGACGCCCGCCGCGTCGGACTCAAGGTCCTGCCACCCGACGTCAACGCCAGCCGGCTGGACTTCGCCGCGGTCGGCGCCGACATCCGCTTCGGCCTCGGCGCGGTGCGCAACATCGGCGCCAACGTCGTGGAGGCCATCGTCGCCGCGCGCACCGAGAAGGGCCCTTTCACCGGCTTCAACGACTTCCTCGGCAAGGTGCCCGCCGCAGTCTGCAACAAGCGGGTCATCGAGTCGCTGGCCAAGGCGGGGGCGTTCGACAGCCTGGGACACCGCCGCAGGGCGCTGGTCGCCGTGCACGAGCAGGCCGTGGACGCGGTCATCGGCCTCAAACGCAACCAAGGCCACGGCCAGGACTCACTGTTCGCCGAGGACGCCCTGTCGGCCCCGATCCCCGACGAGGAGTGGGAGCAGCCCACGCTGCTGGCCCACGAGCGGGAGATGCTCGGCCTGTACGTCTCCGGCCACCCGCTGGACGGCGCCGAGGAGCTCCTTCGCGCCCACCGCGACACCACGATCGCCGCCCTGCTGGCCTCGGGCCGTCAGGACGCCAGGACCCGGGTCAGCGGCATCGTCTCCGGCCTGCAGCGCAAGGTGACCAAGCAGGGGCACCCCTGGGCGGTCGTCACGCTGGAGGATCACGAGGCCGCCGTCGAATGCCTGATCTTCCCCAAGGTCTACACGCTGTGCGGGGAGTCGCTGGCCCAGGACGACGTGGTGTCCGTCAGCGGCCGGGTCAACGTCCGCGACGAGACGCTGAGCGTCTACGGCGAGGAGGTCACGTTCCTGACGGTGCCCGGCCCGCCGCTCGTGATCCGGCTGGAGGAGGAGAAGCTGACGGTCCGGCTGGTGCGGGAGTTCAAGCGGATCCTGACCACGCATCCCGGTCAGACCCCCGTCCACCTGCGGGTACGCCGTGCGGCGGGCAAGGACGTCCTGATGAGCCTGCCCGCCTACACGATCACCCCCGGCCCCGCCTTCCACGCCGACGTCAAGGCGCTCCTGGGTCCGCTTTCCCTCTCTTGAGGTACGCCGCCTGTGTGGCCGCCGCCCACCGGGTGAGCAGGTCGGCGGCGGCGCCGGAGTCCACGGCGTCGGCGGTACGCCGCATCGCCTTGCCCAGCGCCTCGGTCAGGTCGCCGGCCGGTGGCGTCCCATCGGCCGCGACCAGGGCGGCGGCGGCGTTCAGCAGGACGATGTCGCGCACCGGGCCCCGCTCTCCGGCCAGGACCCGCCTGGCGACGTCGGCGTTGCGGGCCGGGTCGCCGCCCCGCAGGTCGGCCACGGTGGCTCTGGGGATGTCGAGGTCGGCCGGGTCGAAGGCGGTCCGGTGCACCGCGCCCCGCCGTACCACGTGGACGGTGGACGGACCGGTGGTGGTCAGCTCGTCGAGCCCGTCGTCGCCGCGGAAGACCAGCGCGGACCCGCCGCGCTCGGCGAGCACGCCCGCGATCACCTCGGCCATGCGCGGGTGGAAGACGCCGACCGCCTGCGCGGCGGGCAGGGCGGGGTTGGTGAGCGGGCCGAGGAAGTTGAAGACGGTCGGGACGCCGAGCTGCCCGCGCGCCTTGGAGGCGTGGCGCAGGAAGGGATGGAAGATCGGGGCGAACAGGAAGGTGATCCCCACCTCGTCGGCCACTTCGGCCACCGCCGCCGGGTCCAGGGAGATGGCGATCCCGAGTTCCTCCAGCACGTCGGCCGCTCCGGAGGCGGAGCTGGCCGAGCGGGAGCCGTGCTTGACCACCTTCGCCCCCGCCGCGGCGGCGACGATCGCGGCCATGGTGGAGACGTTGACGGTGTTGGCCCGGTCGCCGCCGGTGCCGACCAGGTCGACGGGGTCGCCGGGGATGCGGATCGCGGCCGAGCAGGCAAGCATCCCGTCGGCGAGCCCGGCGACCTCCTCGACGCTCTCCCCCTTGGCGCGCAGGGCCACGGCGAAACCGGCGATCTGTGCGTCGGTCGCGGCGCCCGACATGATCTGCTCCATCGCCCACGCGCTGTCGCGCGCCGACAGCGACCCGCCGCCGAGCAGCGTGGTGAGAAGTGCGGGCCAGGTGGTGGTCACGTGACGCCTCCGGGTGTCGAGTCTGCTCGGCAAGGCGGAGGGAAGAACGCGAAAGGCCGCCTCGTCGAGGCGGCCGTAGAGATGAACGCTAGGGGGTCCGCCTAGAAGACGGGCCACCAGGAGTACGAGAACGCGTTCATGGGCCAAACCTTAGCACCTCGGCGTGGACCACATAGATCAACACCCAGGTATGTCGGCCGCACCCATGCGTCCGGAATCGGCCAGCGCCTATGGTCGGGAGCATGGGGAACGAGCTGAGCGGCCGGACCGCCCTGGTGACGGGGGCGGGTGCGGGGATCGGGCGCGCGTGCGCGCTCAAGCTGGCCTCGCTGGGGGCCGCGGTCGTGGCGGTCGACCGGGACAGGGAGGCGGCGGAGAAGGTCGCGGCCGAGACGGGCGGGCTGGCCGTCGTGGCCGACCTCGCCGCGCCCGCCTTCGTCAGGAAATTTCCTGAAGAGGTCGACATCGTGGTCAACAACGCGGGCTTCCAGCATGTCGCCCCGATCGAGGAGTTCCCTCCGGAGACGTTCGCGACCATGCTCAAGGTCATGCTGGAGGCGCCGTTCCTGATCGCCGGGCACGTACTGCCCGGCATGTACGCACGGGGCTGGGGCCGCTTCGTCAACATCACCTCGGTGCACGGGCTGCGGGGCTCGCCGTACAAGTCGGCGTACACGGCGGCCAAGCACGGGCTGGAAGGCCTGTCCAAGGTGATCGCGCTCGAAGGCGCGCCCCACGGCGTCACCTCCGCCTGCGTCTCGCCCGGGTACGTCAGGACCGAGCTGGTCGAACGCCAGATCGCCGACCAGGCCAGGGCGCACGGCATCCCGGAGAGCCAGGTGCTCACCGACATCATGCTCGGGCCCGAGGCGATCAAGCGGCTGATCGAGCCCGGGGAGGTGGCCGACCTGGCCGCGTACCTGTGCGGACCGAGCGGGTCGTTCATCACCGGGGTCACGCTCACCGTCGACGGCGGCTGGACGGCACGCTAGTGGTCAGGCGCTTCCTCGAACTTCTCGCCCGGGAGGCCTCGGCGGTCGAGTTCGAAGGGCCGATCATCGAGGCGCGGGCGGCCGGCGCCGACCCGGCCGAGATCGAGCGGCTCGAACTGGCCAAGGTGGAGGCGCTGCGGGTCAGGCAGCTGCTGCGGCGCCGGGCCAGGCGCGAGGCCGAGCTGTCGGCGCTGTTCGACACCGCCGGGGACCTGGCCGCGCTGCGCGACCTCGACGCCGTGCTGGAGGCGATCGTCCACCGGGCCAGGCAGTTGCTCGGCACCGACACCGCCTACCTCACCCTGGGAGACCCCGAGCGCGGCGACACCTACATGCGGGTCACCGACGGCTCCGTCTCGGCGGCGTTCCAGGCGCTGCGGCTCGGGATGGGCGACGGGCTCGGCGGGCTCGTGGCGCAGACGGCGCGGCCGTACTCGACCGCGGACTATCCCGCCGACTCGCGCTTCCACCACACCGGGACCATCGACTCGGCGGTCAAGGAGGAGGGCCTGGTCGCCATCCTCGGGGTGCCGCTCAGGCTGGGACGCCGGGTGATCGGCGTGTTGTTCGCCGCCAACCGCAGCGCGCGGCCGTTCCTGCAGGAAGAGGAGGCGCTGCTGGCGTCGCTGGCCGCGCACGCGGCGGTGGCCATCGACAACGCGCGGCTGCTCCAGGAGACGCGCAACGCCCTCGACGAGCTGTCCCAGGCGCACAGGACCGCGCGCGAGCACGCGGCGGCGGTCGAGCGGGCGGCGCTGGCCCACGACCGGATGACCTCGGTGGTGCTGCGCGGCGGCGGCATCGAGAACGTGGCCGCGGTGATCACGGAGGTGCTGGGCGGGACGCTGGCCGTCCTCGACGACCTCGGCCGTCCCCTGGCGGGGGACGCCGGCGCGGCCGGGCCCGAACCCGGCGTCTTCGAGGCGGCGCAGGCCTCGCGCGCCCTCGGCAGGACCGTACGGCGCGGCGAACTGCTCATCGCCAGCGTCGACGTCGGCGGCGAGCCGCTGTGCACGCTGGTGCTGCGCAGCGGCCACATTCTCGATGCCGACGAGCGCATACTCGAACGCGGCGCCCAGGTGTGCGCGCTGCTGCTGCTGTTCCGGCGCAGCGTCGCGGAGGCCGAGGGCCGGGTGCGCGGCGAACTCCTGGACGACCTGATCTCCCGGCCCGGCTCACCCGGCCTGGCCGACCGCGCCCGCAGGCTGGGCCTGGACCTGGACACCCCGCACGTGCTGGTCGTGGCCAGGTACGAGGGACAGCGCGAGCGCGCGGCGTTCTGGGCCTCCTCGCAGGCGGCCGTCCGGCACGGGCTGGCGGCGGCGCGCGGCGAGGAGGTCGTGCTGCTGCTGCCGGGTGACGATCCCGGCGGAATCGCGCGCCGGATCGCCGCCGAGCTGACCGCCTCCCTGGGCCGGCCGGCCACGGCGGGCGCGGCCGTACCGAGGAACGGGGAGGTCACGGCGGCCTACCGGGAGGCGCAGCGGTGCGCGCAGGCGCTGGTCGCGCTGGGCCGGGCGGGCGACGGGGCGGGCGCGGCCGAGCTGGGCTTCGTGGGCCTGCTCATCGGCGACGGCCAGGACGTGCCCGGCTTCGTGGGCTCCGTCCTGGGCCCGGTGAGCGGCTACGACGCCCGCCGGGGTACCGCGCTGGTGGACACGCTGGCGGCCTACTTCGCCGCGGGCGGCTCGCCCTCGCGTACGGCTGAGGCCATGCACATCCACGTCAACACCGTCACCCAGCGCCTGGACCGCATCGCCAAACTCCTGGGCGACGGCTGGCAGGAACCCGAGCGCGCCCTTGAGCTCCAGCTCGCGCTCCGCCTTCACCGGCTCGGCCACACAACCTCCCCCCAGAGTGTGGAGAACAGCCCCATATGAGTGACGCCCGTCACTCTTTAGCGTGACCGGCATGGCCACTTCCATCAAGAAGATCGTCGGCGCGAGCCTGATCGGCACCACCATCGAGTGGTACGACTTCTTCCTGTACGGCTCCGCAGCCGCGCTGGTGTTCAACAAGCTCTTCTTCCCCGAGAGCGACCCCCTGACCGGCACGTTGCTCGCCTTCCTCACCTACGCCGTCGGGTTCGTCGCCAGACCGCTGGGCGGCCTGGTCTTCGGCCACTTCGGCGACCGGCTGGGCCGCAAGACGCTGCTGGTCGTCAGCCTGCTGCTGATGGGCGCGGCGACGTTCCTCATCGGCTGCCTGCCCACGCACGCCGCGATCGGCGCGGCGGCGCCGCTGCTGCTGACGGTCCTGCGCCTGGTGCAGGGCTTCGCCCTCGGCGGCGAATGGGGCGGCGCCGTGCTGATCGTCTCCGAGCACGGCGACTCCGCCCGGCGCGGCTTCTGGGCGTCGTGGCCGCAGGCGGGCGCGCCGGGCGGCAACCTGCTGGCGACGGGCGTGCTGGCGGTGCTGGCCGCGGTGCAGTCGGAGTCGGCGTTCCTGTCGTGGGGCTGGCGGGTGCCGTTCCTGCTGTCGGGCGTGCTGGTGCTGATCGGCCTGTGGATCCGGTTGTCGATCTCCGAGTCGCCCGTCTTCCAGCAGGCGCCGAAGGAGGAGTCGCCGCCGATCGTGACCGTGCTGCGCCACCACCGCCGCGACGTGCTGACCGCGATCGGCGCCCGCCTCGCCGAGAACATCTCGTTCTACCTGCTGACGGTCTTCGTCATCACCTACGCCAAGGCCGAGAAGATCGACAACTCGACCGTGCTCAACGCGGTGCTCATCGCCTCGGCCATCCACTTCCTGACGATTCCGGTGTGGGGCGCGCTGTCGGACCGCGTCGGCCGCCGTCCGATCTACCTCGCCGGCGCCGCCGGCATCGGCGTGTGGATCTTCGCGTTCTTCCCGCTGGTCGGGACCGGCAACTTCCTGGCGATCACGCTGGCGGTGACGGTCGGCCTGCTGTTCCACGGCATGATGTACGGCCCGCAGGCCGCCTTCTTCGCCGAGCTGTTCGCCACGCGCTCGCGCTACACCGGCGTGTCCATCGGCGCCCAGCTGTCGGCCATCGTGGCCGGCGCGCTGGCCCCGGTGATCGCGGTCGCCCTGCTCAGGGAGTACGACAGCACGGTGCCGATCTCCATCTACCTGGGCATCGCCGCCCTCCTGACCCTGTTCGCCGTGTACAAGGCCAGGGAGACCCAGGGCCGCGACCTGGCTGAGAGGATCCACGCGTGAGAGTCACCACCCCCCGCCTCACCCAGCACGTCCTGAAATTTCGGGACGACGGGACTGAGCCCGTGCTGTTCGTCCACGGAAACATCTCCTCCGGCGCCTTCTGGCGCGACACCCTGAAGGCCCTGCCGGAGCCGTACCTGCCGCTGGCGCCCGACCTGCGCGGCTTCGGCGAGACCGACCCGGCCCCCGTCGACGCCACCCGCGGCCTGCGCGACTTCTCCGACGACCTGACCGAGCTGATCGAGACGCTCACCCTGCCCAAGGCCCACCTGGTGGGCTGGAGCATGGGTGGCGGCGTCGTCCTGCAGCTCCTGCGCGACCACCCCGACCTGGTCAGGAGCATCACCCTGGTCAACCCCGTCTCCCCCTACGGCTACAGCGGCACCGAGGGCCCCGACGGCGGGCTCACCCACGAGGACGGCACCGGAGCGGGCGCCGGAGCGGCCAACCCCGACTTCGTGGCCCGCCTCCAGGCCGGCGACACCACGGACGAGTCCCCCACCTCACCCCGGTCCGTCTTCCGCAGCTCCTACGTCGCCGCCCCGGTCCCCGACGAGGACTTCTACGTGGCCTCGATGCTCACCACCAGGATCGGCGAGCACAACTACCCGGGCGACGCCGTCACCTCCGACCGCTGGCCCGGCGTGGCCCCGGGCAAGAGCGGGGTCCTGAACGCCCTGGCACCCACGCACTTCCGCCTCGACGACCTCCACGAGCTCCCGGAGAAGCCGCCGATCCTGTGGATCAGGGGCGCCGACGACCTGATCGTCGCCGACGCCTCGCCGTTCGACCTGGCGCACCTCGGCGCGATCGGCGTGGTGCCCGGCTCCCCCGGCACCCCGGCCCAGCCGATGATCGCCCAGACCAGAGCCGTCCTGGAGCGGTACGGCCCCTACGAGGAAGCGGTCCTGCCCAATTGCGGCCACAGCCCCCACCTGGAGCACCCGCAGGAGTTCCGCCGCCTCCTCCTCGACCACCTCGGACGGTCCTGATGCACGCCTTGGCCACCCTCACCCTGCTCGGCAGCATGGTCGTCGCCACCCCGCAGCTCACCGTCCCCGGCGCCGAGCGCACGGTCACCGCCACCCTCGCCGACCTCACCACCGCCGGCACGGCCACCACCGGCCACACCGACCCCGCCGACTGGGCCGGTCTCCACTCGGCGGCCACCACCAACCCCACCGGCGTCCCCGGCACCCAGATCGACGGCTACTTCCCCGACACCTCCACCGGCAACAAGACCCGGGGCTGGAACCACGACTCCCAGTTCGTCATCCGCCTGCCCAAGAACTGGAACGGCGGCCTGGTCGTCTCCGGCACCCCCGGCAACCGGGAGCAGTACGCCAACGACTTCACCATCTCCGACTGGGTCCTCGCCAAGGGCTACGCCTTCGCCGCCACGGACAAGGGCAACGTCGGCCTCGACTTCCACACCGACGGCCGCCGCCCCGGCGACGCCGTCGCCGAATGGAACCACCGCGTCACCCAGCTCACGCTGGCCGCCAGATCCGTCGTCAGGCAGCGGTACGGCAGGCCGCCCGCCCGCACCCTCATGGCCGGCATCTCCAACGGCGGCTACCTGGTCAGGTGGCAGCTGGAGAACCGCGGCCACCTCTACGACGGCGGCGTCGACTGGGAGGGCACGCTCTGGCGGCTGAAGGGCGACAACCTGCTGGACTTCCTGCCCACGGCGCTCAAGCACGGCCCCCTGCGGGCCGGCTTCCCGCCGGAGTCGGAGTTTCTGTGGCCCTTCCACCGCCAGTACTACTGGGAGCTCACCCAGCAGCTCTACCAGAAGGAACTGGACCCGGCCTACACCGGCGCACCGGCCGACTATGTGTATGCCGAGCGCCGGCCGTACGCGGCCGTGGCGAAGATCGCGCTGACCGGCCGGATCACCAAGCCGCTCATCACCGTCCACGGCACGCTCGACGCCCTGCTGCCCATCGCGCGCTCCTCCGACGTCTACGCCGAGATGGTCGGCCCGCGCCGCCCCTTCCGCTACCACCGCGTCGAGGGTGGCAACCACCTGGACGCCCTGGTCGACGCCTACCCGGACCGGCTCAGGCCCATCCTGCCCGAGTTCAGGAAGGCCTTCGAGGAGCTGGAGGACTGGGTCGGCCCTTGAGGTACCGGCCCTTGAGGTATCAGTCCTTGAGGTAGCGGTGTTTGCCCGCGCGGGCCAGGCGGACCAGATGCCGGGCTCCCGGCAGCCGCCGGCCCAGGCGGCGCAGCATCGTGTCGTGTCCCATGGGCGAGCGCCGCGCCGGATCCAGCTCGGTCGAGGCGCACACCTCGACCCTGCTGCCGCGCATCTCCAGCCCGAAACGCAGGCTCACCTCGTCGTCCTCTGCGCGCAGCGAGGACATCCAGGCGCCGGGACCGAGCCGGTCGCGGCCCGGCATCAGCCGCTTGACCGGAACCTTGGCCACGAGCTGGCCAGCGATCCTGCCCGGTACGCCCGGCTCCACCAGGGCGGGCGCGGAGATCTCGCGCAGGCGGCCGGCCGTGTTGCGCAGTACCAGCTCCAGCGGAGGGCCGCCGCTCGGCGGCACATACGGCACGGGCACGACGACGTAGATGTGGTTCTCCTGCCTGCGGATGCTGGCGCCCGGCGAGACCAGGGCGATCGACTCGGAGAACGAGCGCGGCTCGATGGCCAGGCCCAGCTCCCCGGCGTCGGTCCAGCACGGGACGACCAGGCGGCGCCTGGGGCGCTGGGCCAGGATGCCCAGGCAGTTGAGCGGGCCGTCGGGGCGGCGTACGCGGGTTCTGGCCTGGAGGGCGCCGCCGTACATGCGGACGTGGACCTCCCATTGGCCGGAGGCGAGCGGGGTGCCGAGCGCGGCGACGGCCACGTCCAGCCTGGCCTCGCCGACGATGCGCAGCCGTACGTCCTCGTCCTCCTGCACACGTTCCACGTGGTAGGTGACGGGCAGGAAGTAGACGACGCCGGTGTCGGCGTGCCGTACGTAGACCTCGATGCGGGCGCGCGCCACGGCGGTCGTGACGTCCGTGACGGCATCCGGCAGGGCCTTGTCGTCGAGCGAGCACGGCGGCAGCCACCGCAGGCGCCCGTCCTCCACCCGGTAGCGGGCGGGCTCGCCGTCGGCGGCGAGCACCTCCACGGCCAGGCCGAGGGCGAGCACGGGGCCGTCCCAGCGCACGTCGAGCAGGTCGGCGCGCAGGTCCGCGCGGCGGGTGGCGTTGGCGTAGCTGACGAGCTGGTCGAGGCGGCCGGCTCGCAGGAACGCGGCGACCGCGCGCAGGTGCACCGGCAGGTGCCGGTCGAGCCGCTCGGGGAAGCGCTCCAGCACGAGCTCCCTGCTCGTGGTGAACATCTTCCCGCGATCCACCGAGGATCCGGCGAAGCGGGCGCTGAGGAACGGGCGCAGCACCACGGACCGCAGCCAGTGGGCGTACATGCGGTCGCGCTGGCGGCCCTGCTCGGTGTGCTCGTCGACGACGTTCAGCAGCGACAGCAGCTCGCCGGCGACCGTACGCAGGTCGTCGTCCGCCTCCTCGCGCTCGCCGAGGTGGCAGCAGACCTGGTCGGCCATCACCGCGACGACCTTGGCCAGGAGATAGGCGCGCACCACGAACGCCTGCTCGGCCATCCGCCCCCCGGGTACGGCGAAGCCCAGCTGGTGCTTCTCCAGGAACGCCCGGCGGAAGAGCTTGTGCGGCGTGAGCAGGCTGAGCAGCCGGTCGCGCAGGATGTCGGCGCGGGCGGTGCTGGCCTCGAACGCGGTCATCGGCGGCCCCGAGTCGCGGACGAGGCGGCCGACGAGCACGTCGGCGTCGGTCTCCCCGGCCCGCGTGTGCATGTGCTCCAGCGCGGTGCGCTCCAGGCGGTCGCGCTGGTCGAGGAAGTAGACGAACTCGCCCTTGGCGGCGGCCAGGCCGATGTTGCGCCCGCGCATGGGCGAGCCGGTGTGCGGCAGGTGCAGGACCCTCACGTTTCTGCGGACCGCGGCCACGGTGTCCAGGCGCTCCGCGATGCCGTCCGTGGACCCGTCGTCCACGAAGATCACTTCGTACGCCTCCGGCGGCAACGTCTGCTCCAGCACGGAGCGGATGCACGGATCGGCGCCGGCACCCGGATTATGGACACTGACGATCACGCTGACCTTCATAGCCATGCCGCCAGGGTGCGCCGTACTACCGGATCAGGCGCGACGGCTTGCCGATCGAATAGCGGGTCAGTACCAGCCCTTGGCCTGGGAATGGCCCCAAGCACCGCAAGGCGTGCCGTAGCGGCCCTTGATGTAGCCGAGGCCCCACTCGATCTGGGTGGCGGCGTTGGTCTGCCAGTCGGCGCCCGCGCTGGCCATCTTGCTGCCGGGCAGCGACTGGGGGATGCCGTAGGCGCCGGAGTAGCGGTTCATGGCCCGCTCGTTCCAGCCGCTCTCCTTGTGCCAGAGCTTCTCCAGGCAGCCCCACTGGTCCTCGCCGAAGCCGAACTGGCCGAGCATCCCCTTGGCCAGCGCCTTGTTGCTGCCGGGCGAGGGGTTGCTGCCGACCGGGAAGTTGGCGGGCGGGAAACCGTCGCCGCCCGGCCCGCGCTTCTTGATGATGACCGGGTCGAGGCCCTCGACGCCCTTGCGCTCCTTCTTGAGCTTGTCCTTCTGGTACGCCGTGACCGCCGCGGCCTTGTAGGAGTCGGCCTTGGGATCCGGCGAGTAGAAGTCGCCCATGGCGATCTTGCCCCACTCCTCGGGGGAGATCGGGGTGTGGACGGCCTTGGAGTTCTGGATCGCGGTGTAGGCGGTGAAACCACCGCCACCGGCCACGATCACGACCGCCAAACCGAAGATCAGCACGCGCTTCGGGCTCATCGCCTTCTTCTTGCGGCGAGACGGCGGCGCTTCGCGCTCCTTCAACTCCGGACCAGGGCTCACGACCTATGAGAATGCCCTGTCCCAGGGGGTGGTCCGCAACCAAAACGCGACATCCGGTTGGTGTTCCATTGACTGACCAGCAGGCCACACAGGTCTTTCTTTCGCGACTGTGACTTTTGTCACATGCGTAAGGCCCGCCCCTCGCGCCCCGCTAACCGAAGGGAGAGCCTCATTACAGACTTCCGCCTACCCTTCCCGGTGATGTCACATTTTTATGACAGAACACGGATATTCGCGGGGTGGAAGAATAATGTGCGCGTGGCAGGCATCCTCCTCGTCGAAGACGACCCCTCCGTCCGCACCGCCCTGGAGCTGGCGCTGACCCGGCAGGGCCATTCCGTGACGTCCTACGCCACGGGCGAGGAGGCGCTCGACCACATCAGGTCCCGCCGCCCGGAGATCGCCATCCTCGACGTGATGCTGCCGGGAATCGACGGCGTCGAGGTGTGCCGCCGTATCCGCCGCCTGGACCAGCTGCCGGTCATCCTGCTCACCGCCCGCGGCGACGACCTCGACGTCGTGGTCGGACTGGAGGCCGGCGCCGACGACTACGTGGTCAAGCCGGTCGAGCCCCGGGTTCTGGACGCGCGGATCAGGGCCATCCTGCGCCGAGCCGAGTCGGCCTCATCCGACCGCATCTCCTTCGGCGACCTCATGATCGACCGGGGCGCGCTCAAGGTCACGCTGGCCAACAAGGAGATCCACCTCACCCCCACCGAGCTGCGGCTGCTGCTGGAGCTCGTGCGTCATCCCGGCCAGGTGCTCAACCGGCGCTACCTGCTGCGCGTCGTCTGGGACCACACCCACGTGGCCGACTCCCGCCTCGTCGACGCCTGCGTCCAGCGAGTGCGGGCGAAGATCGAACCGCGCCCGGCCGAGCCGGTGTTCATCCACACCGTCCGCGGCTTCGGCTACCGGTTCAGCCCTCCGTGATGCGGCCGCCCACCGGACTGCGCGCCCGCCTGGTCATCACGTTCACGCTCGTCGCCGTGGCGGCCTCGGTCATGGTCGCCACCATCGGCTACGAGCTGGCCAAGGCCGCCCTCATCGAGCGGGCCGAGGACAGCGCCGTCGACCTGGTCACCAGGGAGCTGCGCCAGATCACCTTCCCGGTCGGCACCCTGCGCCAGGGCGAGGCGGCGCCCGACTCCAAGGACCTGCGGCTGCTCGCCGACGCGCTCAACGGCCCCGGGCGGAGCGTCGCGCTCGAGTACGGCCACCTCAGCTACTCAGAGGGCCCGCTGTCGATGGCCAACGTCCCGCACGAGCTGCACGGCAGGGCCCGCGGCGGCGTGGTCAAGCAGCGCCAGGTGATCCGCGACGACGTGTGGCTGATCGTCGGCGCCGAGGTCTACCGCAGGGACGGCCCCGTGCCCGAGGCCAGCGGGCTGCGCGCCTTCGTCTTCTTCTCCATGCGCGAGGAAGAGGACCAGCTCACCACCCTCAAGGGCTCGCTCGCGCAGGGCGGCGCTGTCATCGTGCTGATCGCCCTCGGCGTCGCGCTGGTCTCGGCCAGAAGCGTGCTGCTGCCCGTACGCCGCCTCAGCGCCGCCGCCCAGGCGCTCGGCGAGGGCCGGCTCGACACGCGGCTGCCCGTCCACGGCCAGGACGAGCTGGCCGCGCTGACCGCCAGGTTCAACGACGCCGCCGCCGCGCTGGAGCTCAGCGTCTCCGAACTACGCGCGCTGGAGGCCCTCTCGCGCCGCTTCGTCGCCGACGTCTCACACGAGCTGCGCACGCCGCTGACCGCGATGACCGCGGTGGCCGACATGCTGATGGAGGAGGCCGAACGGCTGCCCGACGCACCCGCCGAGGCGGTCAGGCTCGTGCTGTCGGAGATCGAACGGCTGCGCCACCTCGTCGAGCACCTCATCGAGGTCAGCCGCTTCGACGCCGGTACGGCCACGCTCAACGTGGAATCCGTCAACGTCCACGACGCCATCCATGACAGCCTGGAGACACGCGGCTGGACGGAGACCGTGGAGGTGAACGTGGCCAAGGGACTGGCGGCCACCGTGGACCCGCGCCGCTTCGACGTGATCGTCGCCAACCTGGTGGGCAACGCGCTCAAACACGGCGGCCCACCGGTCCAGGTGTCGGCCAGAGGCACGGAGAACGGGCTGGAGATGAAGGTACGCGACCACGGCGCCGGGATTCCCGAGGAGGCGCTGCCGTACGTCTTCGACCGGTTCTTCAAGGCGGGAGCGGGACGCTCGCGCAGCCACGGAAGCGGGCTCGGCCTGGCCATCACCAGGGCGAACGTGCACCTCCACAACGGCACGATCTCGGTGCGCAGGCAGGGTCCCGGCACCCTGTTCACGGTCTGGCTGCCGGGCCTGTGAACGGCGGGCGAGCGCTGGCGGCCGGCCTCCTCCTCGCGGTGGCGGGCTGCGGGATCACGCCCACGAACGTGGTGGACGTGGCAGGACCTCCGACGGTCAAGATCCCGCCACCGTCCAAGACCATCTACCTGCTCAAGCCGGTCGACCAGCGGCAGGACAGCAGGCGCGCGCGCTTCGCGCTGACCAAGGAGCCGGCCGACGTGGAGAACGACACCGTGGACAGCCTGCTCACGGCGTTGTTCCAGGCCAACGGCCGGCAGCTGGGCGGCCTGCACACCGCCCTGCGCGGCTTCACCTACGAAGGCATGCAGGACTCGCTCGACCCGGTGACCCGCGACGAGACCCGGCTGCCCCGGACGTCCACGCTGACGGTGTACATCAAGGGCACCGGGCCGCTGCCCCTGCTGGGCAAGAAGCAGATCGTCTGCACCGCCCAGCAGGAAACGCAGTTCGAGCAGGTGAAGATCATCCGCCAGTTCCCCAGCAGGGCGCCCCAGGACGAGGGGCAACACATCTGCGGGAAACTGAAGGACGCTAAAGAGTGATGTCCTCCAGCATCTCCGTCACCAGCGCCGCGATCGGCGAACGCTCGGACCTGGTCAGCGTCACGTGGGCGAACAGCGGATGCCCCTTGAGCTTCTCCACCACCGCCACGACGCCGTCATGGCGGCCCACCCGCAGGTTGTCGCGCTGGGCGATGTCATGGGTGAGCACCACGCGGGAGTTGGCGCCGATGCGGCTCAGCACCGTCAGCAGCACCCCGCGCTCCAGCGACTGCGCCTCGTCCACGATCACGAAAGCGTCGTGCAGCGACCGGCCGCGGATGTGGGTGAGCGGCAGCACCTCCAGCATGCCCCGGTCGATGACCTCCTCGATCACCTCTGGAGTGGTCACCGCGCCCAGGGTGTCGTAGACGGCCTGGGCCCAGGGGCCCATCTTCTCGCCCTCGGTGCCGGGAAGGTAGCCGAGCTCCTGGCCGCCGACCGCGTACAGCGGGCGGAAGACCACGACCTTGCGGTGCTGGCGGCGCTCCAGAACGGCCTCCAGGCCCGCGCAGAGCGCCAGGGCGGACTTTCCGGTGCCGGCCCTGCCGCCCAGCGACACGATGCCGATCTCGGGGTCCATCAGGAGCTCCAGCGCGATGCGCTGTTCGGCCGAGCGGCCGTGCAGCCCGAACACCTCGCGGTCGCCCCGCACGAGCTTGACCGACTTGTCGGGCAGTACCCGGCCCAGCGCCGAACCCTTGCTCGACAGCAACCGCAGCCCGGTGTGCGCGGGCAGGTCCCTGGCCTCCTCCAGTTCCGCGGCGCCGTGCTCGAAGAGCGTCTCGACGTCCTCGGTGGTCACCTGGATCTCGGCCATCCCCGTCCAGCCCGACTCCACGACCAGTTCGGCGCGGTACTCCTCCGCCGACAGGCCGATCGAGGCCGCCTTGACCCGCAGGGGCAGATCCTTGGAGACCAGCACGACGTCGCGTCCCTCGGCGGCCAGCGAACGGGCCACGGTGAGAATGCGGGTGTCGTTGTCGCCGAGGCGGAAGCCTACGGGCAGGATGGACGGGTCGCTGTGGTTGAGTTCAACCCTGATCGTGCCTTCCCCGGTGGGCATGGGCTCGTCGAGCCTGCCGTATTGCACGCGCAGGTCGTCGAGGTAACGCAATGCCTTGCGCGCGAAGTAGCCGAGTTCTGGATGGTTCCGCTTCCCTTCCAGCTCCGTGATCACGACGATCGGGAGGACGACCTCATGCTCGGCGAATCTGGTCATCGCCGCCGGGTCGGCTAGAAGGACCGACGTGTCCAGCACGTAGGTGCGCTTGCCGGAGTTGGTCGAAGGGTTGCTCGAGGACACTGCCACACGTTCTCCCCCGGGCGCCCATGGGGACAGGCGCCCTGCAGACGAGGTGGGAATCGGACCGGACCCGCGCCCGCCGACGGGCGCCGGGGTCCGGCCCCCCTCAGCAGATTGCGCAGCAAAGGCGGGCCCCCTCCGAAGTGATCGGCCTTCGGCCGGTCACTTTCAACGTTACGTACCAGATACCCCCATGCGGGATCAGGAACCGTAACGACGGTGTCTCGCGGCGTAGTCGCGCAGCGCCCGCAGGAAGTCGACCCTGCGGAAGTCGGGCCAGTAGGCCTCGCAGAAATAGAACTCGGAATGAGCGCTCTGCCAGAGCATGAACCCGGAAAGCCGCTGCTCCCCCGAGGTCCGGATGAGAAGGTCCGGGTCGGGCTGGCCGCGAGTGTAGAGATGCTCGGCGATGTGCTCGACATCGAGAACCTCGACGAGGTCCTCGATGCTGGCTCCCTTGCTTGCTTGCTCCTGGAGGAGTGAGCGCACCGCATCGGCAATCTCACGTCTTCCTCCATACCCAACCGCAACGTTCACAATCAACCCTGGACGGTGTGATGTGACTTCCTTTGCGTTTTTCAGGACATTTGCCGTCCTATCCGGCAACAGATCGAGCGCGCCGACCGGGCTGATCCGCCAGCCCTCCTCGACCAGCTCCTGCACCACGTCCTCGATGATGCGAAGGAGCAGCTCCAGCTCGTCCTTGGGGCGGTTGAGGTTGTCGCTGGACAGCATCCAGACGGTCACGACCTCCACCCCCGCCTCACGGCACCAGGTGAGCAGCTCGGAGATCTTGTCGGCGCCCTTACGGTGCCCTCTGCTGACGTCCTCCAGGCCCATCGAGCGGGCCCATCGGCGGTTGCCGTCGATGATGACGCCTACGTGCCGGGGGCCGTTGCCCTTCGACAGCTTGAGCTTGGCCTCCAGCCGGTGTTCGTACACCCGGTAGACCAGGTCGCGCAGGCCCACGGAGCCCTCCCAGCGATGCTGTGCCTGTAAGAGGCAATTATCACCGCGTTTAGGCGTTGCCCGCCCCCTCAACGGGATTCCTCGCGAGATCCCGTCCCCCGAGGCAGCCCTCCGCCTCTGTGACCAGCACCCCCACGAACACCGCCAGTTCCGCGGAAGTCAGCACGGCCCGCATGCCGACGCCCCCGGGACCCCACGCCTCGACGTAGGCCCTGCGCGTCAGCCGCCACTCGCCCCGACGGCCTTGACCTGGCATCCAGACCGGAATCGTGCGCAGCTGACAGCGCAGCTCACCGCCGCCCATGGCGCCCGACCGCGTCCGGTAACGGAAGGAGAACAGCTCACCCTCCGGCTCGTCCTCGGGAAACCTGTCGTCGGGATCCGGCCAGAGCCCCGCCTCGCCGCGCCCGTCGCGCGCGTCCGCGACCCCGCGCGCCAGGCGCGCGAGCAGCCAGCCGCACCGCTCCCCCACCATCCCGTACGGCGTGCCGTCCCGCCAAAGCTCAAGGGTGACCTCGTACGGCCTGCCGACACTGTCACGACAAGCCACAGGCGTCACGGTCAGGTAAGACCCATCGACACAACGTAGTCCCCCCACGCCTAGAGAGTTTCCCCCCGAAACTCAGCTAAACCCGTAAAAACGCCCAGCAGTGCCACCGAACACCTGATCTCTCCCCTCCTCCCCGACCAGGGCCAGCGCCGTCTCGTAGACGGTCCGGTAGTCGGCGGCCAGCAGCGCCACCGGCCAGTCGCTGCCGAACATCAGCCGCTCAGGGCCGAACGCCTCGACCGCGTGCGCCACGTAGGGCCGCAGGTCCTCGACCGTCCAGCCGGCGTGGTCGGCCTCGGTGACCAGCCCGGAGACCTTCGCGTACACGTTGGGGAAGGCCGCCGCCGCGGTCATCTGCTCCGCCCACGGCTGCCAGCCGCCGTCCTTGATCCGCGGCTTCGACAGGTGGTCGATGACGATCCTGAGCGCCGGGTGCCGGGTGGCCAGCGTGACCACGTGCTCCAGGTGGCGCGGCAGCAGCGAGACCACGTCGAAGGCGAGCCCGCTGTCGGCCAGCACGCCCAGGGACTCCAGCACGCACTCCCCGACCAGCCAGTCCGGGTCGGGCTCCTCGTGGATCAGGTGGCGTACGCCGACAAACTTCCGATGACTGCCGTAACGCTCGATGGCCTTCGCGGCCTCGTCGGGGTCGGTGAGCGGGATCCAGCCGACGACGCCGGCGATGAAGTCGTGGGCGTCGGCCAGGGCCAGCATCGCCTCGGTCTCCGCAGAGGAGTCGGCCGCCTGGACCAGCACCGTGGCCTGCACTCCCGTGGCCGCCAGCTCGGGGGCGAGGTGCTCGGGGGCGTAGGTGCGGTACAGGACTCCCGCGTCCGGGGCGAGCCAGGGGTAGTCGCCGGTCTCGAGGTTCCAGAAGTGCTGGTGCGCGTCGACTATCACCTCGCAAACCTAGGATGTCTCGCGCCGCCACGGCAAGAGGTCGCGCCAGCCCCTGGACCGCTTGGGCAGCCTGCCCCGCTCCTCCAGCCAGGCGGCGAACGCGTCGGCGTCCTCCCGGTAGCCCTTCGGCGGGGCGGTGCGGGCGGCGGCGTAGGCGGCGAACTCGGCTCCCAGGTCCGCCCCGGCGGCCAGGGCGGCGTCGGGACGCAGTCTGGCCACCACGCCGCGCCGCTTGGACACCAGGCTCGCGGCCTGCGCCCTGAGCCGGTCGGCGTCGAACCCCTCGGGCGCCGGCGCACCGGTCACCAGCGCCGCCACGACCCGCTCCTGAGCCTCTTCCAGCCGCCGCCGGTCCTCCGCACTCACGCTCCCGCCCAAACCCGTCTCAACCCCCTCCCCAGCCTCCCGCCCAACCGCCCGCGCGGTCTCTGGTCCAGGTGGTTCCGCGGGGTCCGGGCCACGGGGTGACGGGGGTGTGGGGGCGGCGGCCGTACCGGGGAAAGGGTCAGGGGGCATGGTGGGCGGTCCCGAGCGACATCGCGGTCCTGATGCGGTCCAGTTCGCCGGCGAGGGCGGCGTCGCTGGGGTAGTCGTCGTCCCACTCCAGCAGCACGCCCGGCGGCGTGACGCGCGCGCACAGCTCGGTCAGGATGTCGAGGACCTCCTGCGGCACGCTGGCCGTGTGCGTGTCGTGCCAGATGCCCCCGTGCTCGTGCCCCCCGGCGACATGCACGTAGGCCAGGTGCGCCAGCGGCAGCGCGTCGAGGGCCGCCACCGCGGACAGACCGAGGTTGACCTGGTTGGTGTAGAGGTTGGCCACGTCGATCAGCAGGTGCACCCCGGTCCGCTCCACCAGCTCGGCCAGGAACTCGCCGTCGGTCAGCTCGTCCTCCGGCCAGCCGAAGATGGCCGCCACGTTCTCCAGCGCCAGCGGCACCGGCAGCGCGTCCTGCGCGCGGCGGACGTTGTCGGCGACGACGTCGAGCGCCTCCCGGGTACGCGGCACCGGCAGCAGGTGCCCGGCCTCCACCCCGCCCGCCCGCACGAACGCCAGATGCTCGCTGACCAGCGGCGAATCCAGCGCCTGCGCGCACGCGGCCAGGTGCGCCAGCCGGTCGGGATCGGGCGGCTGGGCACCGCCCACGCCCAGCCCGACGCCGTGCGGCACCACGGGCAGGCCGCGCCCGCGCAGTACCCGCAGCGACTCGGGCAGTCCGGCGGCGGGCCTGATGTTCTCCGCGATGACCTCGACGAAGCTCACGCCCGCCATCCGCTCGACGGTCAGGTCGATCTCGGATCGCCAGCCGATCCCCACGCCCAGCTCGAAGTCCGCCACCGACGTCCCCTCTCAGCCGCCTCCGCCGCAGCCACCGCCGCAGCCGCCGCCTCCACAGCTCGACCCGCCGCCGCCGTCCGAACCGCCGCCCGACGAGCCGCCGAAGTCGCTTCCGCCACCGTAGTCACCGCTCCCGCTGCCGCCGCCGCAGCTGCCCGCGGCACAGGACCCGGCGCCGCTGCCCGCCGAGTTGCGCTGCGCCTCCAGCTCGGCCTCCAGTTGCGGGTCGCCCAGCTCGCCCAGGCCGTAGAGGGCGACGGGCATGGCGACCGCGCCGACCGCGGCGCCGGTGACGAGGTAGGCGCCCGGCATGTGCCGGCGCTCGGCGTACTCGACCTGCTCGCGCCCCGCGGTCGTGATGTCGTTGCCGAGCATCTTGTGGTGGCGCCTGCGTACGACGATGCCGCCGATCCACGTGCCGGCCGTGACCGCCAGCGCGACCACCCCGAGCAGCCCGCCCCCGCTGAAGACCAGGTAGATCGCCATCCCGATCGAGGCAAGCAGCGCCCCGATCACCAGCGCGCCCAGCTTCTTCAGGTACGCGCGCACCGACGCCAGATCGCCGTCCGGCACCACCAGCCCGAGCGCCGACAGGTGGTGCTTGAGCGAGTCCATGGCCGCCCCGTTGCCCACCTCGTGCCTGACGGCCGCGACCGAGACCCCGCCGGGCCGCGCCGCGACGGCGGCCAGCACCGCCTCCTCGATCGGGTCGCCGGCCAGCGTGGAGACCGCGTGCAACGAGCCGCCGCGCGAGACGCGCAGGTCACCGGACTTGGCCAGCAGGCCGATGGCGGCGTTGACCACCCGCCGCGGCCCGCCGGCCAGGTAGGCGAGCTCGTAGTGTCCCAGGGCGCGGAGATTGCCGTTCACGGCGGTGGAACGGATGCGGAGGTGTTCGCGCCTGAGCGCGGAAACGGTGGCGCCCGCCGCCACCGCGAGGAAGACGGAAACGATCAACAGGATCAGGTCCATGCGCGGCCTCCTCTGGCTCGTACCCGATAGACGCACGCGGCCCGGCGAAAGTTTCCCGGATCAGGAACTGGATCCGCAGCTCGATCCGCCGCCGCCTCCGCCGCAACTGGAGCCACTCGACCCGCCGCCGCCGTCCGAGCTCGAACCGCCGAAGTCGCCCCCGCCGGACCCGCCGTCGCCGAAGGTCGAGGAGCCGGAGTCGCTGTGGGAGCCGCAGGAGCCGCCGCAGTCGGAGTGCGGGTCGCCGGCCGACAGTCCGTCGCACAGGTCACGGTCGTCCAGTTCGGTCAGCCCGTACAGGGCCACCGGCATCGCGACGGCGAGGGCCGGTGTGGAGGTGTCGCCGCGGCCCCTCGGGTGGTACTGCCGCGCCGACTCCAGCACCCGCCTGCCCTCACCGGTGACCAGGTTGCGCAGCCTGCGCTTCTCCTTGTAGTGGCCGGAGAACCCCATCACCACCGCGAACCCGCCGAACAGCAGCGCGCCGGCGAACACGAAGTCCTTGCCCGCGACCCCGGCGAGCGCCAGCACCACCAGGGCGATCTCGAAGCCCATCGCGCCCCAGGCGGCCAGCCGCAGCGCTTCCAGGCGCCGCCGGGCCACGCCCTGCGCGCCCTCCGGCATCAGCAGCCCGTGACCGCGCAGCCGCGCCTCCAGGGCCAGGAACGCCGGGCTCGTCTCCAGCAGCTTGCGCACCTGCGCGGCCCGGTGGCCCGGCCGCATGGCCACGGCGTCGAGCACCGCCTGCTCCAGCGGGTCGGACGAGATCGTGGCGCCGTGGACCGGGCTGACCTGGGCGCCGCGCGAGACGCGTACGGCGCCGGCCGTCGCGAGGACGGCCAGCGCCGTGTTGATCGCCCGCCGCGGCCCGCCCGCCAGGTAGGCGAGCTCGTAGTGCGTCAGCCGGTGCCCCGCCTGCGAGAGCGTCGCGTTGGCGACCTTGAGCCGCTGCTTGGCGACGCTGCCCGACAGGTTGCTGATCAGGGCGATCAGGGCAAAGGCGGCGAAGAACAGGAAGATGTCCATCCCTGGTCAAGGTAGAGGGGCGCCGCCGTACCCCACAAGCTCAGGAGAGGCGGTCGAGCAGGGCGTTGTACTCCTCCCACAGCTCCTTGGGCAGGTGCGAGCCGAACTTCTCGAAGTGCGGCGGGATCTGCGCCGCCTCCTCACGCCAGACGTCCTTGTCGACACTCAGCAGGGTCTGGAGGTCCTCCTCCGCGATCTCCAGGCCCTCGGTGTCGAGCTCCTTGGGCAGCAGGCCGATCGCCGACGGTACGGCCTGGGCCTCGCCGTTGAGCCGGTCCACGATCCACTTCAGCACGCGGCTGTTCTCGCCGAAGCCCGGCCAGATGAACTTTCCGCCGGCGTTCTTGCGGAACCAGTTGACGTAGTAGATGCGCGGCAGCCGCGCGCCTTCCCTGTGGCCGATCTTCAGCCAGTGGCCGAAGTAGTCGCCCATGTTGTAGCCGCAGAACGGGAGCATCGCGAACGGGTCGTGGCGCAGCTCGCCGACCTTGCCCTCGGCGGCGGCGGTCTTCTCGGAGGCGACGTTGGCTCCGAGAAAGACGCCGTGCTGCCAGCTCAGCGATTCGGTGACCAGCGGCACCGCGGTGGCGCGGCGGCCGCCGAACAGGATCGCCGAGATGGGCACGCCCTTGGGGTCCTGCCACTCGGGGGCGATGGTGGGCGCCTGCGAGGCAGGGGTGGTGAAGCGGGCGTTGGGGTGGGCCGCCGGCTCGTCGCTGTCCGGGGTCCAGTCGCGGCCCTTCCAGTCGGTCAGGTGCGCGGGCGGGATGTCGGTCATGCCCTCCCACCACACGTCGCCGTCGTCGGTGAGCGCGACGTTGGTGAAGATGCTGTTGCCCCAGAGCGTCTTGATGGCGTTGGCGTTGGTGACCTCGCCGGTGCCGGGGGCCACGCCGAAGAAGCCGGCCTCGGGGTTGATCGCGTACAGCTGCCCGTCGGCGCCGAAGCGCATCCAGGCGATGTCGTCGCCGACCGTCTCGACCTTCCAGCCGGGGATCGTCGGCTGGAGCATGGCGAGGTTGGTCTTGCCGCAGGCGCTCGGGAAGGCGGCGGCGATGTAGCGCGTCTCGCCGCTGGGCGGGGTGAGCTTGAGAATGAGCATGTGCTCGGCCAGCCAGCCCTCGTCGCGGGCCATGACGCTGGCGATGCGCAGGGCGTAGCACTTCTTGCCCAGCAGGGCGTTGCCGCCGTAGCCGGAGCCGTAGGACCAGATCTCGCGGGTCTCGGGGAAGTGGCTGATGTACTTGGTGTTGCTGCAGGGCCAGGCGACGTCGTCCTGGCCGGGCTCCAGCGGCGCGCCGACGCTGTGGACGGCCTTCACGAACTCGGCGCGCTCCTCGATGAGCCTGAGCGCGCGCTCCCCCATCCGCGTCATGATCCGCATGGAGACCGCGACGTAGGGCGAGTCGGTGATCTCGACGCCGAGCTGGGAGATCTCGCCGCCGAGCGGGCCCATGCAGAAGGGCACGACGTACATGGTCCTGCCGCGCATGCAGCCCTTGAACAGCTCGCCGAAGGTGGCCCGCATCTCGTCCGGCGCGATCCAGTTGTTGGTGGGGCCGGCGTCCTGCTCACGCTCGGAGCAGATGTAGGTGCGGTCCTCGACGCGCGCGACGTCGCTGGGGTCGGACTTGGCGTAGAAGCTGTTGGGGCGCTTGGCCAGACGCGTGAACGTGCCCTGTTCGACGAGGAGGTTGGTCAGGCGGGTCCACTCCTCCTCCGAACCGTCACACCACTCGATCCGATCGGGCTGGGTCAGGGCGGCGATCTCGTTCACCCAGGCGACCAATTCGGCATTGCTCGTCGGGGCGGGTACTTCTACAGAAACGGACACGGCAGCGACTCCTCCACTTCTCAGGGCCAAAACATCATTAACGACGACGACCGGTTTTCGCCAATTGGCATAGACCTGTTGTCGCAGGCAGAGGCCCTGGTGATTGGGGAAGCCTACCCACATGAACGGGTTCTAAAGAAAACCCTCGAATCAGTGGTTTAGGCCAATGCGAATGGTCTAAACCAATAGCGGAAGAGGTTTAGTCCTTTCGCCGGAGCGTTTCCGCTGCGCAGTCCTAGGAATTGACGTCCGGGCCGGAGGAGCGGACGCGGTCGACGTGCTGCAGCGCGTCGCGCAGATCGGCGAGCCACGTGTCGGTGTGCTTGCCGACCAGGCGTACGCACCACGCCAGCGCGTCGCTGCGGCTGCGGGCCACGCCCGCGGCCACGAGGGTGTCGAGAACCTGCCGCTCGGGCTGCCGGAGCCGGGTCATCACCGGCACCGACAGCGTGGTGAACATCACGGTCTCGCCGCCGCAGACCACGCCCCACGACACCTTCTGCCGGAACTTGCGCTCCGCCTCCCTGGCGATCTCGATCCGCCGCTCGCGCGTCTCCTCGCGGAAGCGCCTGACCAGGCCGTCGATCAGCGCCGCCCGCTCCGCCTCGCCGCCCTCGGCGGGCGGGTCGGGCAGCGTGCCGAGCACGGCGATCTCCTCGCGGTCCAGCACGATCTCCGGCGGAGCCGCGAACCAGCTCTCTGGCATGCGGCCGGTGAACCAGCCGCGAATCTCGCTTTCCATGTAATCAACATTACACACTTGCAGGCCGTAGCCAAGAGCTCGCTCGGGCCGAAACGAAGGGAGTGAGAACGCCCTAGCGGACGCGGGCCGCGACCGAGGGCGCGATGCGGACCACGCCCGCGAAGTTGCGCATGCCCACCGGCGAGATCTTGACCACGTCACCGGTACGCGGCGCCTGGAGCATCTTGCCGTCGCCCAGGTAGATGGCCACGTGGGAGATGTACCCCGGGTTGGTCGGATCGTGCCGCCAGAAGATGAGGTCACCGGGCTGCGCCTGGGCGTACGGGATCTGGGGGCCCGCCACCCACTGCTGGTGCGTCACGCGCGGAACCCTGATGCCCGCCTGGGCGTACGCCCACTGGACCAGCCCCGAGCAGTCGAAGGTCTCCGGCCCCTCGGCTCCCCACACATAGGGACGACCCAGCTTCGACAGGGCGGCCTTCAGCGCGACGGTGATCTGCTCACCCGACATGAAGGAGTTCCCCTGGTAGACCAGGTTCTGGACCGGCGGCGGGCCGACCGGGTTGATCTCGGCGATCTGGGTGCCCTTGGGCAGGATGCCCATCAGCTTCTTGCGCAGGTTCGCCGAGTTGGCCTTGGGCGCGCTGACGATGAGCGCGTTGTCGTGCGGCAGGCCCAGGGTCCTCGCGGTCTGCTTGGAGACCACCGCGTCCACCGCGCCGAAGCCGGTCGTCGCGTACGCGCCCACCCGCAGCGGGCCGCCGGGGCCGCTCACCTGGCGATGCAGGGTGAGTCCGCCGTCGTTGCCGAGCACGAAGGAGACGGCCACGTCGCCCCGCGCCACGTTGGTCCACAGGCCGTCGGAGGCGGCGGTGACCTTGGGGGTGTAGGCGCGGAAGGTCGAGGGGTCCACGCCGAGCGTCTGGACCCGCTTGCCGTCGATCATGACCGAGGCGGCGTCGGCCAGTTCGAGCGCCCTGATGCCGCGCACCTTCGCCACCTTGCCCAGCAGCGGGGTCGTGAAGGGCTTCTTGGTGACCACGAACAGGTTCGGCTTGTGCAGGCGGCCCAGCGGCCGCACACCCGGGTCCTGGGGGCTGGTCTGCGCCACCAGGTTCTCCTTGGGCGGCGCGGCCGGCTTGCGGCGTACCGACTGGGCGGTCTTGACCTCGGGCTCAGGCGGGCTCTGGAACTCGCCCAGCAGCAGCACGTCGGCGGTGAGCACCGCGACCAGCGTCACCACGATGAAGGGGATCAGCCGGCCTAAGTCGCGGCGCCTGCGCGAGGTCACCAGAAACGCCAGATCCTGCCGGATGCCCGAGGCATGCGGAGGATCCGCCGGGCCCACGGCCCGGCGGAGGTTGTCGTTCTGTGTCGTCAATTGCCGATGTACGGCACGGCCTCAAGGATCTCGACCGTGTTCTGCCGGCCGTTGGGCAGCGAGTACGTGGCCCGCTCACCGATCTTCTTGCCGTTGATCGCGGCACCCAGCGGGGACTTGGGCGAGTAGACATCGATCGGGGCGCCGGTCTCCTCACGGGAGGCCAGGAGGAAGGTCACCTCGTCATCGTCGCGTTCGAAGCGGATCGTCACCGTCATGCCGGGGCCCACCACGCCCTCGGTCTTGGGCGCCTCGCCCACCCTGACGTTGTCGAGCAGCTGCCGCAGATGGAAGATCCGGGCCTCTATCTTGCCCTGCTCGTCCTTGGCGGCGTGGTAGCCGCCGTTCTCCCGCAGGTCGCCCTCTTCGCGAGCGGCCTCGATCTTCTTGGCGATGTCGACGCGACCCGGGCCCGACAGGTAGTCGTACTCCTCCTTCAGGCGGTCGTACGCCTCCTGCGTCAGCCAGGTGACGTTCTCATCGCGAGAGTCGGCCACGGGATCTCCTTGCTTACTTAGGGGGCCCTGAGTTCACTTGGGGTTACGAATTGCGAAAGGCTAACAAGTTAGCTGCTCGAACGCTTCCCCAAATGTCTCACTATACGAGATTGCAGTACTGGATGTGGACGGAAGTGGCCTGGGCAGTGGTGTCCAGACGCTCCTTGAGCTGCTTACTACCCTCACCTGGGGGGATTCTTACTTCCTTGCTGCCTACTTCTCCGTGGTTGACGTCGGTCGCCCGCAGGCGGCACACGGCCATCCGGTCGGCCGGCTTGCTCACCGTGAAGGTGATCTCGGCCTCGTCCGGGCGTTCTATGGAGAAGGTGATGACCTGAGGCTTGGCACCGCTGGCGCTGCCCGTCATCGACCACATCACATAGCCCCAGCCACCAGCGACGATGGCGACCAGCACCCCGATCACCACGTGCACAACGATGCGGCCCCCGCGCCTCTGTCGATCGGGGAAGTCGTCGGGTGTGCCGAGAACGGGCCCGTTCTCGACATCTCTGGTGGCCATGGCGGAATCTCCCTGCACTCCCTAAGCGTTATCCGAGACAATTGTCGCCCGCGTGGGCCCCGCCCTCGCGACCGCCCAGCAGAAACTAACCTCTCTGGGCACCTGATCGGTCCAACTGAGGAGACATCGAGCCCGTGAGTGCACCGCTGAGGCTGATGGCCGTCCACGCCCATCCGGATGACGAGTCGAGCAAGGGCGCCGCCACGATGGCGCGCTACGTGCGCGAAGGCGTCGAGGTCCTGGTCTGTACTCTCACGGGCGGCGAGCGCGGTTCCGTGCTCAACCCAAAGATGGACCGTCCCGAGGTGGTCGCCAACATCGCCGAGATCCGCAGGGCGGAGATGGATCGCGCGCGCGAGATCCTCGGCGTCCAGCAGCGTTTCCTCGGCTTCATCGACTCGGGGCTGCCGGAGAGCGAGGAGGAGGAACTGCCCGACGGCTGCTTCGCCCTCCAGCCGCTGGAGAAGGCCGCCGAGCCGCTCGTGGCCGCGGTCCGCGAGTTCCGCCCGCACGTGATCATCACTTATGACGACGACGGCGGCTACCCGCACCCCGACCACATCATGACCAACCGGGTCTCCGTCGAGGCCTTCGAGGCGGCCGGCGACCCCGACCGCTACCCGGGCACCGGCGACCCGTGGCAGCCGCTGAAGCTCTACTACCAGATGGGCTTCACCAAGGAGCGCTTCGAGGCGCTGCACGACGCGATGACCGAGCGCGGCATCGGCTCGCCGTACGCCGACTGGATCTCCCGCTGGGAGGACCGGCCCGCCAAGTGGCCGGTGACCACCCGGGTGCCGTGCTCCGAGTACTTCGACATCCGCGACCAGGCGCTCATCGCCCACGCCACGCAGATCGACCCCGACGGCTGGTTCTTCAGCTGCCCGCGCGAGCTGCAGCAGGAGATCTGGCCGACCGAGGACTACCACCTGGCCCGCTCGCTGGTCGACACCGATCTGCCGGAGGACGACCTGTTCGCCGGCATCCACGCCGACGACCCGAGCCCCGCCTGCCACTGAACGGGACCGGGTGCCGGTCCGACCACCGCACCCGGATGGCAGACTGGAAGAGTGACAGTTCTGGCAGCTGGCGAAGTCAGCCCCGGCCTGCTCGGCTTCCTCGTCGTGGCGGCCATCGGCGCGGCCCTGTACCTCTTGATCAAGTCCATGAACAAGCAGATGGGCAGGATCACGGTGCCGCGCGACGGCGACGTACCCGACGAGAAGAAAGCCGAGTAGATGCCGACCGAGATAGTCGACAACTCGACGGAGAGCCGCTTCGAGATCCTCGTGGACGGCCGGGTCGCCGGGTTCGCCGACTACAAGCTGCTGCCCACGAAGATCGTTCTCACCCACACCGAGGTGCTGCGGGAGTTCGAGGGCCAGGGCCTGGCGGGCAAGCTGGTCAGGCACGCGCTCGACGCCAGCCGCGACACCGGGCTGAAGGTCTCGCCGGTGTGCCCGTACGTGAAGACCTACATTGAGCGCCACCCCGAGTACCAGGACCTACTCAGCGGGTGACCAGGCGCGCTCCAGCGCCCTCGGCAGGCCCCACCAGCCGAGCGGCGTGAGCACGTCGTCCTGGTCCACGATGCCGAGGTAGCCCCACAGGAACACCACCGGCAGGAACAGTCCCTCGGTGGTGGCGAGCTCCTCCTCGTCGCCTTCCGCGCCTTCGACGTCGATGTCCTCGGACTCGGCGATGAGCCTGGCGATCCGCTCGGGCGAGGCCAGTACGCCGGGGCCCAGCCTGGCCAGGGCGGCCACGGCGGCCAGCCAGTCGGCGTGCTGGATCGCGCAGAGGTTGGCCAGCACCGTGTCCTCGTGGCCGAGTTCGGCGTCCAGGTCGGAGAACTCCTCCGGGTCCTCGACGTCGGCCAGGTCGGAGATCGGCCCGGCGATGCCGGCCGCGACCGCCGTCCACAGGTCCGCGTCGTCGTCGGGCAGCGGCCGGTCGTCCAGCCCCGCGCAGGCGCGCAGCACGTTGCCCGGATAGCCGGGCAGGCCGAGGATCTCCCGCAGGCGCCCGGCCGCCCGCTCCAGGTCGGCCTCGGGAAGCTCCGGCCGCTTGGGCAGCTGGGCCACGATCCGGCGCAGCTCCGACAGCGCGAACGCCTCCTCCTCGTCCCAGGCGGCGAACAGCTCCTCGTCCTGCTCGTCGCTGACCGCGTGACCGGGCACCCGCCCGTCGGGCAACGGCGAGTTGAGCCACCGCTCCTGCAGGTCCTCGTACGCGCGGCGCTCCTCCGGCTCCTCGCGGGCCAGCGCGTCAGGGTCGATCTCCCCCGCCGCGATCCGCTCCTCCAGGAAGGCGACCATCAGGTCGTACATCTCGGCCGCCACCGGGCCGCGTTCGTCCTCCTCCGGCCAGACGAAGTAGCCGGGGGTCAGCAGGATCGGCTCGCTGCCCGTGGCCTCCAGCCACCGCTGCACCTCACCGACGGTGGCCGCGCCCGACTCGATCGAGCTGAGCATCGCCTTGGCCGACTCCCAGAACGGCAGGGAGAGCGGGTTGGCCGCGCCCATGAGGGCGCGGCGCAGGTCGGGCATGGCCACCAGCGCCACCCCCGACGGTACGGCGAGCAGCGCGCGGGCCACGTCCCTGCGGGTGAGGGCGGCGGCGGGGCGGCCGGCATGCCTGCTGACGAAATCCAGATCCACGCTCCGTAACCTACGCCCCACGACGGCGGCACGTCCCGGACCGCCCGGTTCGTCCCGGTGACCTAGTTGTTCGGTTCTGACAGGATGGTCACATGAACCGGCTGGGTAGTGAGACCTCTCCCTACCTCCTCCAGCACGCCGCCAATCCAGTCGACTGGTGGCCTTGGGGAGAGGAGGCGATGCAAGAAGCGAGACGGCGGGACGTACCCCTACTGATCAGTGTGGGTTACTCATCCTGCCATTGGTTACTCGCTTCTTGACCGCCACTGATGCCATGTGATGGCGCATGAGAGCTTCGAGGACGAAGCCACCGCCCAGTTGATGAACGAGCACTTCGTCTGCGTCAAGGTCGACCGCGAGGAACGGCCCGACGTCGACGCCGTGTACATGAGCGCCACCCAGGCCATGACCCACCAGGGCGGCTGGCCGATGACGGTGTTCGCCACGCCCGACGGCCACCCCTTCTACTGTGGCACCTACTTCCCCCGCGACACCTTCCAGAGGCTGCTGCTCGGCGTCCACCAGGCCTGGACGGGCGATCGCGAGCAGGTCCTGGCCCAGGGGTCGAAGGTGGTCCAGGCGCTCAACTCCCACACCTCGCTGCCCAGCGGCCCGCTGCCGGAGGCGGCCACGCTGGAGCGGGCCGTACGGAATCTGCGCGCGGGCTTCGACGCCGAGCGGGGCGGGTTCGGTGACGCGCCCAAGTTCCCGCCGTCGATGGTGCTGGAGTTCCTGCTGCGCGCGGGCGAGCGCGACATGTCGGCGCGCACGCTGGAGGCGATGGCCAGGGGCGGCATCTACGACCAGCTCGGGGGCGGCTTCGCCCGCTACAGCGTGGACGCGGGCTGGGTGGTGCCGCACTTCGAGAAGATGCTCTACGACAACGCCCTGCTGCTGCGCGTCTACACGCACTGGTGGCGCCTGTCGCGCGAGCCGCTGGCCCGCAGGGTGGCGCTGGAGACCGCCGAGTGGCTGCTGCGCGAGATGGGCACCGCGGAGGGCGGGTTCGCCTCCGCGCTCGACGCCGACAGCGAGGGCGAGGAGGGCAAGTTCTACGTCTGGACGCCCGCCGAGCTCACGGACGTGCTCGGCGCCGGCGACGGCGCGTGGGCGGCGGAGCTGTTCGAGGTCACCGGCACGTTCGAGCACGGCACGTCGGTGCTGCAGCTGCTGAGCGACCCGGCCGACCTCGCACGCTACGAGCGGGTCCGTGAGCGCTTGCTCGCCGCCCGTGACCTGCGGGTACGGCCCGGCCGCGACGACAAGGTCGTGGCCGCCTGGAACGGCCTGGCCATCGCCGCGCTGGCCGAGACCGGCGTCGTGTTCGAGCGCGAGGACCTGGTGGCGGCGGCGCGGGCGGCGGCCGTACTGCTGGAGGAGGTGCACGTCACCGGCGACCGGCTGACCCGCACCTCCCGCGACGGACGGGCCGGCGCCAACGCCGGCGTGCTGGAGGATTACGCCGACGTGGCGGAGGGCCTGCTCACCCTCTACTCGGCGACCGGCGAGACCCGCTGGTTCACGCTGGCGGGGACGCTGCTGGAGACCGTGCTCACCCGGTTCGCCGACGGCGAGGGCGGGTTCTACGACACCGCGGACGACGCCGAGCGGCTGTTCCAGCGTCCGCAGGACCCCACGGACAACGCGGTGCCCTCCGGGCAGTTCGCGGCGGCCGGGGCTCTGCTGTCGTACGCGGCGCTGACCGGCTCCCGGCGGCACCGCGAGGCGGCCTACGACGCGCTCGGCACCGTTTCCGTGCTCGCCGTCGGCCATGCCAGGTTCGCGGGCTGGGGCCTGGCGGTCGCCGCCGCGGCGCTGTCCGGGCCGGTGGAGGTGGCCGTGGTCGGCGCCCCAGGCGATCCCGGCACGCGGGCGCTGCACCGGGAGGCCATGCTGTCCGGTTCGCCGGGACTGGTGATCGCGCTCGGGCCGTCCGAGGAGGTGCCGCTGCTGGCGGGGCGATCGGGGATCGACGGCGGAGCCACGGCCTACGTCTGCCGCGACTTCGCCTGCCGGCTGCCGGTGACCACCCCGGAGGACCTGAGGGCCGAGCTGTCGGCCTAAAGTACCGGGATGGCTAACCTACGGGAGCAGATTCTCCGCGAACTCGGGGTGAAGGCGACCATCGTCCCCAAAGTCGAAATCCGCCGGCGGATCGACTTCCTCAAGGACTACCTGCGCTCGACCCCGGCCAAGGGCTACGTGCTCGGGGTCAGCGGCGGCCAGGACAGCACGCTGACCGGCCGGCTGTGCCAGCTCGCCGCCGAGGAGTTGCGCGCCGGAGGGCACGCGGCCACCTTCGTCGCGGCGCGGCTGCCCTACGGCGTGCAGGCCGACGAGCACGACGCGCAGATCGCCCTCGACTTCATCCGCCCGGACCGCTCGATCGCGGTGAACGTCAAGCCGGGCGCGGACGCCACCGCGGCGCAGACGGCGCTCGGCGTGCGGGAACTGCTGGGCGACGAGCCCACGCTGCGCGACTTCGTGCGCGGCAACACCAAGGCGCGCGAGCGCATGGTGATCCAGTTCGCGATCGCCGGGCAGCTCGGCATGCTCGTCGTGGGCACCGACCACGCGGCCGAGGCCGTGACCGGCTTCTTCACCAAGTACGGCGACGGCGGCGCCGACCTCACCCCGCTGACCGGGCTGACCAAGCGCCAGGGCGCCGCACTGCTCCAGGAGCTGGGCGCGCCGCCGAGCGTCTGGGAGAAGGTGCCGACCGCCGACCTGGAGGACGATCGGCCCGCGCTGCCCGACGAGGTGGCGCTCGGCCTGACCTACGCCCAGATCGACGACTACCTGGAAGGCGCCGAGGTGCCGCGGGAGGTGGCGGACAAGATCGAGTCGACCTATCTCGCCACCCGGCACAAGCGGGCCCTTCCCGTCACGCCGTACGACGACTGGTGGCGGCCAGGCGCCTAGCCGTTGGGGCGGCCGTTGGCGGGGCGGCCGGTGTTGTCCCGGTTGTCGCCCGGTCCCGTGGTGGGGGCGCCGGTGCCGTCGCCGCCCGTGGGCGGGCCGGTCTCCGGCTCCTCGGGGAGCGTCGGGTCGTCGCTGGGGGTGTCCGTGGGCTCGGGTTCCGTGGGCTCGAACGTCGGGTCGGGCGTCTGCGTGACGTCGTCGTTGGGCCAGCCGTCCGGATCGCGGGCGTCGTCGTCGCGCATGCCGCGGTCGTCGTCGGGCTCGGAGTCGTAGGTGCCGTAGCCGAAGTCCGTGGGCTCGGGGAACTGCACGACGGGCTTGCCGGCCATCGCCTCGGTCATGAAGGCCCGCCAGATCTGGGCCGGGAGCTGGCCGCCGAACTGCACGCCGTACCCGGGGATCTGGACGGTCTTGTTGTCGTCGCGGAACATGTTCACCGCGGTCGCCATCTGGGCGGTGAAGCCGTTGAACCACACCGCGCCGGAGTCGTCCGTGGTGCCGGTCTTGCCGGCGACGGGGCGGTCGTAGAGGCGGGCGGCGGTGCCGGTGCCGTACTTGACGACCTGCTGCATCGCGTACGTGGCGTCGCCGGCGGCCTCCTTGCTGATGGCCTGGGCGGTGGCCGGCTTGATGGTCGTCTTCTTGCCGCGGGCGTCGGTGACCGACTTGATGACGTGCGCCTCGGCATGTACGCCGCCGTTGGCGAAGGTGGAGAAGCCGGAGGCGTTCTGCACGGCGCTGAGCGAGGCCACGCCGAGCGGGAACGAGGCGGCGCCCTGGTGCTGCTTGAGCTGGGCGGCCGGGATGCCCATGGCCTCGGCGGTGGCGGCGACCTTGTCCAGGCCGACCTTCTGGCCGAGGTCGACGAAGGCGGTGTTGACCGAGCTCTGGGTGGCGCGGATCAGGTTGATGTTGCCGTAGGAGCGCCCGCTGTCGTTGGGGATGGGGTGTGAGGGGTCGGAGGCCACGCGCATCGGCGAGTTGCCGTCGACCCGCGTCGAGAGGCCCATGCCGTCGTTGAGCGCGGCGGCCAGCGTGTACGGCTTGAAGGTCGAGCCCGCCTGCACCCGGGAGGAGAAGGCGTTGTCGTACTTGTACTGGGAGGCCTTGCCGCCGTAGAAGGCGATGACCTCGCCGGTGGACGGTTCGACCGCGGCCAGGCCGACGCGGACCTTCTTCGGGGTGCCGGCCGGGACGACCTGCTTCACGGCTCGGGCGGCGGCGTCCATGAGCTTCTTGTCGAAGGTGGTCACGATCTTCAGGCCGCCGCCGTTGATGGCCTCGTCGGTGTAGCCGCGCCGGTTGAGCTCGGCGCGTACCTGGTCGACCATGTACTGGCTCTGGCCCTTGAACTCGAAGGGCTTCTTCGGCGCCTTGAGCGTGGGGAACTTCTCGGCCGCCGCCTGGTCGGGCGTGAGCGCGCCGATCTCGCGCATGCCGTTGATCACCGAGGTCCATCGGGACTTGGCCGCGTCGAGGTCGCCGCCCTGGGGGTCGGCGAAGCGGCTGGGCTGCTGGATGACGGAGGCGAGGTAGGCGGCCTCCGAGACGGTGATCTTGCTGACGTCCTTGCCGAAGTAGGCCTGGGAGGCGGCCTGCACGCCGTTGGCGCCGCGGCCGAAGTAGATCGTGTTGAGGTACTGCTCCAGCACCCATTCCTTCGACTTGGACTGGTCGACCTTCATCGCGATGAGGATCTCTTTGAACTTGCGGGTGACCGATCGCTCCTGGCTGAGCCCGCTGTAGTAGTTGCGGACGAGCTGCTGCGTGATCGTGGAGCCGCCCTGCAGCTGCTGGCCGGTGACGGTGGACCAGACCGAGCGCACGGTGCCCTTCACCGACACGCCGCTGTCGGTGTAGAAGGAGCGGTTCTCGATGGCGATGACCGCGTCGCGTACGTGCTTGGGCACGCTCGCGAGTGGAACGTTCTTACGGTCGACGCCCTGCCGGGCGATCTCGGTCTTGCCGTCGCGGTAGTAGATGACGGAGCCCTGTGCGGTGGCCTGCTTCTGCGTGCTGTCGGGAATGGGAGTCATCGCCCACGCGATGCCGAAGAGCCCGATCATCACGACGATTCCCACACCACTGGCGATTAGGAAATAGCGGAGAATCCGCCGCTTTCGCATGCCCTTCTCCCCATCACTCCGCACGCGCAACCCCCCGATCGCCCTCTGCTCCGCCCTCGCGACCTGGGCGAATGTCAAGGGTAAACGATCGATAACGGTGCCTCGACCCTGAACCCGATGGTACGTCTACCGCGCCGCACGACGCGGGACATCCGCGACCAAGGGCAGCACACGGTATGGGACAGGTGTGTCGAGCGCGATTACGGAGGATGTTCTGAGCACACCCTGGACTTCCACGATCTGGTCGATAACCCGCTGGAGGTCGGCATTCGTGCGCGCCACGACCCGGCAGATGAGATCGCTTCCGCCGGTGATCGTGTGAACTTCGAGCACCTCGGGAATGTGCGCGAGCCGGTCCGCCACGGGATCGTGCCCGGCCACCTGGCGAATCTCCATTGTGACGAACGCCATGACGTCGTAACCCAGCGCGGCCGGCGAGACGTCGGGCCCGAAGCCGGTGATCACCCCCCGGGCGATCATGCGATCGAGCCGCGCCTGGACGGTCCCGCGCGCCACGCCGAGCCGCCGCGAGCACTCCAGGACGCCGAGCCGCGGCTCAGCGGTTAGCAGACTGAGCAGTTTGGCGTCCAGTTCGTCGATGGCCATGGACAGATTGTCCACCAAAACAAGTCACTGTTGCGCAGTAAGCTCATCAAATTCAACAGTTAGCCCTATGAGCGACGTATTTCCGGTGAACGGCATGCACGCCGTGGTCTTCGCGGTGGGCAATGCCAAGCAGACCGCCCACTACTACTCGACCGCCTTCGGAATGCAGCTGGTGGCCTACCGGGGCCCGGAGACCGGCAGCAGGGACGAGGTGGCGTACGTGCTCAAGTCCGGCGGCGCCGTCTTCGAGTTCAGGGCCGCGGTACGGCCCGGCCACGACCTGGCCCGCCACGTGGCCGAACACGGTGACGGCGTGATCGACCTGGCCATCGAGGTGCCCGACGTCGAGGCGGCGTACGCCTATGCCGTCGCCCATGGGGCGCGGGGGCTGGCGGAGCCGTACACGATGGAGGACGAGCACGGGAAGGTGATCGTCGCCGCGATCGCCACCTACGGCGAGACCCGCCACACGCTGATCGACTGCTCCAACTACAACGGCCCCTACCTGCCCGGCTACGCTGCCCGCGAGCCGATGGTGGCGCCTCCGGCCAAGCGGTTCTTCCAGGCGATCGACCACTGCGTCGGCAACGTCGAGCTGGGCAAGATGGACGAGTGGGTGGAGTTCTACCGCGAGGTGATGGGCTTCACGAACATGGCGGAGTTCGTGGGCGACGACATCGCCACCGAGTACTCCGCGCTGATGTCCAAGGTCGTCGCCGACGGCACCAGGAAGGTCAAGTTCCCGCTGAACGAGCCCGCGATCAGCAGGAAGAAGTCGCAGATCGACGAGTACCTCGAGTTCTACGGGGGCCCCGGGGTCCAGCACATCGCGCTGGCCACCAACGACATCCTGGCCACGGTGGACAACATGCGCGCGGCGGGCGTGCAGTTCCTCGACACTCCCGACTCCTACTACGACGACCCCGAGCTGCGCTCGCGCATCGGCGAGGTCAGGGCGCCGATCGAGGAGCTGAAGAAGCGCAAGATCCTCGTGGACCGCGACGAGGACGGCTACCTGCTGCAGATCTTCACCAAGCCCGTGCAGGACCGGCCCACGGTCTTCTTCGAGCTCATCGAGCGCCACGGCTCGCTCGGCTTCGGAAAGGGCAACTTCAAGGCGCTGTTCGAGGCCATCGAGCGCGAGCAGGAACTCAGGGGCAACCTTTAGTTTGTCCTGACCCGGTGGTGGTGATCTTGCTTGCATGACACCACCACTGGCGGGGCGCTGGCGGCGACTGTTCTCGGGCATCCTGGACGAGATCATCATCGCGATCGTCTCGATACCGTTCAGCTGGAACAGCTGGACGTACGTCTGGGACTCCAGCCGGGGCATCTGGGAGCGCATCCCGACGCAGCACGTCTTCCTGCAGTCGGTCATCGCCTTCCTCTACTTCTGGCTGCTGCACTCCTACTGGAACGGCCAGACGGTCGGCAAGAAGATCTTCGGCATGCGGGTCGTCCAGGAGAGCGGCGGCAAGGCCACGGTCGGCCAGGTGGCCATCCGCGAGGCGGTCAGGACCGTGCTGAGCTGGCTGTGCTGCATCGGCGCCCTTCTGGACCTGGGCTGGATTCTCTTCGACGGGCGTAAGCAGGCACTGCACGACAAGGCGGGCAAGACCCTCGTCGTGGATGCCTGAACCAGGCTCTTACCTATCGTAGGCTTCTGGTCACGCTTCGAAGGGAGACGTGGCCATGGGGTCCACCCGGCGCATCGCGGTATCGCTCACCGCGCTTCTCGCCGTGCTCGCCTGCTCGCCGTCCAACGGCGCCGCCGCCCCGACGTCGGCCCAGCCGGTGGCGGGGGACGCGGGCGCGCCGGGGATCGGCGACGCCGATTTCCCGCTCGACGGCAACGGCGGGTACGACGTCGCCCACTACGACCTCCGCCTCGACTACGACCCCGGCAAACTCCACCTCAACGGCGAAGCCGCCATCCAGGCCAGGGCCACCCAGCGGCTGAGCCGGTTCAACCTCGACCTGTCCGGGCTCGACATCGGCGGCGTGTCGGTCGACGCGCGCGAGGCGACGTACTCTCGCAGCGGCGACGAGCTGACCGTGATCCCCGCGCAGCCGCTGGACAAGGGCGCCAGGTTCACGGTGAAGGTCACGTACTCGGGCAGCCCGAAGCCGATCAAGGACGCCACCAACCTCGGCACGTACGGCTGGATCGCCACTCCCGACGGCGCCTTCGTCGTCTGCGAGCCCAACGGCGCCAAGACCTGGTTCCCCGCCAACGACCACCCGGCCGACAAGGCCCGCTTCGACTTCGAGATCACCGTCCCGCAGGGGCTGACCGCGCTGGCCAACGGCGAGCTGACCGGCAAGCCGCGGACCTCGGGCGGCAAGACCACCTTCTCCTGGCGCGAGAAGCACCCGATGGTCACCTACCTGGCCACGGCCACGCTGGGCCGCTTCGAGCTGCGTCAGGGCAAGACCGCCACCGGCATCGCGAACCTGGTCGCCGTCGACCCCGGGTTCCGTTCCTCGCTCGACCGGCTCTACACCGTCTCCGGCCAGGTCACCGACTACTGGAGCTCGGTCTTCGGCCCCTACCCGTTCTCCTCGACGGGCGGCGTGGTGGACAACTTCCCCGCCGGTTACGCGCTGGAGAACCAGACCAAGCCCATGTACGGCGGCTTCGACCCCGACGAGGGCATCATCGCCCACGAGCTGGCCCACCAGTGGTTCGGCAACAGCCTGAGCGTCAAGCGCTGGCGCGACCTGTGGCTCAACGAGGGCTTCGCCACCTACGCCGAGTGGCTGTGGCAGGAGCACCGCGGCAAGTCCCGCGCCCAGGCGGTCTTCGACAACTACTACGCCCGCCCGAGCACCGACCCCATCTGGGCCTACCCGCCCGGCAGGGCCAAGCCGAAGGACCTGTTCAACGAGTCGGTCTACACGCGGGGCGCGATGACGCTGCACGCGCTGCGCACCGAGATCGGCGACCCCGCGTTCTTCCGCCTGATCAAGGACTGGGCCGCCGGGCACCGCTACGGGCACGTGACCACCGCGCAGTTCGTGGCGCTGGCCGAGAAGGTGTCGGGCAAGCAGCTGGACAAGCTGTTCGACGCGTGGCTCTTCCAGCCCAGGCGGCCCGCGGGCGGCTAGTCCGGCCGGTAGAAGAAACGATCCAACGCGAGCGCCGCGGCCCCGGCCACTCCGGCGTCGCGGCCGAGGCCGCAGCGGTCCAGGTGAACGGGCTCGCGCGTCCTGTCACGCAGGGCGGCCCGTATCCGGTCGAGCAGGTCCTCGGGCGCGGCCGCGTACAGGCCGCCGAGCCGGACGTGCTCGGGACCGAGCAGGGTGACGGCGGCGGCCAGGGCGGTGGCGAGCCAGGTGGCCACCTCGTCACGGAGCACGGCATCGGCCGCCACTGCCGCCATCAAGCCCTCCTGCCCTCCTCCGCCGCCGCTCAGGCGGGCGGACAGGGCGGGTCCGGAGATCACGGCGGCCAGGCAGCCGGTGCCACCGCAGGCGCAGGGCGGGCCGTCGTCCGTCACGCGGAGGTGGCCCAGGTCCGCCGGGCGAAAAGGGCGGCCGTCGAGCACCGCCCCCGCGCTCACGCCGCCGTCCACGTGCACGTAGACCAGGTCGCGGGCGCGGCAGCCGTACCTCGCCTCGGCCAGGGCCATGGCGCAGGCGTCGTGTCCGGTCACGACGCCCGGCCCGAGCGGGACCCCGAACCGGTCGGCCACGCGCCGGTCGGGCGCGGCCACGCCGACGCCCAGCACCCGCGCGGGGTCCACCCCCGACGCGGCGACCAGCGCGTGGATCGCCTCGGCCAAGGGCCCGCAGGCCGGTACGGCGCCGCCCGCCGCCCGGCCCAGCAGGTCGCGCAGCCCCAGCCGCACCCCGTCCGGCCCGGCGTGCACCCCTACCACCCAGAACGCCTCCGGCAGCAACGCCACGTCGGTGGCGGGACGCCCGACCCGGGGCGCGCCCGCGAGGCCTTCCGCCAGGCAGCCGTCCGCGATGAGCTGGCCGACGACCTTGGTCATCGTGGTGGCCGACAGCCCGGTCCTGCGGGCCAGCTCCGCCCTCGGCATCGGTCCGGCGTCACGGAGGAGACGCAGCACGAGGCCGCGGGCTGTATTGGTCATGGTGAGAACGAAACTAATCTCCCCATCACCGGACACAAGACCCAAAAGGCACTAGCTCCCCGCGAGCGGCTGTCCCTCGGGTCCGCCCAGGTCGTTCCACGACGGATCCACGACCGCACCGGCGACGAGCGGCCCCTTGAACGATCGGAGCGCGTCGGTCAACACCCCCTGCTTGGACACCTCGCCGCGAAGCGTTACAAGCGTTGCAGACACTCCGTTGAACGGAATACGGTCTTCCCCATGCCCAGAGGAACCTCTGAAGTCAGCGAGCCGATGTTCTTCGTGCTCACCGCGTTGCTCAACGGACCGCTCCACGGACACGCGATCAGCAAGCTGATCCAGGAGCTGTCCAACGGCCGGGTACGCCCGTCGGTCGGCACGCTCTACGGCATCCTTGAGCGCCTGCACGAGCGCGGCGTGATCGCGGTCGATCGCGAGGAGACGGTCAACGGCCGCAACCGCCGCTACTTCCGCATCACCGACGACGGCCAGACGCTCGTCGAGGCCGAGGCCAGGCGGATGCAGGAGGCGGCGGCACTGGTCCTGCGGCTGTCTCCGGGCCAGGTACAAGCCTGGGGCCTGGGCGCCGGTTGGGATCTGGGCGTCGTCTCGGGCCTGAGCCGGGGCCGGGGGGCGCGGGCCGGGGTGTCCGCGCTGAGGATCGCGCGCGGATGACGGCCACGCTGGAGCGTCCGGACGCCAGCGTGCTCGAACGCCGCTATCGCAAACTGCTGCTGGCCTATCCGCGCCCGTACCGGCAGGCGCACGGCGACGAGCTGCTCGACGTGCTGATGGAGTCGGCGGACGCCGACCGCACCGTCCCGCCACCCAGGGAGGCGGCGGGGCTGGTGGCGGGTGGCATCCGTGCACGCGTCATCCACCTGGCGGGTGGCAGCGTCTGGCGGGACGGGCTGCACCTGGGCGTGGCCGCCGTGGCCGTCGCCAATCTGGCGGCGCTGGTGCCGTACGCCGGATCGATCCCGTTGTGGACGGCGCTGTCGGCCCTGTCGGTGCTGGCCGTCCTGCGGGGGTGGGTCTGGGCCGCGATCCCCCTCACCGCGGCCGTCGGCGTCAAGGCGGTGGCCATCGCGGGCGGCCGGCAGGTGGCGGAGCTGACCCAGGTGCCGGTCTATCCGGGGCTGCTCACGGACCGGCCGTTGTTCGTCGACAGCGATCCGGGGGTCGTGGCCGTCGCCTATGGGCTGGTGGTGCTCGGCCTGCTGGCGTTGGCGACGCGCGGGGGCGCCCCGCGCGTGCGTTCCTGGTGGTGGTGGTCGGCGATCCCGCTCCTGGCATGGAACGGCCCCGCCTGGATGATCGAGGAGCACAATCTGCCGATCAGCCTGAGCCGGATGGGGCTGGAGCTGGCCCTGATGGCCGCCGCGGCCGTGGCCGGCCACCTGACCCGCGACCTGCGCTGGGCGGCCGGCTGCGCGTTCTACCTGGCGGTCACTGTCGCGGGGGTGAGCCTGCTGACGCTCCCCGAGTACGGCGTGATCCCCACCTCGCAGCACCTGGCGTACTGGGCCCTGCTGGGACTGCTGACGGCGGCCACCGCCCTCCTGCCCCTCCGGCACCGGAGGCATGCCCTGGATTGACGATACTCCGTTGAACGGACTATGGTCTCCGGCATGCTCAAGAGATCAACTCTTGCCGCGACCGCTGCGACCGCCGGGAACGGGGGAAAGCGTGCGATGACGTACGCCGTCACGTTCGCCGCGGCACTCGTGCTCGTAGCCGGTTGCGCGGCCGAGCCCGCCCCACCTGCCGCCCCCCAGGCCGCGAGCAGCACCAAGGCGTCCGACAACGCGCACCGGATCCAGTCGATCGTCGGCGACTGTATGAAGGAGAAGGGCTTCAGGTACGTCCCCTGGGCGCCGCGGGTCAAGGCGCCCGAGACCGCGAGCGACCGGGCCTATCTCGGCGACTACGCGGCGATGAAGCAGGAGCGGGCGAAGAAGGGCTTCACGGTCTTCTACCGCTACGCGCATCCCGACCAGAAGGAGGAGGTGCTGTGGTCGTCGGAGGACAGCCCGAACAGCGCCATCATGCGGGACCTGTCACGCGCCCAGCTGGCGGCGTACGAGAAACAGCTGACGGCGTGCAAGTCCCGGGCGATCAAGGAGGTCACCGGCAAGGTCGTCAAGGATGACGACGACCGGTTCGCCCAGATGGACGAGACGGTCAAGAAGGTCCTGGATCGCGAGCTCAACGGTGACCCGAAGCTGGTCGAGCTGGCCGCGGAGATGGGCGCCTGCCTCAAGGGCAAGGGCTACTCCGTGGCCGACACGCGGCCGTCCACGCTCCACACCTGGGGCTGGCGGCTGTTCGAGGGCAAGGTCAAGGCGCTGGCCAAGAACGACGACCGGCCGGAGGACGAGGAGATGGCCAAGCACGGGCAGTACACGATGCCCATGATCTCCGTCGAGGACGGCCGGCGGTACTTCAGCCAGGAGGTCAAGGTCGCGCTGGACGACCTGGCGTGCGGCAAGGACTTCTACGCCGCCTACTCACCCAGGAACGCGGAGATCCAGCAGCGCGTGGCACTCGAATTCGGCAGCGGCGGGAGCTGACCATGACCAAGAAGATGAGCCTGGCCGTGGCCGCGCTGGCCGTGCTGACCGGCTGCGGGAACACGCAGGCGGGCGGTGAGCCAAAAGCGGGGGCTTCGGCTGCCCCCGGTACGGCGACCGCGGACAAACAACTCCAGATGGAGTCGATCCAGGCCGACTGCATGAAGCAGAAGGGCTTCAAATACGTCGCCTACGTGCCGCCGGAGGAGAAGCAGACCGCCGCCGAGATCAGGCGTGACAACGGCGATTACCAAGAAATGCGGAAACATCGCGAAAAATACGGCTTCGAGGTGTTCGCCGAGTTCATCTACCCGGGCGAGGTCGGCATCAGCAAGGAAGAGGCCAAAGTCGACAAGGATCCCAATACGAAGATCGTCGGCGACCTCTCCGCGGCTCAGCACACGTCCTACAAAAAGACGCGCGACACCTGCTTCGTCCTCGCGGCCAAGAAGGTCCTCGGCAAGAGCATCACGAAGAGGACAGACATCTTCCAGCAGTTCAGCCAGGCGAAGAACCTCATCGTCGCCAGAGAGGTGGACGGAGACCAACTGCTGGTCAGGCTCGCCTCGGCCATGGCCGACTGTCTGCGCGGCAAGGGCTACACCATCGCCAAGACCGCTCCGCGCGACATCTCCATGGCCGTCCAGGACTCGATCCACGACATGGCGACCCGGATCGGCGCGAAGCAGCAGGGCGTCGAGTTCAACCCCGGCTCGGGGGAGATCATCATGCCGGAACTCACCGCCGCCCAGGCCAAGCCCTATTTCCAGAAGGAGATCAAGGCCGCACTCGACGACCTGGAGTGCGGCAAGGACTTCTACCCGGTCTACAACCCCAAGGACCTGAAGATCAACAGCACGCTCCTCGCCGAATATGCGATGAGGTAAGGGGAACCTTGACCATGCTTCGCGCCTCGAAGTATCTTCTCAGCCATGTCTAGGGGATCGTCGGTGAGTGAGCAGACGTATTTCGTACTCGCCGCCCTCCTGGACGGCCCGCTCCACGGGCACGCGATACTCAAGCGCGTCGTCGAGCTCTCCCAGGACCGCGTCAAGCTCGCCGTCGGCACCCTCTACGGCGCGCTCGACCGCCTCACCGACAACGGCGTGATCGTGGTCGAGAAGGAAGAGGTCGTCAACGGCCGCAAGCGCCGCTACTTCCGCATCACCGACGACGGCCGTCGCCTGGTGGAGGAGGAGGCGCTGCGCATGCAGCAGGCCGCGTCGGTGGTCACCAGACGCACGCTCGGGATGACCTTCTCATGAGCCGGCTGGAGCGCCGCTACCGGTTACTGCTGCGCGCCTACCCCGACGGCTACCGCGCCGACTACGGCGACGAACTGCTGGACGTCCTGCTGACCACGGCAGAGCCCGACCGGGCGCTGCCTCCCCTGCGCGAGGCCGCCGCGCTGGTCAAGGGCGGCATCAGGACCCGCATCCTGCAGTCGGCGCACGGCCCGGCCTGGGCGGACGGGCTGCACCTCGCCGTGACGGTGCTCAGCCTGCTCAACCTGGCGGTGCTCATCCCCTACGCGAGCAGCGTCCCGCTGTGGGTGGGCGTGGCCGCGGCGGTGTTCCTGGCCACCCTGCTCGGCCGGGTACGTCTGGCGATCCCCCTGGCCGCCCTGCTCTCCGTCAAGACGCTGGCGATCACGCTGGCCAGGCCGTGGCTGGACGAGACGCTGCTGCCGGTCTTCGCCGACCGGCCGTGGCAGTCGACGCCCGCGCTCTACGCCAGCGGCGGCCCGATCGCCCCGGCCGTCGCCAACGGCCTCCTGATCCTCGGCCTCGTGGCGTTGGCCATTCGCGGCGAAACCCTCCACCGCCGTTCGTGGTGGTGGCTGGCCGCGGTGCCCGTGGCCGCCGGCGCGGATCCAGCCTGGCGCGACATCGTCGAAGCCACCCCTTCCGCGATGCTCCGCGTCGGGCTGGAGACCGCGCTGCTCCTGGCGGCGTGCTACGCCGGCCACGTGACGGCCGACCACCGCTGGTCGATCGCCGCGGCCCTCTACACGCTGCACAGCACGGTGGTGCTCGCCGAGAGCTTCACGCTCGTCGTCGTCGCCCGGCAGGAGAGCGCGCACTGGGCGCTGGTGCTCCTGCTGACCCTGGTCGCGGCGGTGCTGCCGTTCCGCGCCAGGCGCAACGTCCTGCTCTGAACCCCGCCGGCGCCACCGGCTCTCTTCAGCATGCCCCTTTGGAGTTCCCATGAAGTCGCCGCGGAAGCTTCTCGCCGCCGTCCTGGCGGGCGTCCTGGCCATCGCGGGCGCGGGCTGGTTCCTGAGCACCCGCCTGCGCTCGCCGGCCGACGAGGCGGCCCGCCGTATGCCGCCCAAGGCCAGTCTCGTCACCGCGGCGGTCGAGCGCCGCACGCTCGTCAGCACCGTCGCCGTCAACGGCACCCTGGAGTACGGCTCGCCGTTCCCGATCACCCTCGCCGGGGTGGTCGGCGGGCCGGCCGAGCTGCAACGTGCCACGCGGGCCCCGCGCCAGGGCAGGCTGCGCGAGGGCGGCGTGCTGATGGAGGTCAACGGGCGGCCGGTGTTCGCGCTGCGCGGCAAGGTGCCGATGCATCGCACGGTCGCCCCGGGCACCGAGGGCGACGACGTCGAGCAGTTGCAGCGGGCGCTGCGCAGGCTCGGGTTCGGCGCGCCGGTGACGGGGGTGTTCGACGCGGCCACGGTCGCCGCGGTCACCCGGCTGTACGCGAAGGGCGGCTATGAGGCCCAGCGGCCCGCGTTGGCCGACCGGCAGGCGCTGGACACGTTGCGCAAGGCCGTACAGACGGCGAAGGAGACGCTCGCGCTCGAACAACGCGCGCTCGACCAGGGGCGCGACGTGCTGCCTCTGAAGATCAAGCTCGGCAACGCCGAGGACGAGCTGCGCGCGGCCGAGAGCGCGCTGGAGGAGGCGGAGGACGGACGGCTCACGCCCGAGGACCAGGCCAAGGCGGACGCGGCCGACTCGGCCGTGCGCGCGGCCGAGGAGAAGCTGCTCGAAGCCGAGCAGGCGCTGGCCGAGGCGAACAGGCCCGCCCCCACGCCGTCACCCTCGCCTGGCGCCGACACCCGCCTGCTGGAGCTCAAGGTCGCCAACGCCGGGGCGGAGCTGGATTCCGCCCGCCGGGCGCGCGACCGGCTCGCAGAGGAGAGCGCGCAGGCCCGCATGAAACGCCTGCGGGAGCTGCGTACGGCCGTGCGCACCGCGCAGGAGGGGTTGGTCACCGCCGAGCAGGCGCTGCGGCACGCCCGGCAGGTCTCCCCCGCCAAGCTCAAGGTCGCCCACGCGAAGAAGGACGTGGCTGCGGCGTCGGCGCTGCTCAGCGAGTTTCTGCGCACGTTCGGCACGTCGATCCCGCCGGGCGAGGTGGTGTTCCTGCCCGCGCTGCCCGCGCGGGTGCACAAGGCGAAGGTGAAGGCGGGCCAGATGGTCGAGGACGAGGTGGCCACCGTGACCAGTTCGTCGTTCATGGTGTCGGGATCGGTGGAGCCCGGCGAGGCCGGCCTGCTGCGCGAAGGGCTCAAGGCCAGCATCGAACTCGACTCGGGTCAGACCTATCCGGCCACGCTCAGCGCGGTCGGCGACAAGGCCAAGGTCCCCGGCGAGGAGGCGCCACCGCAGGGCAACCGGCCCGTGCTGATCACCCCCGAGTCGATGAAGGGGCTCAAGGGCCTGTCCGGGACCGCCGTCGCCGCCAAAGTGACCGTGGGCGCGACCGACGAGCCGGTGCTGGTGGTGCCGGTCGCCGCGGTCGTCACCGCCGCCGACGGCAGGGCGCGGGTGCAGGTCGAGACCGCGCCGGACCGGACGAGAGAGGTCGAGGTACGGACCGGGCTGACCGCCGACGGCCAGGTCGAGGTGAGCGGCGACCTCAAGGAGGGCGACCGGGTGGTGATCAGCGGTGCCTGAGCCGGTCATCGAGCTGGAGCTGGTCTCGAAGGAGTTCCCCTCCGACCCGCCGGTCCGCGCGCTCGACGAGGTCAGCGTGGCCGTACGGCAGGGCGACTACGTGGCCGTCGTCGGCCCGTCGGGCTCCGGAAAGTCGACCCTGCTCAACGTGCTCGGCCTGCTGGACCGTCCCACCTCGGGCAGCTACCGGCTGGACGGCACCGAGACCACCACCCTGCGCGACGGGGCGCGGACGAGGCTGCGCGGCGACCGGATCGGCTTCGTCTTCCAGTCCTTCCACCTGCTCGCGCACCGCAGCGTGGTGGAGAACGTGATGCTGGCCGAGGTCTACGGCGCCCACCCCCGCAAGAACCGGCGGGAACGCGCGCTCGAAGCCCTGGACCGCGTGGGACTCTCCCACCGGACCGGCTTCCCGCCCGACCGCCTGTCCGGCGGCGAACGCCAGCGCGCCGCCATCGCCAGGGCGCTCATGGGCGGCCCGTCCCTGCTGCTGTGCGACGAGCCCACCGGCAACCTCGACAGCCGCAACACCGACGCCGTGCTCGCCCTGTTCGACGACCTGCGCGCGCAGGGCCTGACGATCGTCGTCATCACCCACGACAACGAGGTCAGCCGGCGCGCCGGACGCCGGGTCAGGATCACCGACGGGGTGCTCAGTGAAGATTCGTGACCTGTGGACCGAAGCGCTCGCCGGCATGCTCGCCAGGCCGGTGCGCTCCGCCCTGACCACGCTCGGCACGGTGCTCGGCATCACCACGCTCGTCGTCACGCTGGGCGTGGCGGCCACGGCGGGCAACCAGATCGTCGGCCGCTTCGACGAACTGGTCGCCACCGCCGTCACGGTCGAGGTGCCCGAGCAGAAGAACGCCCCGCTGGTGAGCTGGGACGCCGTCTCCCGGGTGACCAGGCTGCGCGGCGTCACCTCGGCCGCCGCCGTGGCCGAGACCAAGGACAGCGCCAACCTGTCCGTCCGCTCCAACGACCTGGTGGACCCCACCCGGGTGACCGCCCAGACCTTGAGCGTCCTGGCCTCGACCACGGATCTGCCGCGGGCCGCCCGGGGCCGCATGGTCGCCGGCCGGTTCTTCGACGCCGGGCACGTGCGGCGCCAGGACCGGGTGGCGGTGATCGGCGACCAGGCCGCCAAGCTGCTGGGCGTCGGCAGCCTGAAGCGCGCGCCGGCCATCTTCATCGGCAAGCACGCGTACACGGTCATCGGGGTGCTCGGCGAGCTGCGCCGCGAGCGGAACCTGGCGATGGCGGTGATGATCCCGCCGAGCGCCGGCCGCCAGTTCGGCCTGCGCGACGTGACCCGGGTCCTGATCAACACCAGCCTCGGCGCCGCCGACCTCATCTCCCACCAGGCCCCGTCCGCGCTCAGCCCGGGGAACGACGGCCTGCTCCACATCATCGCCCCGCCCAGCCCGATCAGGGCCCGCGACAAGGCGCAGGACGACGTCAACGCCCTCTTCCTCATCCTCGGCCTGGTCTCCCTCGTGGTCGGCGCCGTCGGCATCGCCAACGTGACGCTGGTGACCTTGATGGAGCGGGTCTCCGAGATCGGCCTGCGCCGCTCGCTGGGCGCCGCCCGGCGGCACATCGCCGCGCAGTTCCTGCTGGAGTCCACGCTGACCGGGCTGACCGGCGGCGTGATCGGCGCCTCTCTCGGGGTGGTGACCATCGTCGCCGTCTGCGCGGTCAAGGAGTGGACGCCCCTCCTGGACGTACGGCTGGCGCTGGCCGCCCCCGTGGCCGGGGCCGTCGTCGGCCTGATGGCCGGGCTGTATCCGGCGCTGCGGGCGGCCAGGATGGAACCTGTGGACGCGCTGAGATAGTGTCCGCCCCGATGGGACTCCGGCAACTGGCCACCGCGCTGACCATCCTTTTGGTCAGCGCCTCAAGCACGCTGCCCGCCGTACCGTCCGTCGCGCACCGGCCGCCGCTGTCGCCCAAACAGCTCAGGGAGAGCCTGATGGCGGACTGCATGAAGCGGCACCGCTTCCGCTACATCCAGGACCTCGAAGCGCCGGTCCCCGTGACGGAGGCGGAGCGCGGGCTGACCGAGGGCGACTACGCGGCCATGCTGGCCGACCGGGAGAAGCACGGTTTCCGGATCTTCGCCCGGTTCGTCTTCCCCGACGACACCGGCCCCGGGGGCGTCGCGGCCTATCGCATGCACCCCAACACCGAGATCATCAAAGCCCTGTCGCGCGCTCAGGCGCAGGCCTATTTCGAGGCCCAGACCTCGTGCTACGCCTGGTCGGCGGGGAAAGCGCTCGGCCGGAAGGTGACGGGCTACGAGGACCTCGACGCCCAGCTCAAAGTAGCCGCGGAGGCGGCGATGCAGCGCGCGCTCGACTCGGACTTCCAGCTGACCGCGAGCGCGCGGGACTATGCCGCCTGCCTGAAGTCCAAGGGCCGCCCCGTGGCCGACCCGCGTCCGAGCCAGATCACCTCACAGGTCCAGAATTCGCTGCTCGACCAGTTGTGGGAGCTCGGCCGCCGCCAGTGGCCCCGGATGCGGGGCAACGTGATGCCCGACCTGTCCCGCTTCGAGGCGGCGCCGTACTTCCGGGAGGAGGTGCGGGCCGCCCTGGACGACCTGGAGTGCGGCAAGGACTTCTACCCCGTCTACCAGCCGCGGGCGAACGCCGTCCACGCCCGCGTCAACCGGGAGTGGGGGCAGGAGTAGTGCGGGGGTCGCTGGCGTTCGCGCTGGCCACGGTGATGGTCGCGGGCCCCGCGGCGCCCGTTCCCGAGTCCGGGGCGACGCCGGTGGCGAACCGGCGCGAGACCCTCATGGCCGCCTGCATGAAGGAGCAGGGGTTCAGGTACATCCCGGCCGACTCCCCCCGGCGCCCGCCGAGCCAGAACACCCCCGAGCAGGAACGCCGGAGCCGGGCCACGTACGGCTTCAAGGTCTTCGCCATGTACGTCCACACCACCGACAAGGAGGCGGGCGGCCTCGCGGCACTCCCCTTCGACCCGAACGACCGGCTGACCTCGGCGCTGTCCCTCACGCAGCTACGCGCCTACAGCCGCGCCTACGACGTCTGCCTCGGTTCGGCGGTACTGCGGCTCACAGGCAGGCAGGTCACCGGGCGCTTCGACCTCGACCGGAAGCGGAAGAAGGCGTTGGGTCAGGCCCTGGCGCGGGAGTTCGACAGCTACCCCCCGGCACGGATGTCCGCCCGCAAATATGCCGCCTGCCTGGAGGACTACGGCTACACGGTCCGCTCGGCCCTGCCCAGCCGGATCTCCAGCCAGCTGATGGAGTCGTTCGTCGCCGAACGCAACCGGCTGGCCGGCGCGGAGTTCCCGATCCGGAAGGAGGGCGTGGAGTATCTGCCGACGCTCTCGCCCGCTCAGGCCGGGCCGTACCTGGACAGGGAGATCAAGGCGGCGCTGGCCGACCTGACCTGCGCGACGCGGACCTTCAGGAGGACCCACCAGAGACAGGCCGAGACAAGGGAGCGCGTCGCCCGGGAATGGGCGATCGACTAAGCCGCCCAGTACCTGTCGCCGCCCAGGAGCAGCGCCGCCGCGCCCACGAGGCCGGCCTCCTGGCCGAGCAGGGCCGGGACGACGGACAGGCGGCGCGCGAAGTCCATGCGCGCGTGCTCGCGCAGCGTCCGCTCCAGCGGCTCGAACAGCAACGCGCCCGACTGCGCCAGCCCGCCGCCGATCGTCACCACGTCCAGGTCGCACAGGTGTGTGGCGGAGGCGATCGCCAGGCCCAGCGCCTGTCCGGCCCTCGCGAGGGCCGCGCGGGCGATCGGGTCGCCGTGGCGCGCGTCGGCCGCCAGCATCTGCCCCGTCGCCTCTCGATCCTCCCGGTACGGCCCAGCCGCCCCTTCCGCCCTCTCAGCCCCTTCCACCCCCTCAGCCTGCTCCGCCCCCTCCACCCGCGAGGGCGTCCAGCCCCGCCCCTGCGCCCACGCCACGAGCGCCGGCCCGCGCGCGACGGCCTCCAGGCACCCGTGGCCGCCACAGCCGCAGGGCGGACCGCCGGGCTCCACGATGACGTGCCCGATGTGCCCGGCGTTGCCGGTGCCGCCGTTGACGAGCCGGTCGCCGAGGATGAGACCGCCGCCGACTCCGGTGGAGACGACCATGCCCAGCATGTTGGCCCTGCCGCGCCCGTGGCCCTTCCAGTGCTCGGCGACGGCCAGGCAGATGGCGTCGTTGTGGACGCGCACGGGCTTGCCGGGGAAGCGGGCGGCCAGCCGTTCGCCGAGGGGGAAGGCGCGCCAGCCGGGGATGTTGAGCGGCGAGACCTCGCCGGAGGGCCAGTCCATGGGCCCGCCGCAGCCCACGCCGACGCCGCTGAAGCCGTCGTAGGGCTCGATCAGCGTGAGCAGGGTCTTCCACAGGGTCTCGGCGTCGGCTTCCTGCGGGGTGGCCAGGCGGCGGGTGCGCCGTACGGCGCCGTCGGGGGCGACCAGGGCGGCCGCCATCTTGGTGCCGCCGACGTCGATCGCGAGGATCACCGGCTGCCCGAGGAGAAGACCAGGACCGAGGCGGTGAAGCCGTGGACGTGGTTGTGCCCGGCGACCGGGCCCACCTCGCCGGCGGCGAAGAATCCGGCCATGCCGATGTGGCCGAGGGTGTCGCGCAGGGCGACGGCGTCGTGGTCGGCGGTGCCGAACATGGCGGAGCCGCGGCCGTTGCAGGCGAACAGCAGCGCGCCGTCGACCTTGCCCAGCTCTTCGCGGTGGGCGTCGAGCAGGTCGTAGAGGTCCTCGTCGGCGGTGGCGGCGTCGCGTACCTGGAAGCGGACGGTTCTGCCGACTTCGACGACGTCGCCGATGGCGACCGCCTCCCGGTCGGGGTCGATGCCGAGGACGCCTCTGATGAGGAAGTCGCCGCGTTCGTGGCGCTCGGCGTACTCGTCCATGGCCAGGCCGATCTGCAGGCCGGAGGCGACCAGGTCGCGGTCGTCCTCGTCGAGGTCGCTGACGATGTCCTCCAGGCGGGCGAGGGCGGGCTGGCCGGCCAGTTCGAGCAGCAGGTTCTCCTCGGCGCGGGTGACGACCATGGTGGGGCCGATCGGACGGCAGCCCTGGCTGACCACGGTGCTGACGTTGACCTGGCCGCTGATCAGCACGCCGATGGCGCCCTCGGTGTAGACCTGGCCGTCGGCGAACAGGCGGACCGAGCCTCTGCCGCTCATTCCGTTGGCGAGGCCGCCGATGATCGGCAGGTTGCCGAGCACGTCCACGGAGCGCTCGACGAACGCGTCCGTGGGAAAGGTGTACGGGTCGGCCATCAGGACGGCCACGTGGTCGTCGGCGCCGCGTTCCGGCAGGCCGACGACGACGAAACGGTCTTCGGCGGTCAGCGTCTCCAGGGCGAAAGTGGTCAGTCTGGCGCCGTCGAGCGTCGCCGCCCAGGCGCTGACGGACGGCGCGAGTTCGACGCCCTGACCGTCGCCGATCACGCCGGTGGCGCTGCAGCCGATCACGTGCGCGTCCGGCGCGAGCGCCATGGCCCGGCGGCCGGCCTCCGCCACGTCGTCGGGGTCATCGCCGCAGATGAAGAAACAGACCAGGTCGGCCTTGCCGGCAAGCCTCGACAGGGCCTGCCCCACAGCGCGTTCGGCGGTCGCGCTCAGGTCGGATCCCACGGCGAGGCCATCAGCGAAGCGGCTCGTCATCAGGGCCACGCGTCTCGCCTCCCTTGCTGTTGCTGGTTCCCTTAGGCCCGATTCTCCCCACTGGAGCAACAAGCACGCGCACGAACCGTCACGCAATAGTCAAGATCCGAAATCTCACCACGATGCGAACGGCTCGCAGGAGACGTAGTCTCGTTCCCGTGCATCAGCCTCGAATTCTCCGCGAGCTGCGAGCGAGCGATCACGTTCATCGCAGTGTCAAAGCAGAGGTCCGCCATAATCTGCTGACCAAGCTGCGGGCAGGCGAGCCCCGTTTTCCCGGCATCGTGGGCTTCGACGACTCGGTCCTGCCCCACCTCGAACGCGCTCTGCTGGCCGGGCACGACCTGGTCCTGCTGGGCGAGCGCGGCCAGGGCAAGACCCGGCTCATCCGCACCGTCACCGGCCTGCTCGACGAGTGGACCCCGGTCGTGGAGGGCTGCGAGATCAACGACCATCCCTACGCGCCGGTCTGCACCACGTGCCAGCGCAAGGCGCGGGAGATGGGCGACGAGCTGCCGGTCGCCTGGAAGCACCGCGACGAGCGCTACGGCGAGAAGCTGGCCACGCCCGACACCTCGGTCGGCGACCTGATCGGCGACGTCGACCCGATCAAGATCGCCGAGGGGCGCACGCTGGGCGACCCGGAGACCGTCCACTACGGCCTGGTCCCGCGCACCAACCGCGGCGTCTTCTCCGTCAACGAGCTGCCCGACCTGGCCGAGCGCATCCAGGTCTCGCTGCTGAACGTGCTGGAGGAGCGCGACATCCAGGTACGCGGCTACAACCTGCGCCTGCCCCTGGACATCCTGCTCATCGCCAGCGCCAACCCCGAGGACTACACCAACCGCGGCCGGATCATCACGCCGCTGAAGGACCGTTTCGGCGCCGAGATCCGCACCCACTACCCGCAGTCGGTCGAGGACGAGCTCACGCTCATCCGCCAGGAGTCGATGCCCGACATCGGGGCCGACATCCCCGAGCACCTGATCGAGGTGATCGCCCGCTTCACCCGCCTCGTGCGCGAGTCGACCGCGGTGGACGCCCGCTCGGGCGTCTCGGCCCGCTTCTCCATCGCCGCCGCCGAGACCGCCGCCGCCTCCGCGGTGCGCAGGGCCGCCATCACCGGCGAGGAGCACGCGGTGGCCCGCGTCTGCGACCTGCCGAGCATGGTGCCGACGCTGCGCGGCAAGGTCGAGTTCGAGGTCAGCGAGGAGGGCAGGGAGACCGAGATCCTGGCTCACCTGCTGCGCCGGGCGACGGCCGAGACGTTCAGAAACCGCCTGGGCGGCACCGACCTCGCGCCGCTGACCGACAAGTTCGCCGAGGGCAGCCAGGTGGAGTCGGGCGAGCTGGTCCCGGCCGCGGAGCTGCTGCGCCGGATCGGCCCGGTCAACGGCCTGGCGAAGATCATGGCCAAGCTGGGCATGGGCGCCGGCGACGAGTCGCCCGGTCACGCCGCGGCGGCCCTGGAGTTCGCGCTGGAGGGCCTCTACCTCATGCGCCGGCTGTCGAAGGACGATCTTGACGGAGTGAACGTCTACCGCACGTGAACATCGGGGCGGTCCCGCGCGTCCAACCTGGTAGTTCACGACACCGGGGGACCGCCCAATGCACTCTCTGCTCATCGCCGCGCTCGTCGCCGCGGCTCCGCTGACACCCGCCACCACCACCAGCGCCACCACCGTGTACGGCTACGCCTGGGCCGACGGAGCCGGCACCCTGCGGGTCACACCGGTCACGGCCACCCGTGACGGCAAGAAGTACAGGCTGGCCGCCACGAAGGGCGCCAAGGAGCTCAGGCTGGGCTACGGCTCGGCCGGCTTCAGCCGCCTGACCGTCGCCTGCGGGCTGAAGGAGACCGAGGGCCGCATCGCCCAGGACGCCCACGGCCTCGGCAAGACCCGCTGCACGCCCAAGGACCTGGCCTTCACGCTCCAGCTCGGCCCGAACCCCGTGAAGATCGTCTACTCGGGCAAGAAGGCGATCAGGATCAGCGAGTTCCAGCCGGCCAAGTGGTACACCCAGACCGCCAAGGGCGTGATCAAGCGCGTGGACGCCGACACCGTCGCCTACGGCACGCGCCACCTCACCTACACCTGGCGCCTGACCTTCAACCGGGTCACCGCCAAGTGCGGCGACGGCTGGCTGACCGGCAGGCCCGTCAACGCCGACGACGACGGCCTCGGCACCAAGGGCTGCACGAACAAGGACTTCTCCAAGGTCTTCAAGGGCGGCAACCTCGCCGTGGTGCACTACAACCCGTTGAGCAACGAGCTGCTGAGCGTGTGGGAGGTCTTCGGGGACGCGTGACCGTGACGGCGGGCGCCCCGTCCGACGTGAGAAGCGACCCCCACGATCGGCGGAAACCGGCGGCGGCGGGTGGTGTGGGGGCGGCTTGCCGTAACAGAAGAACAAAAGACGAGTTAGCGTGAGATCGTGGCTTATCGCTATGGCGAGTATCAGGACGGCCCCGATCCCCTCGCGCCGCCTTATGACGTGCGAGCGGCGTTGGACGAGATGGGCGATGCGATCCTGTCCGGTTCCACACCCGTGCACGCGCTGCGTGACCTGCTCAAGCGCGGCCTGCCCGGCGCGCGCGACCGCCGCGGCCTCGACGAGATGCTCCGAGAGGTACGGCGCCGCCGCCGGGAACTGCGCGAGAGCGGCAGGCTCGACGGCACCCTGGAGCGGGCCCGCGCGCTGCTGGACAAGGCGATCGGCCAGGAGCGCGCCGAGCTGTTCCCCGACCCGTCCGACGCGGCCAGGATGCGCGAGGCCGAGCTCGACGGCCTGCCCGAGGACACCGCCGGCGCCATCCAGCAGCTGAGCTCCTACGAGTGGCGCTCGGCCGCGGCCAGGCAGACCTTCGACGAGCTACGCGACCTGCTGCGCAGGGAGGTGCTGGACACCCAGTTCCGCGGGCTGCGCGAGGCGCTGGCCAACCCCGACCCGGCGGCCATGGAACGTGTGCGCCAGATGGTCGCCGCCCTCAACGAGATGCTGGAGCGCGACTCCCGCGGCGAGCACACCCAAGCCGACTTCGACGCCTTCATGGCCACGTACGGGGACATGTTCCCCGAGAAACCGCGCACGCTGGAAGAGCTGGTCGACATCCTCGCCCGCCGGGCCGCCGCCACGCAGCGCATGCTGGCCTCGATGACCCCGCGCCAGCGCGAGGAACTCGGCGGCCTCATCAACCAGACCCTGGAGCAGGCCGGGCTCGGCGAGCAGATGCGCCGCCTGGGCGACGCCCTCACCGCCCGCCGCCCCGACCTCGCCTGGAACACCCCGGAACGCCTCACCGGTGACGAGCCGCTCGGCATGGGCGACGCCGTCACCGCCCTGGAGGAGCTGGCCGACCTCACCCAGCTGGAGGCGGCACTGCGCCAGGACTACCCCGGCGCCAGGCTCGACGACATCGACGAGGCCGCCGTACGCCGGGCGCTCGGCCGCTCGGCCGTCGACGACCTGGAGGCGCTGCGGCGCATCGAACGGGAACTGGAGGAGCAAGGCTATCTGCTGCGCCGGCGCGGGAAGCTGGAGCTGACGCCCAAGGCGGTGCGCAGGCTCGGCGAGACCGCGCTGCGCCGCGTGTTCGCCTCGCTGGACGCCGGGCGGCGCGGCGACCACGAGCAGCACGACGCGGGCTCGGCCGGCGAGCTGACCGGGTCCTCGCGGCCGTGGCGCTTCGGGGACGAGCAGCCCATCGACGTGGTGCGCACGCTGGTCAACGGCATTCGCAACGGCGGCGGCCGTACCTCGGGAGGTCTGCGGTTGTCCGTGGACGACTTCGAGGTCGCCGAGACCGAGCGGCGCACCGCGGCGGCGGTCTGCCTGCTGGTGGACCTGTCGTACTCGATGGCGCTGCGGGGCACGTGGGCGGCGGCCAAGCAGACCGCGCTGGCGCTGCAGGCGCTGGTGGCCTCGAAGTTCCCGCAGGACGCCGTGCAGATCATCGGCTTCTCCAACTACGCGCGGGTGCTGCAGCCGGACGAGCTGGCCGGGCTCGACTGGGACATGGTGCAGGGCACGAACCTGCACCACGCGCTACTGATCGCCGGGCGGCACCTGGACCGCCATCCCGACTTCGAGCCGGTCGTGCTCGTGGTCACCGACGGCGAGCCCACCGCGCACCTCATGCGCAACGGCCGCTCGGCCTTCGAGTGGCCGCCTTCCCACGAGACGCTGGAGCTGACGCTGGCCGAGGTCGACAAGATGACCAGGCGGCGGGCCACGATCAACGTGTTCATGCTGGCCGCCGACGACCGGCTGCGCGAGTTCGTCGACGAGGTCGCCCGCCGCAACGGCGGCCGGGTGTTCTCGCCCAGCGCCGAACGGCTGGGCGAGTACGTGGTCAGCGACTTCCTCCGGCTGCGCCGCGCCCGCTAGACGAGGGCGTGGCGGCCCAGCCGGGCGTCGAACCCGTCGTGCAGGTCGCGGAAGGAGCGGTAGGCGACTCTGGTACGGCCGCCGCCCCGCGCCATCAGCGCGGCCACCTCGGCCGGCTCGGGCAGCACCCCGCCCCCGAGGTAGCGGACCCCGGCCAGGACCGTCCGCACACCCCGCTCACCCGAGACGAACCGGCCGCGGCGCCACCCGCTCTCCTCGTCCCACACCAGGGCGTCGCCTCCCTCCAGCAGGATCGTCGCGTCCCGCGGGTCGAAGGGGTCGTCCCACCACATCACATGCTCCACCGCGGCTGCTACCGACGACACGTAACCCAGGGGCAACCTCAGCCATTCCTGGCTATAGGGAACCGGCATCCTGATTCTGCCTTTCCTCTCGGGAAATGGGACGGAAGGAAATCGTCCCGCCGGGCGGCGAAGCTGTAAAGCCAGGACCTAGACCGCTCATACCAATAAGCGGACAATGAGAGCATGTCCGAGCCGCTCTACCGCAAGGTGGCCGACGACCTGCGGAAGAAGATAACCGCCGGGTCCCTTCAGCCAGGTCAGCGCCTGCCGTCCCAGTCGGAGCTCGAGCGGCTCTTCGGCGTCTCCACCAACACCGTCCGCCTGGCGATCGCCGTCCTGGCCAACGAGGGCCTGGTGGAGTCGCGGCAGGGGCTGGGCACGTACGTGAACACGCGGCTGACCTTCACCATGGTCATGTCGAACAGGGAGGGCCTGCGCACGGCGAGCGGCAAGGACGCCTTCACCTCCGCGGTGGAGGAGCAGGGCCGCCAGCCCGCGCAGGAGGGCTTCACCATGGAGTTCCGGGAGGCGAGCCCGAAAGTCGCCTCCTACCTGCAGATCCCTGAAGGTTCCGTGGTGGTCGTGCGCCTGTCGCGGCGGCTGGTCGACGGGGAGAGCTGGTCGCTGCAGGACTCGTTCTATCCGCTGGACGTGGCCGAGGGAACGGGCCTGATGTTACCCGTCGACCTGGAGCGCGGCACGATCCGCGAACTGGCCGACCACGGCCACGTGCAGGTCCGCCATCGCGACGTGGTGCTGGCCAGGATGCCGACGCCGCAGGAGGTCCCGTTCTTCGGCCGCAGGGCGGGGGTGCCGGTGGTCGAGGTGATCAGGACGGCGTACTCGGCCGAGCGGCCGATCCGGCTCACGGTGGCGATCTACGCCAGCGATATGACCCACCTGGCCTACGAAATCAATTATGCAGGCTCCGGCCACTTATCCCAATAAGTGTAGTCAATTGTATTCCGCCAACCCAGATCACCTGGCGGTTCCTCTTCTATGTCCACCTATTGATGACAGGCGGGGTGCCGCTGCCATAATTACCCATGGATTTGTACCTCATGATCCCGATCGCCTTGATCGGAGGAGCGACCGGCACGTTCGTCATGATCGTGCTCAGTGTCCTCAGAGAGGACTGGCGCGGGTCACCGACCCACCGCGCCCCAGGGCCCTTCTCCCGCTGCACCCGCGGGATCCTCGGCCTTCACGTGAACAACACCGACTGCACGCAGTGCGCCGCCCAGGAAGGGCGTCAGACCGTCACACCCGCCTGAACTAGGCACGCACCAGGCCGGACCAGAAGTCCAGCGCGACATCGAACCCGTCCCGGCAGTTGCGGTGCGAGCGGTAGCAGGGCCGCCAGGCGCTGCTCGCACCGATCCCGAGCCGCGCGTCCGACAGGGCCGCGGGAACCCGCTCGGGCCGGGGCAGCAGACCGCCACCCAGATAGCGCACATCGGCCAGCTCGGTGTGCTCGTCACGGGCCCCGGAGAGGAAGCGGCCGAGCCGCCAGCCGCTCTCTTCGTCCCACACCAGCGCCGAGCCGCCGGTCACCAGGACCGTCGCCGCACGCGGCTCGCCGGGCCCCTCCCACCATTCGGCCACCTCGGCGTCGAGCACTTCGACCACCTGTTTCACGTAGCAGCGCGGCTGACGCTGCCACTCATCGGTGTACGGCTCGACGTGCCTGACGGCCACGACGGCACCCCCTTGTGCCTGAACGGATGAAAACGGCGGTACGCAACGATACCCGGGCTGAACTTATTCCGTTGCCAGGGCGTCTAGTCATTACGGAGGATATTCGGGGAAGGAGGGAGTGCCATGTTCGCAATGGTCTTGCTCATCATGATCATGGTCATCACCGTGACGTCCTTCGAGCTGTGCATGCGGTGCTCCCGCAAGAGCGAAGAGAGTGTCGAGCCACAGGCCGAGATCGCCGGGGACTAGTCTCTGCGGCATGTCCCTGCTTATCTGGCTGCACATCGCCTTCGCGATCTTCGCGGTCGGGCCGCTCACCGCGCTGACGCACGCCGCCCCCCGCGCAATTCGCACCAAGAACGCCGCGTTGCTGACGTTCATCCACCGCTCGACCCGGCTCTACGCCCTGCTCTCGCTGGGCGTGCTGATCTTCGGCATCGGAGCCGGGGTCATCGCCGGGAACGGCACCTTGGGCAAGTGGAACATGACCGCGTCCATGACGTTGTTCATCGTGGCCGCGGTCCTGATCGTCCTCGTCGAACGCGACCTGCGCACCGCCGTCCAGGCGTTGTCCAGCGAGACCCCGGACGACGACGCGAAGGTGCAGACAGGACGGATCGCCGCCATCGCCGGCGTGGTCACGCTGATCTGGCTGGCGATCCTGTTCCTGATGGTCGTGCCGTCCTAGCCGAGTGCCCGGGTGAGGTCGGCGAGCAGGTCGTCGACCGTCTCGATGCCCACCGACAACCGCACCAGGTCGGCCGGGACCTCCAGCGGCGAGCCCGCCGCCGACGCGTGGGTCATCCTGCCCGGGTGCTCGATCAGCGACTCGACCCCGCCGAGCGACTCCCCCAGTGTGAACAGCTCGGCGCGGTTGCACACCTCCACGGCGGCCTCCTCGCCCCCCGCCACGCGGAACGACACCATGCCGCCGAAGCGCTTCATCTGCTTGGCCGCCACCTCGTGGCCGGGGTGCTCGCCCAGGCCCGGGTAGAGCACCTGGGTCACCTTCGGGTGCGCCAGCAGCAGGTCGACCACCCGCTCGGCGTTGTCGCAGTGGCGGTCCATCCGCACGCCCAGCGTCTTGAGCCCGCGCAGCGTCAGCCACGCGTCGAACGGCCCGGCCACCGCGCCCATGGCGTTCTGGTGGTAGGCCAGCTCGTCGCCCAGCTCCTTCGAACGCGCCACCAGCGCGCCGCCGACCACGTCGGAGTGGCCGCCCACGTACTTGGTCGTGGAGTGCACGACGATGTCGGCCCCCAGCTCAAGCGGCCGCTGCAGGTACGGCGAGGCGAAGGTGTTGTCCACGACCAGCAGCGCGTCGTTCTCGTGGGCCAGCTCGGCGAGCCCGGCGATGTCGGCGATGCCCAGCAGCGGGTTCGTCGGCGTCTCCACCCAGACGATCTTCGTCTTCTGCGTCATGGCCCCGGCGACGGCGTCCAGGTTCCCCAGCGGCACCGGGTCGTAGCGCAGCCCCCAGCGCTCGTTGACCTTGGCGAACAGGCGGTAGGTGCCGCCGTAGGCGTCGTTCGGGATGATGACGTGGTCGTTCGGCCGGCACACGGTGCGCAGCACGGTGTCCTCCGCGGCCAGGCCGGAGGCGAACGCGAGCCCCCGCGCGCCGGCCTCGACCGCGGCCAGCGCCTCTTCGAGCGCGGTCCTGGTCGGGTTGGCCGAGCGGCTGTACTCATAGCCCGAGCGCAGTCCGCCCACGCCGTCCTGCTTGTAGGTGGACGTCGCGTAGATCGGCGGGACGACCGCGCCGGTCAGCGGGTCGGGCTCCTGACCTGCGTGGATCGCCAGCGTTTCGAATCCGTTGCTCATACCCGCCACGGTAACGGAACCGGCCCGCGATTCCGTCCCCCAACGGTCTCGCGGGCCGATCCCTCCCCCAAGGCTCGCCGGCGCCATGCCCGCCGCCGCGAGCCCTGTCTCAGGCCGCCTTGGGCTGGCGCCGGTCGCCGGTACGGCTCGGCAGCTGAACCACCTCACCCTCGTGCACCGCACGCGGCGCGTGGATGTGGCGGCCGCTGCCGCCCTCGGCGGGCTCTCCGTTGATCCTGGAGAGCATCACGGGGTCGGCCAGCGCGAGCAGTACACCCACGACCAGTCCCACACCCAGCAACACGAATCCGATGACGACCATTTCCCCGTCTCCCTTCCGACATATCCAGCATCGGTGACGACCCACCCCTTCCACCTCCGCTGAAGGTCTGGTCTGCGGCGTCGCCACTCGGCCGAACGGTTGATACGGGTGCTCCGACTTCCGGCTTAGGCTCGATGCCGTGGGGGACACCAAGCGCTTCGTCTACTGGATCCGCAGACTCAGCGAAATCGCCATGATCGGCTGGCTGGGCCTGATGCTGATGATCGACGTGGCGGCCGCCGCCAGCGTCGGCGGACCCCAGTGGCTGGTGCCCTTCTGCGGCATCGCCGGCATCGCCGCCGTGCTGGCCCGGCACAAGCGCCGGGTCGAGGGCTTCACCTTCTTGCTGGCCTTCAGCTTCGTCACCTCCACGATCATCAGCGCCACCGACTACGACGGCGTGCCCGGCATGGCGGAGTCCGGCGCGGTGCTCATCCTCACGATCGGCGTGCTGCGCCACATCCAGCCTGTGCGCAAGGCCGCCGTCTTCGCCCTGGTCGCCCTGGTCGTCCTGCTGGCGGAAGCCGCCGGCCGCGACTACCAGAACGCGGGCCTGGCCTTCTCGTTCCTGCTGTTCGCCGGCTGGTCGCTGGCGGCGGGCGTGGGCGGCTACCTCCGCTTCCAGCAGGAACGCCGCTCGGAAGCCGTCTTCTCGGTACGCCGCGCCGAACGCCTGGAACTGGCCAGAGAGCTCCACGACCTGGTCGCCCACCACATCACCGGCATCGTCGTCCAGGCCCAGGCCGCCAAGACCGTCGCCGAGATGAAGCCGGAGGCCGTGGTGCCCGCCCTCGACGCGATCGCCGGAGCCGGGGCGGAGGCGCTGACGTCGATGCGCCGCCTGGTCGGCGTGCTGCGCGCGGAGGACGAGGCGGAGCGCAGGCCCGGCACCACACTGGCCGACCTGCGCCTGCTGACCGAGCGCTTCTCCGCCAGCGGGCCGAAGGTGGCCTTCGAGATCGGCCAGGGCGTCGGCGACGGTACGCTGCCGCCCGAGGTCGTCACCACCCTGCACCGCGTGCTGCAGGAGGCGCTGACGAACGTGCGCAGGCACGCGCCCGGCGCGGCCTGGGTCGAGGCGGACCTGCGCGCCTTCCCCAATCTGGTGCGGCTGCGGGTACGTAACTTCGGGTCGGCCTCAGACCCCAGGGTGGCCCGGCTGGGTGGCGGCTTCGGCCTGGTCGGCATGGCCGAGCGGGTGGAGGCCCTGGGCGGCAGGCTCTTCGCCGGTCCCACGCCCGAGGGCTACTGGGAGGTGATCGCCGAGTTCCCGCTCGCCTGAGCGGAAGGCCTCGGTGAAGGCCCCGGCGTCCAGGCTCGTCCTGACGCGGGCGGTGATCCGGTCGACGTCGAGCCGCTCGCCGTCGGGCAGCGGGGCGCCCACCGACTTCCTCATGGCGGCGGCCGTACCCAGGTGGCGGGCGGCCTCCTCGGCGCGACCGGCCAGCGAGAGCGCGCCCGCCAGCCCTTCGAGCGCCAGCGCGACCGCGCGCGGGTCGCCGGTGGAGACGGCGGCCGCGTAGCCCTCCTCCTGCCGGGCCAGCGCGGTCTCGGCGTCGCCCCGCTGCTCGGCGGCGAAGCCCAGCTCGGCCAGCGCGAACGCGATGCCCGGCGTGCCGCCGACCTGCCGCAGCCAGGCGAACCACGGCAGCAGATGGTCCTCGGCATCGGCGAAGCGGCCCTGGCGGCGCGCGCTGATCGCCAGCCCGATCACGGCGTGTTCCTCCGCGGACTTGACCGACTGCTCGACCGCCAGCGCGCGGGCCCGCTCGTGGTAGTCGTCGGCGCGCGCGTAGTCGCCCTCCAGCAGCGCCAGACGGCCCAGCCCGGAGAGCTTGAACGGCGAGGCGATGCCCAGCTCCCCCGCCAGGCGCAGCTGCTCCTCGCGCAGCCCGGCGGCCCGCGCGTAGTCGCCGCGGATCTCGGCCGCCAGGTCGAGCGCGTCCATGGCCTCGGCCTGACCCCAGCGGTCGCCGAGCTCACCGAAGATCTCCAGGCTGCGGGCGCCGTCACGCTCCATGGCCGCCAGGTCGCCGCGGCCCACCGCCAGCCTGGCCCGCAGCGCGAGCGCCGCGGCCACGCCCCAGCGCTCCCCCATCGCGCCGAACGCCGTCAGCGCCTTCTCCACCTGGTCGTCGTGGACGGAGAAGCCGCCGTAGGCCCAGGCCACATGGCTGAGGAACCAGTCGTGCAGGGCCCGCCCCAGCGGATCCAGGTCCGCGTACGGCACCGCCTCCGCCGGCTCGCCGATCACCTTGGTGAACCCGGCCAGCCACATGGCCGCCATCGCGCTCTGCCCCGATGGCCCGCCCCTGGTCAGCGCGTAGGCCAGCGACCTGCGCGCCTCGCCCAGCCGCCCGCGCAGGAACCAGTACCAGGCCATCGCGTTCACCAGCCGCAGCGGCTCCGGCCCTTCGAGCGCCAGCCGCAGGTTGCCGCTCTCCTGGTCGAGGCGTTTCAGGCAGCCGCGCTGGCCGTGCCCGCGCAGGTCGGCGCGCTCGGCCAGCGCCGTGTAGTAGCGCGCGTGCCGTTCCCTGACCAGCTCGTACTCACCGGCCTCCCGCAGCCGCTCCACCCCATAGGCCGCCACCGACTCCAGCAGCCGGAACCGCGGCCCCGCCGTGACCAGCGAGCGGTCGACCAGCCTGGCCAGCAGGTCGAGCACGTCGTGGCCCGGCTCGGCGCACACCTGCTCCGCCGCCTCCAGCGTGCACCCGTCAGCGTGTACGGCCAGCCGCCGCAACACCAGCCGCTCCGGCTCCGACAACAGATCCCAGCTCCAGTCGATCATCGCCCGGAGCGTCCGCTGGCGCGCGGGCGCGTCCCGCATCCCGGTGTTGAGCAACCGGAACCGGTCGTCCAGCCGTCTGGCCAGCTCATCGGCCCCGAGCGCCCGGACCCGCGTCGCGGCCAGTTCCAGCGCCAGCGGGATGCCGTCCAGCCTGCGGCAGATCGTGCGTACCGCCGGGCCCGGCTCGATGCCGGCCCGCGCCGCGAACAGGGCCACCGCGTCGTCCTCGGCCAGCGGCGGCACCACGTGGACGCGCTCGCCGGTCACGCCCAGCGGCTCCTGGCTCGTGGCCAGCACGCGCAGTTCCGGCGCGGCCTTCAGCAGGGTCGCGGCCAGCCGGGCCACCGGCTCGACCAGATGCTCGCAGTTGTCCAGCACGAGCAGCGCCCGCCTGCCGCTCAGCGCCCGCGCGATCCGCGGCTCCAGCGGCTGCGAGGAGTCGTCGCGCACCCCGGCCACCGCCGCCAGCACGTCGGCCGGGTGGGTGGTACCGGTGAGCTCGGCGAGGTACACCCGCTCGGTGCGGCGGCGGGCCACCTCCAGGGCGAGGCTGGTCTTGCCCACGCCGCCGGGGCCGGTCAGCGTGACCAGCCGGTCGCGCCCGAGCCGGGCGACGACCTCGGCGAGCTGGTCGTCCCTGCCGACCAGCGGGGCCAGGGCGGCGGGCAGGCGCGCCGGCGCGGAGCGGTCGTCACGGGCCTCGGACCCGGGGTCGCCGCGCACGATCTCCGGGCGCGGCCCGGGGTCCTGGCCCACCGTCTCCGGGCGCAGCTCGGGCCTTGGCGCACCGGCTTCAGGCGCAGCTCGGGGTCCTGGCGGAGGATCTTGGTGTGGAGCTCGGCCAGCTCCGGCGACGGGTCGAGGCCCAGCTCTCCGGCCAGCCTCTCGCGCAGGTCGGCATACGTGGCCAGGGCCTCGCTCTGGCGGCCCTGGCGGTAGAGGGCGCGCATGTGGACGGCTCTCAGCCGCTCGCGCAGAGGGTGCTCGGCCACCAGGCCGGCCACCTCGACCGGCTCGCCGAGGGCCAGCCGTACCTCGGACAGCTCTTCGACGGCGGCCAGGCGCAGCTCTTCCAGTCGCGCGATCGCGGGCCTGGCGAAGTCGAGGTCGGCCATGTCGGCGTAGGCGGGGCCGCGCCACAACGCCAGCGCCCGGCCCAGCTCGGCCGCGCGTTCGTGCGGCGGGACGGCGCGGCGGGCGAGCAGTTCCTCGAACCGGGCCGCGTCGACCCATTCGGCCACGATCCGGTAGCCGCCGGGTCCGCGCACGACCAGGCCGGGATCGCCCAGGGCTCGCCTGAGCTGCGAGACGCGGGCCTGCAGGGTGCCGGTCGGGTTGCGCGAGGGGCGCTCGCCCCACAGGTCGTCGATCAGCCGGTCCGCCGAGACCGGGCGGCCCCCGTGCACGAGCAGATCGGCCAGGAGCGCGCGCACCTTGGGCTCGGCCACGTGCAGCGGCTCATCGTCGTCGGCCCACACCGCGAGCGGTCCCAGCACCCCGAATCTCACCACGTACCGATTAAACCCGTAGCGGGTCCGTGGAGATTCCGTAGCGGCCTCTCGCAGGGTGAAGCCATGACGACTCAGGTGACAGTGATCGGCCTCGGGCCGATGGGCGCCCAGATGGCGCGGACGTTTCTCAAGGCCGGCTTCGAGGTGACCGTGTGGAACCGGACGGCCGCCAAAGCCGATCCTCTGGTGGCGCTCGGCGCCAAGCGGGCCGAGCGGCCCACCGGCGACCTCATGGTGATCAGCCAGCTCGAGTACCAGGCGATGTACGACAGCCTCGACGGCGTGGACCTCGACGGCAAGGTGCTGGTCAACCTCAGCTCCGACACCCCGGCCAAGCTGCGGGAGGCCGCGGCGTGGGTGGCGGAGCGCGGCGGTGTGCTGATCACGGCGGGGATCATGGTGCCGCCGCCCGGCATCGGCGAGCCGGGCTCCTTCGCCTTCTACAGCGGGCCGCGCGAGGTGCTCGACCGGCACACCGCGACGCTCGCGGCGCTGGGCGAGGTGGTCCACGTGGGCGCGGACGAGGGCTTGGCGATGATGTACTACCAGTCGCAGCTGTACGTGTTCTGGTCCACGCTGACCGCGTACATGTACTCCGCCGCGCTCCTCGGCAGCGCCGGGGTGAAGGCGGCCGACAGCGTGCCCTTCTTCCAGGGGCTCGTGGGCTCGGTGGCGGGCGACGGGCCGATGGGCTATCTGAAGATCCTCAGCGAGGAGATCGACGCCGGCGTCTACCCGGGCGCGGAGAACAGCCTGCACATGCAGGCCGTCGGCATGGAGCACGCCCTGCACGCCTTCCGCGAAGCCGGGCTGGAGACCTCCATGCCGGCGGCGCTGAAGGAGCTGTTCGCGCGCACGGACCGGGAAGGGCACGGCGCCGACGGCCTCGGCGCCGTGATCGAATCGATCAAGAAGCCCTAGTGCGCGGAGTTGGCCAGGAAGGCGAGCAGGTCCTGCCGGGTGAGCAGCCCGGCGGGCTTGCCGTCCTCCAGGACCACCGCGGCGTCCGCCTTCTCCAGCGCCTCGACCGCCCGCGCCACCGGCTCGCCGCCGCCGATCGTGGGCAGCGGCTGCGACATATGCTCGGCGATCGGGTCCTCGGCCTTGAGCCGCCCCCGGTAGAGCGCCTCCAGCAGGTCGCGCTCCACGATCGAGCCGACCACCTCGGCCGCCATGACCGGCGGCTCCTCCTTCATGACCGGCAGCTGTGACACCGAGTACTCGCGCATGATCGCGATCGCCTCGCCGACCGACTCGTGCGGGTGCACGTGCACGAACTCCGGCAGCCCCGCTCCCTTGCGGGCCAGCACGTCGGCCACCAGCCCCTCGTCGGAGGAGGTCGTCAGGAAGCCGTAGTCGGCCATCCAGTCGTCGTTGAAGATCTTCGACAGGTAGCCGCGCCCGCCGTCGGGCAGCAGCACGGCGACGATGTCCGTCGGAGCGGCCTTGGCGGCCACGCGCAGCGCCGCCACCACCGCCATCCCGCACGAACCGCCCACCAGCAGCCCCTCCTCGCGGGCCAGGCGGCGGGTCATGTTGAAGGAATCCTTGTCGGAGACCGCGATGATCTCGTCGCAGATCGTGGTGTCGTAGGTGGCCGGCCAGATGTCCTCGCCCACCCCTTCCACCAGGTACGGCCGACCCGACCCACCGGAGTACACCGAGCCCTCGGGGTCGGCGCCGATGATCTTCACCCGGCCGCCGGAGACCTCCTTGAGGTAGCGGCCCGTGCCGCTGATCGTGCCGCCCGTGCCCACGCCCGCCACGAAGTGGGTGATCCGGCCGTCGGTCTGCTCCCACAGCTCCGGCCCCGTGGAGTGGTAGTGGGAGTCGGGGTTGTTCTCGTTGGAGTACTGGTCGGGCTTCCAGGCGTTGGGAATCTCCCTGGCCAGCCGGTCGGAGACCGAGTAGTAGGACTCGGGGTGGTCGGGCGAGACGGCCGTCGGGCAGACCACGACGTCGGCGCCGTAGGCGCGCAGCACGGCGATCTTGTCCTGGGCGACCTTGTCGGGGACCACGAAGACGCACCGGTAGCCCTTGGTCTGGGCCACGATGGCCAGGCCGACGCCGGTGTTGCCCGAGGTCGGCTCCACGATCGTGCCGCCGGGCCGCAGCGCTCCCGACTGCTCGGCGGCCTCGATCATGCGTACGGCGATGCGGTCCTTGACCGATCCGCCGGGGTTGAAGTACTCGACCTTGGCGAGCACCTGGGCAGGCAGTCCCGCGGATACCTTGTGCAGCCGGACGAGCGGGGTGTTCCCCATGAGCTCGACCAGGGAATCGTAAACGCGCACCGAGGTGTTCACCTTCTTTACCGAAGCTTGGTCAGCTTGCCAGGCGCCGAGATCCCCAGGGGGTGGCGGGCGCTCGGCTAGTTTCAGACAAACGCTACCGCCAGTGGGGTCGAGGGGGGCACGCTACGTGATCTGGACACCGGGGGTGGCGCGGGCGGCGCGGAAGATCGCAGCCGCTGCCGCGCTCGGAGGCGGCGGGCTGACGGCCCTGGGAGCCACGGCCTACGGCCTTCTCATGGCGGAGAGCCTGGTCGCGCGCAAGGTGATCGGCCGTCCGCACGGCATGGAGGGCCCGCCGTCCGACGGCGTGTACGGGGACTTCTCCGGCGAGCCCGTGCGGCTCGTCATGCTCGGCGACTCGACCTCCGTCGGGCTCGGCATGACCGATCCGGCCACGACGCCGGGGGTGCTGCTCGCCCATGGCCTGGCCGCCGTGGCCGAGCGCCCGGTGCGGCTCGACGTCTTCGGCCGTTCCGGGGCGCCCTCCGCCGATCTGGGCGAGCAGGTGGACCAGGCGCTGCGGGTGCGGCCCGAGATCGCGATCGTCTTCGTGGGCGCCAACGACGTCACCACCCAGACGCCGCCCGCGGTGGCGGTGCGGCATCTGTCCAAGGCGGTGCGCCGGCTGCGGGAGGCGGGGGCGGAGGTGGTCGTGGGGACCTGCCCGGACCTGGGGACCGTACGCCCGCTGGCGCAGCCGTTGCGCTGGGTCACCCGGCGGTGGAGCCGCCAGCTGGCCGCCGCGCAGACGGTGGCCGTGGTCGAGGCGGGCGGCAGGACGGTCGCCTTCGCCGACATCCTCGGCCCAGAATTCGCAACAAACCCGGGCGAAATGTTCGGACCGGATCGTTTCCATCCATCTGACCGAGGTTACGCCCAGGCCGCTTACGCGGTGCTACCTTCTGTATGCGCTGCGTTGGCGTTGTGGCCCGAGCCGCGACCCGTCCGTGGCGAAGGACTGCAACCGATCTACCTTGCGGCGGCCACGGCCGCGGAGGAACCCGGAACCGAGGTCAGCGCGACCCGGGTCGCCGGGCGGGCGACCGGCCCCTACGGAAAGTGGGTGACGTTGTTCCGCCGGCGACTGGGAGAGCTGCTCAACGACGCCTGACCCCGGTCACCCTCCGAGGCCGAGCCGCCACGCCCCGTCCCCACTGGAGATGGATAGCCTCGTGCTCCGACCTCTCACGAAACCGGCCCTCGCCCTCGCCGTACTCGCCGCCGCCGGCTGTTCCGGCAGCGACGCGGCCACCGCCGAATTCCCCACGTGGCACAACACCGACGTCAACGCCGTCAGCCGGATGGCCGCCGCAGCGGGCGTCGTCACGACCACCTCCATGAAGCCCGACGGCAACCTCGAGACCGTCGCACTCGACCAGAGGTCCGGCAAGAAGCTGTGGCAGTACCCGGCCACGATGGCCGGACGCCTGCCCGGCATGGGCGTCTCCGCCCCCGCGATCGTGCCCGCCGCCGACGGCCGCCCCGTGGTCGTCGCGCTCGACCCGGCCAAGAAGTCCCGCTGGAACGCCACCCTCATCGCCCGCGACGGGCGCACCGGCCAGCAGAAGTGGGCCAGGCCCGTGCACTCGACGTTCGGGCCGCAGCGCTGCGGGCCGTACATCTGCCTGTCGGAGCACACCGCGCTGAGCGGCGCCCGCGTCGTCGTGCTCGAACCGGGCACCGGCAAGACCATGTGGAAACTGCCCGGCCTCGCCGAGGTCGAGTGGTCGGACGCCAACCGGGTCCTGCTGCTCAGGCTCGCGGCCAACCCCATGATCGAGTCCTACGAGCTCAAGACCGGCAAGCTCCAGTGGCAGCAGCCTTTGGAGCAGGCGCTCGGCCCCGGCATCGACATGTCGGGCGGCTGGGCCTTCGGCGCCACCGGCGACAACCTCACCGGCTACATCGCCCCCTACACCGACCCGCGCACCAAGAAGGTCTCCACGTTCGGGCTGTTCTCCATGCGGATCGGCGACGGCACCATCAACTGGATGCGGCCCTCGGTCGTCCGCGTCTACCCGAGCGGCAACCCCGGCTTCGCCCCCGTCGTCCGCCCGGTCGACCAGCAGGGCGCCTATGGCGGATTCGCCCGCCTCGACTCCGACAGCGGCCGCGTCGTCGGCCAGATCACCGCCACCCAGGTGCCCGGCTCCGGCTGGTGGCTGGCCTTCCCCGACCGCATGGACAAGCTCGGTTTCCTCAAGCACAACACCAAGGGCACCGCCTACGACCTGGCCTCGGGCAAGCCCCTGCCGATCGAGGACGAGACCGGCTGGAGCTTCTGCGTCACCGACCCCAAGCCGCTGCCCCTGCGCGGGCAGGCGCCGGGCTTCTACTCGGTGGCCGCGGTCTGCGAGTACGACCTGGCGGCGGGCAAGCGCGTCCCCGGCTCGTCCGCCCCGCCGTCGTGGTTCACCGGCAGCCAGGAGGGCTGGCGCATGTGGCGCGATGAGAAGGGCGCCCTGCACGGCGTCAACGACGGCACCCCCAACGCGCCCGGCATGTACGGATAGCGCCCCCAGGGCCGGTTCCGGGACCGGCCCCCACACCGGTTGGGTAGGGTCGCACGCATGAGACGACTCCCGGCCGTTCTCGTCGCGGTCGTTCTCGCCTCTGGCTGCGGCACCATCCAGGAGGCAGGAGCCATCCTCAACGCGACGGAGGCCTGCGACGAGGCGACCAAGGTCGCCGACGACCTCCTGTCGAAGATCCCCGGCCTGGCGGGCAATCCCCCCGAACTGGACAAGGCCGTGGACGCGGCGGCGGAGCGGCTGAAGAACATCGGCGTCAAGTCCGGCAACGCCACGCTCAACGACGCCCTGAGCGCCCTGGCCCGCTCCTACCAGGAGACCGAGGTCACCGACGTTCCGGCCGCCATCCAGAAGATCCGCTCGGAGACCACCGGCTCGCTCCAGGTCATCACCCGGGCCTGCGGCAACTGACGTCCCCGCTCAACGCGGGCGGCTGGCGGGCTGGAACCTGAAGGACACGGCCTCCATCAGCGGCTTGCGCCGGGTCTTCTGCACGGCCGCGATCCGCCACTCGCCGTCGCCTTCGCGCACGAGTGTGTACGTGGCGAGCTTGCCCAGCTTCTTGGGACGCCCCCTGCCCACCTCGCCGCGGGTGACGACCACGGCCACGTCGTCGCCGTACGTCCGGGTCTCGACGATCTCGACGTTCAGCCGGGTGCCCTTGAGGAAGCTGTCGAACAGGACCTGGTGGGCGCGGCCGATCTCGGTGCCGCCGTGGTAGACGGTGCCGACGAAGGTGACATCGGTGGCGTCCGCGGTGAAGCACGCGCCGTAGGCGGCGCCGTCGCCGCGGTTCCACGCGTCCTGGCTGCGCTGGATGACGGCCTGGATCTCGGTGGCCATGGTTACCTTCTCCCAAGAAGTTTCTGCGTTGACACATTATCTGCATAGAAGCAGAAAAACCGCAAGAGGTGTGGTTTCCCCCAGGTGAACCGGATGGCGCACCTCATGGGAGCGCGGCCCGCCCGCTCGTAGCGTTCCGGGTCATGAAGACACTGTTGATCGCCGCTCTCGCCCTCACCGCCGCCACTCCGGCCGACCAGGTCCAGGGCATGCTGGACAAGCTGGTCACCGACAAGAAGGCGACCGCCGCGCTGATCCGGGTGGAGAACAAGGCGGGCGGCTGGACGGCCGCGGCGGGTACCCGAAGCCTCGGATCGCCGGCACGGGCCAGGGCGGACGGGCATTTCCGCATCGGGAGCGTCACCAAGACGTTCGCCGCCACCGTGATCATGCAGCTCGTGGACGAGGGCAAGGTCCGGCTGGACGCGCCGGTCTCCACGTACCTGGGCGAGCAGGTCAAGGGCGCCGCCACGGTACGGCAGGTGCTCAACCACACCAGCGGCCTTTACGACTACATGCACGAGGCCGGGTACTCCACCAACCGCTGGCGCGGCAAGGACCGGTTCCGGCACTACACGCCGGCCGAACTGCTGAAGGTGGCGGACAGGGGGGAACACACGGGGCCGGGCAAAGCCTGGTCGTACTCCAACACCAACTACGTGGTCGCCGGGATGATCATCGAGAAGGTGACCGGCCGGCCCTATGGCAAGGAGGTGGAGCGGCGGATCCTGCGGCCGCTCGGGCTGACGCAGACGTCGGTGCCCGGTGACCGGCCGGGCGTGCCGTACCCGCACGCTCGCGGTTACGAGCCCGTGGACGGAAAGATGGTCGACGCGACCAGGATGAACCCGTCCCTGGACGGCGCGGCCGGCGAGATGATCTCCACCACCCGCGACCTCAACCGCTTCACCAAGGCGCTGCTGGCCGGCAAGCTCACCAGCGCGAAGTCGCTGGCGGCGATGCGGACCACCGAGGACACCAAGGCCGGGTTCGGCTACGGCCTGGGCCTGCAGAAGTACCCGCTGCCCTGCGGCAAGGCGGCATGGGGGCACAGCGGCGAGCTGATCGGTTACCTGACCTTCAGCTTCACCACCGACGACGGCGCCACGATGACGCTCTCGCTGAACCCCGGCACCGAGAAGGCCTCCACCGCCGACCTGTTCGGCATCGCCGCCAAGGCCCTCTGCTGAGAGGCGATCCCGACTGAAATATAGTTCTGGGGAATGCCAACCGAGGAGGGGCTCCCATGCCTGAGGCTGTCATCGTCGCGACCGCACGCTCGCCGATCGGCCGTGCCTTCAAAGGGTCGTTGAAGGACATCCGTCCCGACGACCTGACCGTGCAGATGATCAAGGCGGCGCTGGCCAAGGTGCCGCAGCTTGACCCGGCCACGATCGACGACATCATGCTGGGCTGCGGTCTGCCCGGCGGCGAGCAGGGCTTCAACATGGCCCGCGTCGTGTCGGTGATGCTCGGCCTGGACACCGTGCCCGGCACCACCATCACGCGCTACTGCTCCTCCTCGCTCCAGACCACCCGGATGGCCTTCCACGCGATCAAGGCGGGCGAGGGCGACGTGTTCGTCTCGGCGGGAGTCGAGACGGTATCGCGCTTCGTCAACGGCAACTCCGACTCGGTGCCGTGGCCCCAGGACACCGAGCAGCCCCGGCCCAAGCTCGAAAACTCGATCTTCGACCAGGCCCGCGCCAGGACCGCCACGTTCGCCGCCGGCGGCCAGACCTGGGAGGACCCGCGCCACCACGGCACGGTCCCGGACATCTACATCGCCATGGGCCAGACCGCCGAGAACCTCGCCCAGCTCAAGGGCATCAGCCGCCGCGAACAGGACGAGTTCGGGGTCCGCTCCCAGAACCTCGCCGAGAAGGCGCTGGCCGACGGCTTCTGGCAGAAGGACATCACGCCCGTCACCCTCCCCGACGGCAGCGTGGTCGGCAAGGACGACGGCCCGCGCGCCGGCACCACCTACGAGGCGGTCTCGGGCCTCAAGCCCGTCTTCCGCCCCGACGGCACCGTGACCGCGGGCAACTGCTGCCCCCTCAACGACGGCGCCGCCGCGGTGATCGTCATGAGCGACACCAAGGCCGCCGAGCTGGGCATCACCCCGCTGGCCCGCATCGTCTCCACGGGCGTCACGGGCCTGTCCCCGGAGATCATGGGCCTGGGGCCGGTGGAGGCGTCCAAGATGGCGCTGTCGCGCGCCGGGATGGCCATCGAGGACGTGGACCTGGTCGAGATCAACGAGGCGTTCGCGGCCCAGGTGATCCCTTCGTACCAGGACCTCGGCATCGACCTGGACCGCCTCAACGTCAACGGCGGCGCCATCGCGGTCGGCCACCCGTTCGGCATGACCGGCGCCCGCATCACCTCCACCCTGATCAACAGCCTCCAACACCACGACAGGTCCATCGGCCTCGAAACCATGTGCGTCGGCGGCGGCCAGGGCATGGCCATGCTCCTGGAGCGCCTCTCCTAGATGGTTTTCGGATCCGTTGCGGTCCTTTGATCTGTTACAGGCCTTTGGATCCATTACGGCGAAGCCACCCCCACGCCACCCGCCGCCGCCGGCGGGCGCCGATCGTGGGGGTCGCTTCTCACGTCGCACGTGGTCCCCACCGCAACGGCCCACGTATCCCGACACCGACGGCCTCGTGACCCGGCGTCTGCGGTCCTGATCACCCCGCGCCGCCCGGCCCTGCGCGCAGCACCGGCCAACCGCACGCGTCAAGGCCGACGCCGGGCCTGAGTCGCGGGCCGGCCCCCGGGTGTGAGGTGGCTGCCCGGTGGGGTCAGCCGTGGGTGTCTGGGCCGGCTTTGGTCAGGGTTATGCGGGCGACCACGCGTTGGTCGCGGATCATGGCGGAGCGGTAGTCGTCCCAGTCGGGGTGTTCGCCGGAGATGTCGCGGTAATAGGTGATCAGGTGGTCCATCGCGTCCGGTAGCGAGATGATCTCCGCCTGGCCCTCGATCTGGACCCAGTCGCCGTAGAAGCCGTCCGAGAACACGCACAGGGCGACGTTGGGGTCGCGGCGCATGTTGCGGGTCTTGGCGGCGGTCTCGCGGGTGCTGACGACGGCGTGCCCGTCCGCGTCCACGCCCACGGTCACCGGGGACATCTGCGGGCGCCCGTCGCGGTGCCGGGTGAGGAGGACGGCGTGGTGGTGGTCGCGGAGAAAGTCGCGTGCCTTGTTCAGGTCCATGGGTACATGATCGCGCGTGGCCACGTGCGCGCGCCCGTACCGGTGGCACGGGCGCGAAGGTTGGGGTTCGGGCTCTCTAGATGAAGCCCATCCGGTTACGGCGGTGCCGCTCGTGCTCGAACACGATCGCGGCGGCGTAGCCGTGGGTCAGCCCGTGCTCGTCGGCGAGCCAGTTGGCCCGCTCGTCGCACCTGAGGAAAGCCGGGCCGTTGTCGATCGCTTGGAACCACTCTGGGAGTTCGCGCCCCGTTATCGACGGGACCCTGGCGATGAGCTTTGTTTGCGTCTCCGGTGAGTGGTTCAAGGACATGGGCACCTCCACGGATTCGGGTCCTTTGCTTGACACTGCAACACGAGGTCGTGAAGTGCAACCCCCAAATCGGAAGCGTTTTGTGACTTCGCGGTCGCACACAGAGAAGGCCCCGCCGGGTGGCGGGGCCTTCAATGATCGGCTGTGACCTGGTCGATCAGTCGTCGCCGCTGAAGTAGCTCATGAAGCGGAGCACCTCGAGGTAGATCCAGACGAGGCTCAGCGTCAGCCCGAAGACGCACTGCCACGCGAACTTCTCCGGGGCGCCCTGCTTGACGCCCTGCTCGATGGAGTCGAAGTCGAGCAGGAGGAAGAAGCAGCCGAGCAGGATCATCGCGCCGCTGAAGATGATGCCGATCGGGCTGTCGGTGCGCAGGCCGAGGCCGCCAGGCATGAAGAACGCGGCGATCCAGTTGACCAGGATGAGGCCGAGCGCGCCGATCGCCGCGGCGACGACGAACCTGACCAGCTTCGGGGTGACCCGGACGATGCGCAACGTGTAGACGGCCAGGACGCCCAGGAAGGCCATCATGGTGCCGATCACGGCGTTGAGCACGATGCCCGGGAAACGCTGCTCGAAGATGCTGCTGAGCGCGCCCAGGAACACACCCTCGAAGACCGCGTAGCCCAGGATGAGCGCCGGGTTGGTGCTCTGCTTGAACGAGGCGACCAGGCCGAGGACCAGCGCGATGATCGCCGAGACCACCGCCACCGCGATGGGCACCTCGAGGATCCACGCGGCGCCCGCGGACGCGACCAGCACACCGAGCGTGATGAAGCCGCGGATGACCACGTCATCGAGGGTCATCGTCCGGTATGCGGGGCTGGCCGGCGGAGCGTACGACGGCTGGTTGTACATGTCCTGCAGGTCCTGCGGCGTCGCCGACGGGCCTGCCCAACCTTGCCCTTGGGTACTTCGGGACTTGCTGAAGACGGGGTTCTTGCTTTGCATCGCTGCCTCCACGCTGCGACCAGTGCGGTCAGCCTAAGGGACCGAGCGTCGCAGAGGTCAACTCCCGCTCGGATCTATGTGCTTTCGAGATTTCAATAACGAGTGGAGGGCGGGCGGAGTTCCCGGGTTCACTGGAGGTCGTGAGCGTTCCGCGTGACTACGACGTCAACCCGCGCAGGTTCGCGCTGGGCTCCCGCTCGCCCGCCGCCCGCGCCCTCTACGTACGGCTGGCCGAGCGCCTGCGCCCGTTCGCCAGAGTGCTGGACGTCGGCTGCGGCGACGGGAACCTGAGGGCCGAGTCGCCCCAGGTCGTCGGCCTGGACGGATCGATGACCATGCTGCGCGCGCATCCGGCGCCCCGGGTTCTGGGTGAGGCGGCGGCGCTGCCGTTCCGTGACGGGAGTTTCGACGCTGTCACGGCGGTGAACATGCTCTACCACCTCCCCGACCCGCTCCTCGCCATCCGCGAGGCGCGGCGGGTTCTGCGGCCGGGCGGGCTGTTCGTGGCCGTCACCCCCAGCCGCGCCGACTCCCCGGAACTGGCCGGGGTCTGGCGGCCCGCGGCGACCACGTTCGACGCCGAGCAGGCGCCCGCTCTCGTGGGCGAGGTCTTCGAGCGGGTGGAGGTCGAGTCGTGGGACGCCCCGTTGGTCACGCTCGGCGACCGGGCGGCGGTGCGCGACTACCTCGTGGCCCGCTTCGTCGACCCGGCGGACGCCGAGGAGCGGGCCTCCCGGGTACGCACCCCGCTGACGCTGACGAAGCGCGGCGCTTACGTATATGGGAGTTCTTAATTACACAGAGAATTCACCCGACGTGTCTTTGCAGGTCAGAGGGTAGAAATGGGCGGTGCCCCCGGCGGGATTCGAACCCGCACTACAACCCTTTTAAGGGGTTTGCCTCTGCCATTGGGCTACGGGGGCGCCGCAATCATACGAAAGGGACCATGCCTCCGAGGAGCACAACTTTGTATCAGGCGTCACAACTGTGAGGTCTGCGGTGAAGTGATAGCACTCCGGGCACTCTGTCCAGGAACAGCAGACCGTCCAGATGGTCCAGTTGGTGCTGAATACACCGGGCTTCGAAGGCATCCGCTTCGATGGTGACGAACTCCCCCGAACCCGGCAGGACGCCCTCGACCACGATGCGGGTCGCGCGGGAAACGTCGCCTGTCAGACCCGCTATCGAGGCGCAGCCCTCGCGGCCGTCCTCCCATCGGGAGGCCTCGGTCAGCCTCGGATTGACCAGTACGGTCTCGCCCGCGGCCGAACGGCTGCGCGGGTGGCGGCGGGCGTCGAAGGCGATGATGCGCCAGGAGAGCCCGATCTGCGGGGCGGCCAGGCCGGCGCCGGAAGGCTCCTTACGGAGCGTGGCCAGCAGGTCTCCGGCCGCGTTCAGCACGGCGGGATCGGCCGGTTCGACCGGCTCCGCCGTACGCGACAAGGTCGGGTGCGGCGCCCGCAGGATCTCCCTGACCGCACCCTCGCCGACGATCACCACACACCCCGGCGGGTCGGAAACGCGGCACGGACCGGCACAGTGGCCTCCTGTGGTGGGTGGGCGGCGCTGGAATCCCCGTCTTCACAGCAGATCCGGTTCCATGGGACGGAAGGTGATCTCCGAGTCGAGCCCGGAGCCCACGGCGGCCAGGCGGCGCATGAGCCCGGCCACGTCCACCTCGGCGGGCAGGTCGACGTCGGCGATGAGCACGTAGAGGCGGCCGGTGAGGCGGGTGCTCATGCCCGTGATGTTGCCGCCGACCGAGGCGAGCACGGCGCTGACGGCCGAGATGATGCCCGGCCGGTCGGGGCCGTGGACGGTCAGGACGTAGCCGATGCCGGTGCCGGGGCAGCCGAAGTCGCGCCTGGCCTCGACCGCCGAGACCATCACCACCAGCTCGGGCTGCGACAGGTGACGGGTCAGCTCCCTGGTGTCGAGCTCGCCCGAGACGAGCAGCATCATCGCCACGTGACCGCCCAGGAGGGTCATCGTGGAGTCCTGGATGTTCGCTCCGCACTCGGCGAGCGCCCCTGTCACCGCCGCGATCACGCCGGGCCTGTCGACGCCGAGCACGGTCACCGCTGAGAGCCCCAACCCAGGATCTCCTTCTCGATCACGCCTTAGCGGCGCATGGTCGCCACCGCGGCCCTGAACCCGTCACGCGGGTGCTCCATCTCGCCCAGCGAGATCGTCTCGCGCTTGAAGAAGAGCGCGAGAGTCCAGTCGACGACGACGCGGACCTTGCGGTTCAGCGTGGGCACCCGGGACAGATGGTAGGTGCGGTGCATGAACCATGCAGGGAATCCGCGAAGCTTGACCCCGTAGACGTTGGCGACACCCTGGTGAAGGCCGAGTCCGGCGACCGATCCGACGTACTTGTGGCGGTATTCGACCAGTTCCTGCCCGCGCAGGCTGCGGACGACGTTGTCGGCCAGAACCTTGGCCTGGCGCACCGCGTGCTGGGCGTTGGGCGCGCAGTACTCGCCCGGGTTGGTCACGTCGGGCACGCCGGCGGAGTCACCGGCGGCGAAGGCGTCACGGACGCCGGCGACCGTGAGCATCGTGGTGGTCTTGATCCGGCCGCGTTCGTCGACCGGGAGCCCGCCTTCGGCCACGATCGGGCTGGGCTTGACGCCGGCCGTCCACACGAGCGTCTCGGCGTCGAACTCGGTGCCGTCCGAGAGCACCACGTGGCCGTCCTCGCAGGACTCCAGGCGGGTCTCCAGCTTCACCTCGATGCCGCGCTCGCGCAGCTGCTCCAGCGTCCACTTGCCCATCTCGGGGCCGACCTCGGGCAGCACCCGGGCGGTCGCCTCGACGAGCACCCAGCGAATGTCGGCGGCCTTGATGTTGCGGTAGTAGCGGGTGGAGTGCTTGGCCATGTCCTCCAGCTCGGCCAGGGCCTCCACCCCGGCGAAGCCGGCGCCGACCACGACGAAGGTGAGCGCGCGGCGGCGTACCTCGGGGTCCTCGCTCGACTCGGCCACGTCCAGCAGGTGCAGGACGCGGTTGCGCAGCGCGATGGCCTCGCCGACGGTCTTGAAGCCGATGCCGATGTCGGTCAGGCCGGGGATCGGGAGCGTGCGCGAGATCGAGCCGGCGGCCATGACGATGACGTCGTAGGCGATCTCGCGGGGCGCGCCCTCCGGAGGCTCGAAGGTGACGGTGCGCTCGCCGTGGTCGACCTTGGTGACCCGCCCGTTGAGTATGCGCACCTTGGGCAGCACCCGCCGCAGCGGGGCGACCACGTGCCGGGGCGAGAGGTTTCCCGCGGCGGCCTCGGGGAGGAACGGCTGGTAGGTCATGTAGGAGTTGGGGTCGATGATCGAGACGCGCACGCTGCCGTCGCGCAGCTCCCTGCGGAACTTGCGCTGCAGCCGAAGCGCGGTGTACAGGCCGACGTATCCGCCGCCGACAATCAAGATGTGCTTGTTCATCTTGAAGCCCCATCCCTCGTGGAATGCTTGTGAAAGCATTCACAAGCTTACGCCGGGGGCGCGGGAAAACGCCAATCCCCTGGGCATGGCGCGCGTCACACCGACAGTTCGCGGGCCCTGCCGAAGACGTCGTCCAGCATTTCCGCGGTGACCCTGCCGGTGAAGGTGTTCTGCTGGCTGGGGTGATAAGTCCCGAGCAGCGTGACCGGCGTCTCGCCATGTGAGACCTTCACCTCGACGCCGTGCCCGAACGCCGGCCGGGGGCGCGGCAGCTCGTATCCGGCCTCGCGCAACGCCGGCCACATCGCCTGCCAGGCGAATCCCCCCAGCGCCACCACGACCCGCACGCTCGGCGCGCACAGCGCCATCTCACGGGCCAGCCAGGGGAAGCAGGCGTCCCGCTCCCCCGTCGTCGGCTTGTTCTCCGGCGGGGCGCAGCGCACCGCCGCCATCATCCGCGCGCCGACGAGCTCCTGCCCGTCGCCCGCGTGCGTGCTGGTCTCCTGTACGGCCAGCCCCACCCGATACAGCGAGGCGAACAACCAGTCGCCGCTGCGGTCCCCCGTGAAGATGCGCCCCGTCCTGTTGCCCCCGTGGGCCGCCGGCGCCAGCCCCACCAGCAGCACGCGCGGCTCGGAGGCGCCCCACCCGGCGATCGGGCGCCCCCAGTACGTCTCGGTCGCGAACGCGCGCCGCCGCACCTCGGCGACTTCCTCCCGCCAGGCCACCAGACGGGGGCACGCACGGCAGACCGACTGCCTGGCGGCGAGCTCCGTGAGGGTGCTGCTGGTGGCGGCGAGGCGGCGCACGTCCGCGGGATCGCGGGCGACCGGCGTCTCGGCGGTGGCCGGGTCGCCGGGCCAGCCGGTGCCAGGAGGTACGAAGCTCATGACACCGATGGTGCCCGATCAGCGGTGATCGGGCGGCCCTTCAGCGGGTCCTGGAGGGGCTGGAGGTGCCCGTGGGCGACTCTGACGGGCTCGGCTCGCTCTTGGCGGACTCCGACGGCTTCTCCGGCGAGCGCGGCGCCTCGGACGCGGTCACGCCCGGCTCGGGCGTGCTGAGGGCCGCGCTCGGCTCCGGCGTTCTGAAGGCCGCGCACGGGCGCGTCGTCGGCGGGGCCGAGGCCTGGCCGCCCGGCTCGTCGAGCTGGACGTCCGGGTCCTCGACCAGCGGCAGCGGGAAGCGGTTGAGCACCGGCTCGCCACAGCTGCGGTCCACGCGGTAGCCGAATTGGTCGGGGCTGGTGGTGATCGGCTGGCCGTCCTGGTCGTAGAGCAGGACGTCGGACAGCGGGGTGCCGTCCTTGGCGTAGGGCTTGATGTTGTAGACGGTGTCACCGAAAGCGGCTGGCTCCATCTCCACCGGCCTGTTCATCGTGTACGCCAGGTGCTCGTCCCGGGAGCTCCAGGTCGACGCGGTCGCCAGGCCGCCGAGGATCACGAGGGCGACCAGGGCGTTGGCCGCGATGGTGAAGCCGCGCAGGACCCGGCCGGAGGCGTGCCTGCCGTACCAGATGGAGCCGAGGATCGCCCCGATCACCAGCAGGAGGTCCACCGGGTTGCCCGGCACGAGCCGCACGGGCCCGATCACCGAGACCGCGCCCATCGCGGCCGCGTAGCCGCGCAGGACCCACCACCCCGGCCGCAGCTGCGGCATGAAGGCGACGACCTCCTGGTAGGCCGACTGGCGGCGCAGCCACGCCAGCGCGGGGGCGAACCTGCGGCGCTCGCGCGGGCTCTGCGGGCGGCCCCCGTAGGCGGCCACGAGCTCCTCCGCGTAGGCCCCGGGCGGGCCGAGCCGCTCTTCGAGCGGCAGTTCCGACTCCTCCGCGATCTCCGCGAGGTGGTCGTCGAGGTCTTCGAGGAGCTCGTCCCGATCGGGGTGATCGGCCAGAGCCTCGCGTACGGCTTGCGCGTACTGGGCCGGGGTCATCGTGCGCTCCCCTCCGTGAGCAGGTTCGCCATCGTGGCGGAGAAGGTGGTCCAGGTCTTGGCCTGCGCCGCGTACATGCCGCGGCCTACCTCGTTCAGCCCGTAGTACTTGCGGTGCGGGCCCTCGTCGGAGGCGACCACGTAGGAGTTGAGCGCGCCGGCCTTGAACAGGCGGCGCAGCGTGCCGTACACGGAGGCGTCGCCGACCTCGTCGAGCCCGGCGTCCCTGAGCCTGCGCACGACGTCGTAGCCGTATCCGTCGCGCTCGCCGAGCACGGCGAGCACGGCCAGGTCCAGCACGCCCTTGAGGAGCTGGCTGTTATCCACGCGATGCACACTACTGTGCAATGCGTAATAGTGGCAAGAAGAAACCGGACGGCGCCACGGTGGGCGCCGTCCGGCCTCAGATCAATCCTGGTTCTCGCTCAGCGTCAGAGCTTCGGAGCCTCAGGGGTCTTGCTGTCCGTGGGCGTCGGCGTCGGCGCGGGGGTCGACAAGCAGCCCACGTAGCGGTCGGCGGAGGAGTCGCTGTTGTTCGGCCCGGAGACCGACAACGTGATGACGCCACCGTCGCGCGCGGCACCCGTCAGGGCGTGGTCCGGCAGCGAGACTCGCTCAGAACCGCCGTGGTAGCCGAAGTAGGCGGTGCCACGGTAAACGGTGCTGCCGTTGACCGACCACGAGTACTCGACGCGGGCGCGGCCGGTGGAGCTGACCGTGCCGGAAGCGTCGACCCTGCAGGCGGTCTGGTTGGTGACCGCGGACACGTTCGAGGCCGAGACCTTCACGGCCGGGGCCTCGTCCTTGCACCACACCTTGTAGTAGGCGCGGTTGGAGGACGTGCTGTCCGGGCCGAGAATCTCCAGAACCGCGGAGCCGCGGTGGCTGTACCTCGGCGAGAAGCCGAAGTAGACCTTGCGGGCGTCCCAGACCTTGATCTTGCCGTAGTCGACGACGTGACCGTTGAGGACCCAGCGGTAACGGACCCAGGTCGGGTCGGAAACCCTGATCAGGCCAACAAAGTCGATCTTGTCGCCAGGGGTGCAGGAACCGACGTAGCTGTCGGGGCTCGCCCAAGCGCGCGCCCAGACCTGCGGGTCCTTGTCAGTGCGGACCGGGCCCTTGTGGCAGTTGACGTCGAAGTAACCCTTGCGGGACGTCACCTTCCGCGGGCTCAGGACCTGGAGGGCCTCCCAGCCCTGGACATCCTCGTCGAAGTCGATGCTCGTCTTGACGTTGATGTACTTGGTGCCCTTGCCGACCTTGACGGTCTTCACGCCGCTCTTGGAGCCGTCGCCGTGCAGCCACCGGTACGAGACCTTGGCGCCCTTGGACGAGGAAACCTTGATGCGGGACGTGACATCGACCTGAACAGGACAGGCACCCTCGTAGGAACGAGGGTTGGCCTTGGGCGTCAAAACCGACACCTTGGCCTTGGAGGAGGTCACCTTGGCGCCGGCCGTGGTGGCCTTGCTCGCCGAGGCGGTCGAGGCCGCGGATGCCGGGGTGGCCATAAGACCCGACACCATGGCGGCCAGCACGGCGGTGGTGGCGCCGAGCGCCGCCACCCTCCGTGCCAACACAGTGGACTTCATCTGAGAGTGCTCCATTCCGTGAGGAACTAGATGCGCTCGGGAACGGTCGCCACGTCGCCACTATCTGTGCACGACAATATGGCAAAGCCCCCGTAAAGCTTCCTTACTTAAGCACAGATCAGATTGCAGTCACAATACGAATCAAGCCCGGTAACGTACCGATTTCGCGACCTTATCGGGCGACCGACCACGCAATTCCGTCGAGGATGTCGTGCTCCGAGACGATGACCTGCGAAAATGCGAACCGCCTCAGGACACGATCCAGTATCAGCGCGCCGGCCCCGATGACATCGGCCCTGCCGGGGTGCATCACCGGCACGGCAAGACGATCACCATGCGTCATCGAAAGAAGTCTGCGGGTTACTTCGTGAACCTGTTCGGTGGAAATCCGGGAGTGGTGAATTTTATCCGAGTCATATGTCGGCAGGTCGAGGGCCATACCGGCGAGCGTTGTCACCGAACCCGCGAGGCCGACCAAAGTCCGCGCCTTCTGAACCGGTACAGATTCCGTCACCCGATCCAGCGCCGCCTCGATATCGGCCACCGCGGATTCGAGTTCGGCGGCCGTCGGCGGATCGTTCCTGATGTAACGCTCGGTCAGCCGTACGCTGCCGACGTCGACCGAGATCGCCCCCTCGACCCGGTCACCGCCCACCACGAACTCCGTCGACCCGCCCCCGATGTCCAGCACCAGGTACGGCGGCCGCGCCCCCGCCTCCGGCGAGAGCCCGGCCAGGCCCCTGGTCGCGCCGGTGAAGGACAGCGTGGCCTCCTCGTCCCCGGTGACCACCTCGGGATCGACGCCGAAGATCTCGCGCACGCCCTCGGCGAACTCCTGCCGGTTGGCCGCGTCCCGCGTGGCGCTCGTGGCCACCACCCGCGTCTCCTCGGCGGCGTGGTGGTCGATCAGCTCGCGGTAACGGCGCATGGCGGCGAACGTGCGCCGCAGCGCCTGCGGGGCCAGCCGGCCGGTCCGGTCGACGTCCTCGCCCAGGCGAACGATCTCCATCAGCCGTTCGAGGTCGCGCAGCGAGTCTCCGGCCACGTCCGCGATCAGCAGGCGCACCGAGTTGGTGCCGCAGTCGACGGCGGCCACGCGCGTGCTCATACGCACGGGCCGTCCTTCCACCACTCGCCGAGCGCGTCGAGCGCCTCTTCGCCGAACGGGTTGCCGCCGGGGACCGCCAGCTCGTGCGCGACCAGCGCGTGCAGGCACTTGACCCGCAGCGGCATCCCGCCCGTGCTCTGTATGTCGCGCGGCAGCGGCTCCATGTCCTCGTCCTCGGCGGCCTTGTCACGCCGGGCGATGTAGTCCTCGTGGGCGGCCTGGTAGGCGGCGGCCAGCTCGGGGTCCTCCGCCAGCCTCGCCTGCATCTCGCGCATCAGGCCGGAGCCTTCGAGCGTGCCGATGGCGGAGGTCGCCTTGGGGCAGGTCAGGTAGTAGAGCGTGGGGAACGGCGTGCCGTCGGGCAGCCGCGGCGCGGTCTCCACCACGTCGGGGTTGCCGCAGGGACAGCGGTGCGCCACCGAGCGCACGCCCCTCGGCGGGCGGCCGAGCTGCCGGGTGACCGCCTCGATGTCGCTACTTTCCACTCTGATCCTTAACCGTCTTCTCCCCTGTGGGCGCCTTCTGCCCCTTGCCGGTGTCGGCGGCCTCGATCGACTCCCACAACGTCTGGTACCACGGCGGCAGGTCCGCCTGCTCCTGCGCCGCCACCTTCTGCGGGCTCGCGTCCGGCCGCGTCACCACGTAGCACTTCTCGCCGGGGCCGCAGTAGTGCAGCCGCTCCTTGGCGGTGCGCTTGGCCCAGTTGGGGTCGCTGATCCGCCTGGACTCCTCGGCCAGTGCCTGCCGCTCGGCCTCGACCTGGGCCTTCTGTTCCTCGAGCTCGGCGATGTTGCGCCGGTTGGCGATGTACTCGCGCACCGGATAGGCCAGGCTCATCGCGATCGCGCACACCACCACCGCGAGGATGGCGGCCCGTCCGGTCAGCTGTGGTCTCTTCGCCAATGCGTCCCTCCCGGGCTGTGCTGGTAGGGCCGGCGTCCGCCGTGGACGCCGGCCGTACCCGAAACTAGCGCTGGAAGCGCGGGAAAGCCGCGCGACCCGCGTAACGGGCGGCGTCGTCGAGGAGCTCCTCGATGCGCAGCAGCTGGTTGTACTTGGCGACCCGGTCGGAGCGGGCGGGCGCGCCGGTCTTGATCTGGCCGCAGTTCACGGCGACGGCGAGGTCGGCGATGGTGGTGTCCTCGGTCTCGCCTGAGCGGTGGCTCATCATGCACTTGTAGCCGTTGCGGTGGGCCAGGTCGACCGCGTCGAGGGTCTCGGACAGGGTGCCGATCTGGTTGACCTTGACCAGCAGCGCGTTGGCGGAGCCCTCGCGGATGCCGCGCTCCAGGCGCTCGGGGTTGGTCACGAACAGATCGTCGCCGACGAGCTGCACCTTGTCGCCGAGGGCGGTGGTGATGGCCTTCCAGCCCTCCCAGTCCTCCTCGTTCAGCGGGTCCTCGATGGAGACCAGCGGGTAGTTGGCGACCAGGTCCTCGTAGAAGGCGATCAGCTCGGTGGCCGACAGGCCCTTGCCGTCGATGGTGTAGACGCCGTCCTTGTGGAACTCGGAGGCGGCCACGTCGAGCGCGAGCCCGATGTCCTCGCCGGGCGTGTAGCCGGCCTTCTCGATCGCGACCAGGATGAGGTCGAGCGCGTCGCGGTTGGAGGGCAGGCTGGGGGCGAAGCCGCCCTCGTCGCCCAGGCCGGTGGCGTAGCCCTTCTCCTTCAGCACGCCCTTGAGCGCGTGGTAGACCTCGGTGCCCATGCGCACGGCCTCTTTGAAGCTCGACGCGCCGATCGGGGCGATCATGAACTCCTGGATGTCCACGTTGGTGTCGGCGTGGGCGCCGCCGTTGAGGATGTTCATCATCGGGACGGGCAGCACGTGCGCGTTGGGGCCGCCCACGTAGCGGAAGAGCGGCAGTTCGGCGCTTTCGGCGGCGGCCTTGGCCACGGCCAGCGAGACGCCCAGGATGGCGTTGGCGCCCAGCTTGGACTTGTTGGGCGTGCCGTCCAGGTCGATCATGATCTGGTCGACGATCCGCTGGTCCTCGGCCTCGACCCCGTGCACCTCGTCGAAGATCTCGTCGGTGACCGCGAGCACGGCCTTCTCGACGCCCTTGCCGAGGTAGCGCTCGCCGCCGTCACGCAGCTCGACGGCCTCGAACTGACCGGTGGACGCGCCGCTGGGCACCGCCGCGCGGCCGGTGCTGCCGTCGTCGAGCACCACCTCGACCTCGACGGTGGGGTTACCACGAGAGTCGAGGATCTCGCGGGCGTAGACGACCTCGATGGTAGCCACGTCAAAGCTCCTAGAGTCGAAAGGGCAGTTCGCTCCCAGAGCCTATCGAGGTCTACCAGCCGGTACGGCTACCACCCCACAAGGTCCCAAACCGCCATCTCCTCGTCAGGTTTGGCCACCACCACGGACTTCCTGCCGTTGAACTGACCGATCGCCAGGGCGGTGGCGCGCCCGCTCGACGCGGGCAGATCCCTGACCCGCCTGCACGTGCGCGGATCCCAGACGCTCAGCCCGTCGATGCCGGTGACCAGCGCGCCCTTGGTCAGCGCGAAGTCGTCGATGGGCATGGCCGGGGAAGCCCCCTTGGAGGGGACCTTCACGGTGCACCGCTGCCGCTGCCCCTCTTGGTCGTAGATCTTCACGCCGACCCCCTCGACGCGGACCGCGACCAGCCCGTCGGCCGCCTCGATGCCGGAGGCGGGCGACCCCGGCTCGACGACCGCCCTGGGCTTGACCTTGGTGCTGCTCCACGGGTCGATGCGCTGCAGGATCCCCTTGCTCATGATCGCGAACACGTTCGTGCCGGCGCCCGCCCAGGCCACGTCGTGGACCGACTGGCCCACCCGCCACAGGCTCGACTGCTTGCCGCTGGCCAGGTCCCAGGCCTGCATGCGGCCGTCGGCGCAGCTCACGTACGCGGAGGCGCCTTTCTGCGAGGGCACGACGGACATCGCCGAACGGCCCCCGCCCCGGCACGCCCTGATCGTCTCGACGGCGTTGCCCCGTCCGGGCTGCCACACGCGGACCGCGCCGTCGGCCGCCGACCACACGATGGACTGCCTGGTGCCGATCTTGGTGAAGGCCAGCGAGCCGATGTCCCCGGCGCCCATCGCGACGGAGTTGATGATCTCGCCGCTGTCGGGTTCCCACAGCTCGATGCGCTTGCTGCTCTCGTTGGCCGCCGCCACCAGGCTCCCGTCGCCCAGGGAGCCGAGCGCGATCTTGGTGATCTGGTCATCGCTGTCGCCGAACGCCGTAATGCGCGGGCCGCCGTCCGCCGAGGAGGCCGCCCCGTCGTCGCCCATGGTCACCCCGCCGCCGCGCATCGTCAGCCCGATCGCGCCGCCGAACATCACCACGAGGGCCAGACCGGCCACCGCCATCCGCCGCCTGCGCCGCCTGACCCGCCGTACCGCGGGCCTGGTCTCCTCCGTACGCCTCGTCAGGGTCTTGAGCACCTCGGCCGCGCCGGGCCGGTGGGCGGGGACCTTCGCCAGGCAGGAGGTGAGCACCGAGCGCAGCGGCTCCTCGATGCCCGACAGGTCGGGAGAGGCGTTGAGGATGCGGTGCATGACCGCCGGGATCGAGTCGCCGCCGAACAACGACGTGCCGGTGGCGGCGTAGGCCATGGTGGAGGCCCAGGCGAACATGTCCGAGGCCGGTGTCACGCTCTCGCCGGAGATCTGCTCGGGCGCCATGTAGCCGGGCGTGCCGACGACGGAGCTGGTGGCGGTCGTGGCCGACTCGGGAGTACGCGCGACGCCGAAGTCGATCACCCGCGGCCCGTCGGGGCCGATGAGCACGTTGTTCGGCTTGAAGTCGCGGTGCACGATCTGCGCCTCGTGGATGGCGGCCAGCGACCGCGCGGTGGCGACGGCCAGGCCCGTGAGCGCCTCGCCGCTCATCGGCCCGTTCTGGGCCACGTACTGCTGGAGCGACGGGCCGTCCACGAACTCGCTGATCAGGTACGGCCGGTCGTCCAGGACCCCGGCCTCGATGATCCGGGCCGTGCCGTGCCCGGCGACCTTCTCCGCGGTCTCCGCCTCGGCCAGGAACCGGCGTACCGCGCGGCGGTCGTTGACCAGCCGGGCGTGCAGCACCTTCACCGCGACCTGGCCCCGCTCGGCGTCCTCCCCCAGGTACACCGAGCCCTGCCCGCCGTCGCCGAGCACGCCGATCAGGCGGTATCCCGCCACTTCACGAGGTTCGCCCGATCTCAGGCGGCGCACCTCAGCCATTCGCTACTCCCCCCGTAAACCCCGAACGATCCTGACATCTCCCGACATATCCCGCCACTTGGGTTTAGTCGGGCGCGGATCACGCCGGTGCTCAGGTGGTGCGCGTTTCCCAGTTGCGCACGCGCTCGCGGTAGTCGCGGGCCGCCCCGCGCAGCTCCGCCTCCGGGTCGAGGCCGGCCTCCTGCGCCCGGCGTACCAGGTCGAACAGCTCGCGGGCCACCCCCTGACCCACCGCCTGCGCCAGCGCCTCGGGTGCGCCGGACCGTTCGGCCCGACGGACGAGCTGGGCGGCCAGCGACAGCGACGGCTGGCCCATCGGGACGCCGTCCAGGATCGACTCGGTGCCCTTCTCGGCCCGCTCGGCGGCCTTGATGGCCTCCCAGTTGTCGTTCACCTCGTCGGCGGTCTCCGCCCTGACGCTGCCGAACACGTGCGGGTGCCGCCTGACCAACTTCTCGACGATGCCCTCCGCGACGTCGTCGATGTCGAACGACTCGGCCACCCGCGCGTGGAACACCACCTGCAGCAGCAGGTCCCCGAGTTCCTCACGCAGCGCCGGGTAGTCGCCGTGCTCGATCGTCTCCAGGACCTCGTAGGCCTCCTCCAGCAGGTACGGCACCAGCGTCTCGTGCGTCTGCTTGCGATCCCAGGGGCATTCCACGCGCAACCGGTCCATCACGCCGACCAGGTCGAGCATCCGGGCGCCCGGCAGGTCGTAGGAGCCGGGCACGATCTCGATCACCGGCGGCTCGTCCAGCGCCAGGGCGGCGTGCCCGGCCGCGCGCAGGAAGTCCTCGTCGTCCATGGCCAGCCAGACGAGCGTGGCGGCGGCGGCCCGCCGTACCAGCTCGGCCGGATTCTGCGGGCCGACCGTGACCTCGACGCCCGCCTCGGCGAGGTAGGGCAGCTGCGGGTGGGCGGCCGAGGCGGTCAGCACCTCGCCCGAGCGCAGCGCCTGCCACGCCTGGTGGCTGAGCAGGCCGGGAGCGACCCTGGGCGAGGTGGTGACGACGATGAGCGGCATGCTCAGCCCTGCGGCTGCTGTTGCTGCTGCTGGGGCTGCTGGGTGGGCGTGAGCTTGCCGAAGCGGCCCGTGTCGACGAACATCGACGGGTTCTCCTGCGTCGGCTGCGTGTTCAGCTGGCCGTAGCGCGGGCTGTAGGTGACCTTGACGGTGGTGAACTCCGAACGGAGCTTCTCGATCGCCTGCTGGTTCTGGGCGCCGCCGAGCTGCTGGAGGATCTTCTGGATCGACAGCTCGCCGCGCAGGTAGTCGCGGGCGTCGCCCGGGGGCACGCCCTTCGACAGCAGGTTCATCGCCGGAGTCTGCTGCTGGCCCGGGTCCTTCAGCGCGGTGTCGATCTCCGACTCGCTGACCTGGACCTTGTACCTCTGCGCGAGCTGGCGGTACACCGCCTCGTTCGTCATCCGGAACAGGACGAACTGGTTGAGCGGCACCTGAAGCGCGCTCGCGTCCAGCCGCGCCGCGGTCAGCGCCTTCTCATACTGCTGGACCTCGGAGTTGAGGTCCTTCGCCGCGATGCGCTCCCCACCGACGACGGCGGCGGCGCCCGCCTCGACCGGGCTGGAGCAGGCGGTCAGCGCGACACCCACCGCGGCGGCGGCCACGGCCACTCGAATCGACTTCACGTGCATCCTTTCCGACAAAAACCGGCGCTAGCTTACCCGTGCGGGCTCCAGGAACATCGCCTCGACCAGATCCCCGCACCATTTGAGCAGGTCCAGGTCGCGAAGAGGCTGCCCGCCCACCGGCTTGGTCTTCGGCATCGGCACCAGGAGCGTCTCCGCCGCCTGCTTGTAGATGGCGCTCTTGTACAACCGGTCCAGGCGTACCTGCTGCGACTCCTTCAGCACGACCGGGCCGAACTTGACGTTCTGCCCCTGCAGCGTCACGTCCGTGAGCCCCGCCTGACGGGCCCTGAGCCGGAAGCGTGCCACCGCCAGGAGGTTCTCGACCTGCACGGGCGGCTTGCCGTACCGGTCGGTGAGCTCGGCGCGCACCTCGTCGATGCCGAGGTCGGAGGCGATCGCGGCGACCCGCTTGTAGGCCTCCAGCCGCAGCCGCTCCGAGGTGACGTAGTCGTGCGGGATGTGCGCGTTGATCGGCAGCTCGACCTTCACGTCGTGCTGCTCCTGCACGACCTGCTGCCCCGACAGCTTCGCCTTCTGCTCCTGTACGGCTTCCGCCATCAACCGGACATAGAGATCGAAGCCCACCCCGGCGATGAACCCCGACTGCTCGGCCCCCAGCACGTTGCCCGCGCCGCGGATCTCCAGGTCCTTCATCGCGACATACATGCCGGCGCCCATCTCGGTGTGCTGGGCGATCGTGGCCAGGCGCTCGTGCGCGGTCTCGGTGAGCGGCTTCTCCGGCGGATACAGGAAGTAGGCGTAGCCGCGCTCGCGGCCCCGGCCCACGCGTCCGCGCAACTGGTGGAGCTGGGACAGGCCGTAGTTGTCCGCCCGGTCGACGATGAGCGTGTTGGCGTTGGGCACGTCGAGTCCGGACTCGACGATCGTGGTGCACACGAGCACGTCGTACTCGCGCTCCCAGAAGCCCACCATGATCTTCTCAAGCTGGTGCTCGTTCATCTGGCCGTGCGCGACAGCGACGCGCGCCTCGGGCACGAGCTCCTTGACCCGCGCGGCCACCCGGTTGATGGAGGCCACCCGGTTGTGCACGAAGAAGATCTGGCCGTCGCGCATGAGCTCGCGGCGGATCGCGGCGGTGAGCTGCTTCTCGTCGTAGGGGCCGACGAAGGTGAGGATCGGGTGCCGTTCCTCCGGCGGGGTCAGGATCGTGGACATCTCGCGGATGCCGGTCAGGCCCATCTCCAGCGTGCGCGGGATCGGCGTGGCCGACATCGCCAGCACGTCCACCTGCGTGCGCAGGTGCTTCATGGCCTCTTTGTGCTCGACGCCGAAGCGCTGCTCCTCGTCGATGATGATCAGGCCGAGATCCTTGAAGCGCACCTCGGGGCTGAGCAGGCGGTGGGTGCCGATGACGATGTCCACCGCGCCCGAGCGCAACCCCTCCAGCGTGCCCTTGACCTCGCCGTCGGTCTGGAAGCGGGAGACCGGCTTGAGCGAGACCGGGAAGCTGGAGAACCGCTCGGTGAACGTCGACATGTGCTGCTGCACCAGCAGCGTCGTGGGCACCAGCACCGCGACCTGCTTGCCGTCCTGCACCGCCTTGAAGGCCGCGCGCACCGCGATCTCCGTCTTGCCGTAGCCGACGTCGCCGCAGATGAGGCGGTCCATGGGGACGCCGCGCTCCATGTCGCGCTTGACCTCGTCGATGGCCTCCAGCTGGTCGCCGGTCTCGGCGTACGGGAAGGCGTCCTCCATCTCGCGCTGCCACGGCGAGTCGCCGGCGAAGGCGTGGCCCGGACTGGCCATGCGGGCGCTGTAGAGCCTGATCAGCTCGCCGGCGATCTCCTTGACGGCCTTCTTGGCCTTGGCCTTGGCCTTGCCCCAGTCGGCGCCGCCCATGCGGTTGAGCGTGGGGGCCTCGCCGCCCACGTACCTGGTGACCTCGTCGAGCTGGTCGGTGGGCACGTAGAGGCGGTCGCCCTTGGCGTACTCGATGACCAGGTACTCCCTGGTCGCCCCCTGGACCGTGCGCTGGACCATCTCGATGTAGCGGCCGACGCCGTGCTGCTCGTGCACCACGTGGTCGCCGACCTTGAGCTGGAGCGGGTCGACCATGTTGCGCCGGCGGCTGGGCAGGCGGCGCATGTCCTTGGTGGAGGCCTTCTGCCCGACGAGGTCGAGGTGGGTGAGGACGGCGAGGTCCTTGGTGACGAAGCCGTGCTCGATGAGGCCGGTGGTGACGTGGACGACCTTGGGCTCCGGCGCCTTGTCCAGATATTTCTGCAGACGGGCTGGAACGTCCACGCCCTTGAGCAGTTCGACCATGCGCTCGGCCGAGCCCATGCCCTCGCTGAGCAGCACGACCGCCTTGTCCTCCGCCAGCCAGCCCTTGATGTCGGCCAGCGCCCGCGCCGTGTCGCCCCGATACGCCTCCGAGTCGTGCGCGTCCAGCTCCACCCCGGACCCGAACGGCGCCAGCGTCCACCACGGCTGCCCCAGCGCGCCGGCGTGCCCGCGCACGTCGTCCAGCGTCCTGAAGGCGGCGGCGCCGAGATCGATGGGCGCCTCGCCACCGGCCGCCGCGTTGATCCACGACGCCTCGAGAAACTCCTGAGAAGTCCGCACGAGCTCCTCGGCCCGCCCGCGGATCCGCTCCGGATCACACACGAACACCGCCGACCGCGCCGGAAGATGATCGACCAGCAGGTCCATCTCCCCCGCCAGCACCGGCGCGAACGCCTCCATCCCCTCCACCGGCAGACCCTCGGCCAGCTGGTCGAGCACCTCCGCCAGCGAAGGATGCTCCTCCCCCAGCGCCCTGGCCCGCTCCCGCACCTCGGGCGTCAGCAGCAGTTCCCGGCACGGCGGCGCGAACAACCCGTCCTCCGCCGCCTCCAGCGAACGCTGGTCGGCCACCTTGAACCAGCGGATCTCCTCGACCGTGTCGCCCCAGAACTCCAGCCGCAGCGGATGCTCCTCCGTCGGCGGGAACACGTCCAGCAGCCCGCCGCGCACCGCCACCTCACCGCGCCGCTCCACCATGTCCACGCGGTGGTAGCCGTTGGTGACCAGCCGGTCGACCACGTCGTCGAGATCGGCGTCGTCGCCCGCCCGCAGCCGGATCGGCTCCAGATCGCCGAGCCCCTTCACGATGGGCTGCAGAAGGGCGCGCACCGGCGCCACGATCACACTGAGCGGCCCGGCCGAGACGTCACCGCGCACCGGATGCGCCAGCCTCCTGAGCACCGCCAGCCGCTGGCCCACGGTGTCGCTGCGCGGCGAGAGCCGTTCGTGCGGCAGCGTCTCCCAGGCGGGGAAGACGGCGACGGTGCCGGGCTCGATCAGGCTCGTGAGCGCCGCCGCCAGATCCTCGGCCTCCCGCCCGGTCGCCGTGACGGCCAGCACCGTCCGCCGGTCATGGCCGACCAGCGCGGCCACCCCGAACGGACGCATGGCCGCGGGCGCGACCAGCGCGACATCGCCGCCCTCCTCGAGAGCGGCGGTCAACTTGGGATCGGCGGCAACAAGGTCAAGCAGTCCGGAAAGACTCATCCACAGCCCCACGCAACATGATCGCCCCAGCCCGGGGCAACACGACTACCCCCGGCCTGTATCGGTCGCGGGGGTCACCCCCACCCTACTGTCCGCCCCCACACCCATCCCCCACGCCCCGTCCCCTCGTCCCCCGCCTTCCGTCTTCTCCGCCGTCCCCGTCTCCTCGTCGTCTCCCCGTCTCCCCGTCTCCCCTCTCCCCGTCTCAACGGTGGCTGCACATTCCGTGCGTTCTGCCTCTCCGCCCCTTGCCCGCCGCACATCCCGCGCGCCCGGCCCATCCCTTACGGCTGCGCCACACACCCGCCTCCCACCGACATGGGCGAGCGTCCGTGCAAGGTCGCCCGGCAGTCGGACAGACGCACCTCCGTAACGGCGCCCGTTCACCACCCGCGCGGCCCCGGCGCCCAGGCGGCGCTGCTGCGCCCCGGCACCCAGGCGGCGCGCTGTGCCCAGGTGGCGCGCTGTGCCGAAGCAGCCGGATCTGGGCGGCGACCCACTCGGCAAGTCACCGCGAAGGACCAGCCGTTGACCCGAGCGGCGACGGGGGTGGGTTAATCGGGTGGGGGGAGGAGGGCTTCTGAGCCCATGGGGAGGAAGCCGGCGGCGAGGAAGGCGCGGACGCTGGCGGCGTTGCCCGGGGCCACCTGGGCCCATACGGGTTCCGGGGTCAGGTGGCGGGCGGCGGTGGCCAAGGTGCGGCCCAGGCCCTTGCCCCGGTGTTCGGGGGCGATCTCCACGGCGGCCTCCCAGCGGCCCGCGACGCCTCGGCCCAGGACGAGGAGGCCGCCCTCGCATCCCCACGCGCGTACGCCGTCGCGGTGGCGGTGGGCTCGCGCGACCCTCGGGTGAGCGCGGCTCGTGACCTCGGCCAGGGCGGCCGACGGGGGGCCGGGCAGGGGCTGGGCGAGGAGGAGCATGTCCAGGCCGTCCACGCGGCGGCCGGTCTTGCGTTCCAGGGCGCGAAGGAAGGGTGGGTTCAGCGGCGCCGACAGGTCGCCTTCCGGCAGGCGGGCGCGCAGCCAGATGGGGTGGAGGTCGGCGAAGACCACGGTGTGGGCGGTGAAGGCGATGATGCCCAGATCTCGGGTGGTGGGTTGCGGGAGGAGGTCCACGGCTCCGTCGGGAGCGGGCAGTTGTCCGGCCGCCACGCCGTCAAGGAGGTCCTTCAGCGTCTCCACTCCGACATTTCACCAGATTTATCCCTACTTGCCGCGTTACGAGTCGGTCCCGATTCACGGTTTCCGCCCGATCCCGGCTCACGGTTCCCTCGGGTCCGGCTCACGGTTCCGCTCGGGTCCGGTTCGTGGTTCCGCTCGGTCCCGGTTCATGGCTTCCGTGCGGGTGGTGAAACAGGCGCCGTCGCGGCGGCGCGTTTGTCCGACTGCCGGGCGACCTTGCACGGAGGCGCGCCCATGGCGGCGGGGGGCGTGGGGGCGGCTTGCCGTAACGGATGGGCGCGGAACGAGACACGACGGAGGGGCAGTCTGCCGCAACGGACCGGTGTGAGGCGAGGCGCGGGAGACACGCATAGGAGCGACCCGCCACAACGGACCAGAGCGAGGGGCGGCAAAGACGCACGGAGATGGTCTGACGTAGCGGACAGGTGCGAAGCAAGGCGCGGACAGAGGCGCGTGGGGCGGGCACCGCGCGGGAGCTTTGGCGCAGGACGGGAGGGAGTGGGCGGGAGGTTTGGTGCGGGGGTGGTGGAAGCGGACGAACTGGGGGTGCGGGGGAAAGGGGGCTGGGAAGAGTGGAGAAATGCGCAACTAAGAGCGATCGGTTGATTACTGTTGGTGACATGTCAGAGGTGCGTGCGGTCGCTCTGCGGGGCGACCTGTTTGGTCAGCGGATCCGCGAGCAGTGGACCGAGCAGCTGGGGCGGCGGCTCGACATTCTCATCGCCGGATGCGCGCGTGACGAGCCGCTCCTTCTGGAGCGCATGGAGACCAGGGTCACGGGGGTCGATGAGGAACTGCCCGCTGTCCGGGCGGTCGTCGAGGGGCGGCAGGACCTGGCCTCGTGGGCGCTGGGTGACATGCGGTCGGTGCCGATGCCGCCGCGGTCGTTCGACGTGATCCAGCTGACGTTTCTGCTGGAGCGGATCCAGCATGCCGAGCTGGTTCTCGACCGCATGCTCCAGGCTCTACGACCGGGCGGGCTGGTGCTGCTCAGGATGCGCGATCGGCGTTCCGCCTATGGGTGGTGCGATCGGGCCGTTCCGTCATGGCTGCGGTCGCTGCTCTGGAAGCGGCTGGTCGCCGAGGGCACTCCGGGGCCGCTGCCGGCCGTGTACGAGCCGATCACCTCGCGCGACGGCATGCACGCCTTCTGCCTCACCCGCGGCCTGATGATCACCGACGACCAGACGGCGACCACCGGGCCTGCCATGGGCCGGATCGGGAGTGCGGCCGTCGCGCTCGTGGACAAACTCACGCGCGGCCGCCTCCCGTCCTCTCACGACGAGGTGACGATGGTCATCCGCAAACCCCAGAACCACTTCGCCCGGCTCATCTAGGCGTCAGCACCCCGACCCAGGGGTCCTCCTTCGTCTTGTCCTGATAGCCGCTGAGCTGCCGCTTCACCGAGCCGTCCACGCCTATCAGCATCAGCGCCGAATGAAACTCGTTGTCGCATTCGCCGGCGCATGCCAGGGCGAGGACGCTCTCGTCGTCGGCCCACGCGTGGAGTTGCAGCGCCTGCTGCCTGCCGACGACGCGGCCGGTCGCCTTCTCGGTGATCGAGGTGGGCAGGCCGTCCCGGCCGAGGAGCAGGGTGCCGTTGGGCGACAGCGGTGTGACGCGCGCGCTGGAGTACTTCTCAGGGGGCGCTTCGTGCTCGCGTCCGTCCGGGGTGAAATACACGCGGCTCGGCTCTCCGCCGCGGCCCTCCCAGACCAGCGTGCCGTCCTGGCTCCAGTTGAAGTTCTGTGAGCCGGCGGGAAGGAGGTTCTCGTCGTTGGGCATGGGGCGGAACGCCACCTCTTTGGTCGGCACGTCCACGACGTAGAAGCCGGTGCGGGTCGTCGGGAGGTGCTCCTCGGAGTTGGGGCCGACCCGCTTCCATCGCATGGGGTACTCGGCGTAGGCGGTGGCCAGCAGCTTCGTGCCGTCGGGTGACCATTTCAGGCCGATGACGTCCTGGTCCAGCTCGATCCAGGTCAGGAACTGCCCGGTGTTCAGGTCGAGTATGCCGATCCTGCGCCCCATCACCTCGCCTTCGAGCACGGCGGCCACCTGCAGGCCCGGCGCCACGTCCAGCCACGCGTAGGGCGTCTTCTCATAGGTGCCGGTCCGGGGGTTCAGCAGCCACCAGGTATGGCGGCGCCGCTCCCACCGGCCGCCCAGTTTCTCCGTCGAGTACACGAAATATGAGGAGATCGCGTAATTCCCCGCCGCGATCATGTTCCTGGGCGGGACGTTGTCCACGTCCGCCCGCACGTCCGTCGGCGCCGGTGACGGCCTGGCGGGCAACGTCACCTCGGTCGCGGGCCTGATCACGATGTCTCCCTCTCTGGTCACGATCGTCGCCGCCACGGCCAGCGCCGCCGCGACCCCCACCGCCAGCGCGCCGTAGACCCAGGGCCGCCGGGCACGCCGCCGTAGCGCCCGGTCGGCCAGGTCGTGCGGCACCTGGACCTCGTCGGCCCACTCGCCCATCACCTCGCGCAACTGATTCGTCATCCCACTACCTCCAGCTCCGGGAAGAGCTCCCGCAACTTGGCCAGCGATCGGTGTGCGGTGCTCCGCACGGTCCCGACCGAGCAGCCCAGTACCTTGGCCACCTCGTGGTCGGGCAGGTCCTCGAAGTAGCGCAGCACCAGGACCGTCCGCTGCCGCGGGGTCAGCCTGGCCAGCGCGCCGCGTAAGACCATGCGCAGTTCGCTCTGGTGGGTGGAGTCCGCCTCCGCCAGGTCGGGGACCGCCGGGCGCACCACCTCCGGCCGCCGTCCCGCCGCCCGCCACCAGCTCACCTGCTGGCGGTACATGACCTGGCGTATATATGCCTCGGGCGTGCTCACCCGCCGCCATTTCCCCGCGAGTTTCGACAGCGCGATCTGCACCAGGTCCTCCGCCGCGTGCTGGTCACCGCCGGTCAGCAGGAACGCCAGCCGCATCAGGGCGGGAGACCGCGCCGCGACGAACTCGCGGAAGGCTGGTTCGTCCACGTTCACCTCCAATGGGTCACCCCTAAGACGCCGCATGCACGGTCCCGCTATGCCTGCCGCACGCTAGAGTTCCTTCCTACCGATTCACTTGGGATGGAATACGTGGAGTTCACCCCAGACGAGCGCGAACTCGCCGATCTCGAACTTCTCCTTTCAGGGGCCTTCGAGCCGCTCAAGGGCTTTCTCGGGCACGACGACCTGCACTCCGTCGAGGAGCGCGGCACCTTGGCCGACGGCACGCCGTGGCCCGCGCCGGTGGCACTCCACCTGCCCGAGCAGGCAGGACCCGGCGACGAGGTCACCCTCCTCGACCCCGAAGGCCTGCCGCTGGCCGTGGTCACCGTGACCGGGCAGGGCGCCACCGGGCCGCTCAGGAGCCTCAACCCGCCGGAGCACGGGCCGTTCGCGCGGCTGCGCCGTACCCCTGAGCAGGTCCGCGCCGAGCTGGGCGGGCGCGAGACGCTCGCGGTCACGATGCGCGGCCCCCTCGACGACCTCGGCGAGGTCGTCGCCACCGCCAAGGAGCTCGGCGCGCGCATCCTCCTTCTTCCTCTCGCGTACGGCGAAGCCGGCCCGGCCGTCGTCCGAGCCGCGCTCAAGGCCAAGAACCAGCTCCCCGAGGACACCCTCGTCGTCCCCGTGCCACTCGCGCCGCGCGAGGAACCCGAGCTCGACCTCGAACTACGCGAGCACGTCGCCGCCGCCTACGGAGCCACCGAGCACCTCGCCGGCCCGGAGCCCGTGAAGATCCCCGGGCCGCCGCACCGGCGCGGGCTGGTGGTGTTCTTCACTGGTCTGTCCGGTTCGGGCAAGTCCACGATCGCCCGCGGGCTGCGTGACGCGCTGCTCGAAGAGGGCGGCAGGACGATCACCTACCTCGACGGGGACGTGGTGCGGCACCTGCTGTCGAAGGGGCTGACGTTCTCCAAGGAGGACCGCGACCTCAACATCCGGCGCATCGGCTTCGTCGCCGCCGAGACCGCGCGGCACGGCGGCCTGGCCATCTGCGCCCCGATCGCCCCCTACGCACGGACCCGGGACGAGGTGCGGGCCATGGTGGAGGGGGTCGGGGCGGACTTCCTGCTGGTCCACGTGGCCACGCCGCTGGAGGAGTGCGAGCGGCGCGACCGCAAGGGCCTGTACGCCAAGGCCCGCTCCGGCGCCATCCCGTCGTTCACCGGCGTCTCCGATCCGTACGAGGAGCCCGAGGACGCCGACCTCGCGATCGACACCACGCACCTCTCGATCGAGGCGGCGGTGTCGCGGGTGCTGGACACTCTGCGCGCCGGGCGCTGGATCCGCTGACGTTCAGGGGCGCGGAACCCGGGTGGAGCGGAAGTAGGGGTCGCGGGCCAGGTCGGTGAAGGCACGGCGGCCCTCCGCCGTGGTGTCGAAGCGCGTGTCGCCGCGCGGCGCCTTCGGGGAGTCGAAGTAGACCAGCGCCCTGATCTGCGGATAGTGCTTGATCTGGGCCCGGACCGACTCGTAGAAGGCGCGTTTGAACGCGCGGTCGCTCCAGCGCTCGAAGACGCCCCATTCGGCGACCATGATGGGTTTGCCGGGAAAGCGCCACTGCATCCAGCGGTAGAAGCCCGGCCAGCCGGGGTAGTCCTTGCGGGTCTTGTTGACCAGCCCGGCCAGGTCGCGGACGTTGTCGTCGGCGTAGGGGTCCATGGCGACCCAGTCGACGACGTCGTCACCCGGGTACAGGTTCTGGAACCAGGACTTGGCGGCCCAGTTGGGCGCGCCCATGTAGGTCATGACGGTGATGGCGTTCTTCACGCCCTTCTCCCGCAGCCGGAGCACCACGTGCCGGTACATGGCGGCGTAGTCGGCCGCCTGCATGCCGGAGCCCGCCGAGGGCACGACGTCGTTCTCCGGTTCGTGGTGGATCGTGAGGAAGAAGCGCTCAGGGAACGTGTCGCGGACGTGCGCCGCCAGCCGGTCGATCCGGCGGTCGAGCGCGCCGTCGGCGATCTCGGCCCACGTGTGCTCGAACGAGGGCTTCCAGTTGATGAGCAGCATGCGTGGTTGGAGGGGGTCTCGGGCGAGCTCGATCTCCTTGTCCGTGGGGAACAACTCCTTCCCCCGGTGGTAGACGTGCACGATGTCGGCGGTCGCGCCCATCCGCTCCTCCGCCCTGTGTACGGCCCTGCCGACCGGCAGCCCGGTGAAGATCTCGGGCGCCATGCCCCACCAGGCGCCGCACGACGGGATGAGCTTGGCCGTGACCGCGCAGGCCGGCGACCTTTCGATGCCCAGTCTTCCGTCGACCAGGGCGGCGTCGGCCGGGCCCGGATCGCGTACGCCCTCGGCGCCGCTGCAGGCCGCGACCGGCAGGAGGGCGCCGATCAGCAGCACCCTCATTCCGATTTTTCGGCTTTTAGTAAGAATTCCCCGTTGAAACACGTCGACCCCTTTGTCCTTCCTCCCGGGACCCCCACCCCGGGGTAAAACAACGTTGCAACTTTGCCACGGCTGGGCGACACTTTCAGCCAGTGCCACCTTCCCGGCTTTCCACGGCTGAGGTGGTTCGATGCGCGGGAAATCGCAGGTACACTCGGGGAACCGAGCTTGCCGAGAGCGCCGATCAGTCACCGCGGAATACACTCCGCCGCCAATTCCTTTCGCCCGATTTTGAGTGGCATTTCCCTATTATCTTGGGACATTTCCGGGCGGATGGCGGAGCCGTACCGGAGAAAATCTTCCGTATTCAAACGGGGCAATATCCGCGCGCCCTATAGTGACGCAGAGTCGCCGATCGGAAGCACGGGGTAAACACTTCCATGAGCCCGCCGCCGGCCGTCCAGGCCCGTAGCTCCGGCACGGACCTGGCGGAGCACCTGTCGCTGCTCCGCAGGCGCAAGCTGCTCTTCGCCGGCTGCATGCTGGCCGCGGTCGCCGCCGCGCTCGGCCTCTGGAGGCTCCTGCCACCCGCCTACACCGCGACCACCGAGGTGCTGGTCGCCCCGGTCGGCGTCCAGGAGCAGAACAACCAGGTCACCAGCCGCCAGCGCGAGGCGCTCAACCTCGACACCGAGGCGCGGATCGCGCAGTCGGCCGTCGTGGCGGCCATGACGGCGACGGCGCTCAGGATCCCGGTGGCCGAGCCGGCCGAGGTGAGCGTGCCGCCCAACTCGTCGGTGCTGGCGATCGCGGTCACCGCGGCGGACCCGCGGACAGCCGTCGCGCAGTCGCGGGCCTACGGCCAGGCGTACCTGACCCATCGCACCGAATCCGCGCAGACCGCGCTCGCCGCCCAGCAGAAGGCGCTCCTGGCCAAGCTCAAACAGGTCAACTCCGCCCTCGGCGACACCGCCGAGCAGGTGACCAAGCTGCGCAGGGGCACCGCCGGCCACGCCGTCGCCACCCACCGGCAGACCGTGCTCAACCGGCAGGCCCTCAGCCTGACGATGAAGTACGACAGCCTGAAGACGGTGGCCATCACACCGGGCACGGTGATCAGCGAGGCGGCCACGCCGACCGCGCCCAGCGCGCCCAGCCTGCCGCTGTATCTCGGCGCCGGCCTCATGCTCGGCCTGCTGACTGGTTCCGCCGCCGCCTACGGCCGCGACCGGCTCGACACCCGGCTGCGCCGCGCCGCCGACGTCGAGCGGCTGACCGGGGTCGCCGTCCTGGCCGACCTGTCCGATCAGGTCAAGGTCCTGGACAAGGGCACGCTCCACGACCTGGCCTCCTCGGTGGTCGCGGCATGCCCCGGCAAGCGGCTGCTGGTCAGGGTGGTCCCGCCCGGTCCCGGCGCGCACGCCCTGGCCGCCCCGCTGTCCGCCCGTGCCCGGCTGTCGGTGCTCAGCGGCGAGGACGTGGGCGACCTGGCCAAGACCGACGCGGCGATCCTCCTGATCACGTTGCGCAAGGCCGCGGCCGCGGACGTCGCGGCGGCCGTACGCCATCTGAGCAGGCACGACGTGCCGATCATCGGCGCTGTGACCTGCACGGGCGACCTCCCGGCACCGCCGGAGAAGTCCAGGGCGCTGCCGAAGCTGTCGCAGACCCTCGACAAGCTCGTCGTCCCCGCGCCCGCGCCCGAGCCCGAGACCACCCCCATGCCCGCCGTCACCGACACCCCGGGCGCCAAGCCGTGAAGGATCCGGCGTGGCCGATCGCCGCGCTCCTCGTCGGCTACCCCGTGTGGTGGGCCCTGGGTTTCGGCGGCCTGTCGGTCGTGGTGATGGCGGTGCCGATGGCGGTCATCCTGTGGCGGCGCCGGCCCATCAGGCTGCCGCGCGGCGCGGGGCTGTGGGTACTGCTGCTGGCCGGCTACCTGGTCAGCGGGCTGGCGCTGGCCGAGGCGCCGCCCGGCACCTACGGCGGCCTCGGGCCCGGGCGGCTGATCGGCTACGGCATGCGGTTCGCGCTCTACGCCTCCCTGTTCGTCGTCGTCCTCTACCTGGGAAACCTCACGAAACAGGAGCTGTCGCAGCTGCGGCTGGTGCGGATGCTGGGCGTGCTGTTCGTCTGGACGGTGGCCGGCGGGCTGCTCGGCGTCCTGTTCCCGAAGTTCGCCTACACCTCACCGGTCGAGCTCGTGCTGCCCGGCTGGATCGCCGACAACTCCTTCGTGCAGAACCTCATCCACCCCACCGCCGCCCAGACGCAGAAGGTGCTCGGCTACGGCCTGCCCCGCCCCGAGGCCCCCTTCGAATGGGCCAACGCCTGGGGCAGCAACCTGTCGATCCTGCTGGTCTGGTTCGTGGTCGGCTGGTGGGTGTACGGCGGGCGGCACCGCAAGGCGGCGGCCGTGGTGCTGATCTGCCTGGCCGCCGTCCCCGTCGTGTACTCGCTCAACCGCGGCCTGTGGATCGGCCTCGGCCTGGCCGCCCTCTACCTCGTGGTCCGGGTCGGCGGCCGGACGAGGCTCACCGTCTGCGCGATCGCCGCCGCCGGCGCGCTGGTCTTCGCGCTGAGCCCACTGGCCCCGCTGGTCATTCAACGCCTCGACAACCCGCATTCCAACGACATCCGGGCGTTCACCGTCTCGGCGACGATCGAGGCCGCCGCCCACTCCCCGGTGATCGGCTTCGGCAACACCCGCAACGCCACCGGCAACCACCGCACGATCACCACCGGCAAGACCGACTGGTGCGCCGGCTGCGGCCATCCGCCGCTGGGCAGCGACGGGCAGCTCTGGCTGCTGCTCATCACCCAGGGCGTCACCGGCGCCGTCCTCTACGTGGCCTTCTTCGCCGGCGCGGTGCGCCGTCACTGGCGCGACCGCAGCCCCGTCGGGCTGGCCGGGGTGCTGGTGATGCTGCTGGTGCTGTTCTACATGTTCGTCTACGACGGCCTGGTCACGCCGCTCAGCCTCTACCTCATCTCCTTCGCCCTCCTGTGGAGGAACACGACATGAACGACGCGAAGATCCGGCTGCGCTATCTGGGCCAGACCGTCAGGGTGCTGTTTCCCGGTCACGGGTCGCCTCAGCCGTACAGTCTGCTGCCGCACGCGCTGCTGCCCCGGCGACTGGCGCCGCGCCGGTGGTGGCACGCCGCACTCGGGCCCAAGGTGATGGTCGCGGTCGAGGGGTCGATCTCGGAGTACCTCAGCGAGGTCTTCGGCGTCCGGGTCGAGACCGTCCTGCACGTACGGCCGGCCAGGCGCGCCAACCGCAAGCCGATCCTGGAGGCGCACACCGAGTCCGGGCGGATCGCCTTCGTCAAGATCGGCGATACCCCACGTGCCCAGGAACTGATCGCCAACGAGGCCGCCGCGCTCCAGCGGCTGGCCGACCTGCCGCTGAAGACGATCCAGCCGCCGACCGTCCTCCACCACGCCCGCTGGCGCGACCTGTCGGTGCTGGCGCTGTCACCGCTGCCGGTCACCGGCCGGGGCCGGGTGCCGGCGACGTTGCTGGCGCGGGCGGTCAAGGAGATCGCCGCCACCGGCGGCGCCGAGCACGCCTGGCACGGCGACCTCTCACCGTGGAACATCTGCCCGTCGGCCGACGGCCGCCTGCTGGTCTGGGACTGGGAGCGGTACTCGATCGGCGTGCCGTACGGCTTCGACGCGCTTCACCACCTCTTCCAGCGCGCGCTGCGCAGGATGGACGCGCCCACCGCCGCCCGCGCCTGCCTGGCCCAGGCCGTCGGCGTGCTGGCGCCGCTCGGGCTGAGCTCCGCCGTCGCCAGGCAGACCGCCCTGTTCTACCTGATCGCGCTGGCCGACCGGCACGCCGCCGACGGCCACGAGCCGCTCGGCCCGCCGAGCACCTGGCTCAACCCGCTCGTCGACTCCCAGGAGCTGCTCACATGAACGCGATGAAGCAATCGGTGCTCGCCGTCTCGCGGACCACGGGCAGATTCACCTCGGCCGGGCGGATCCTGCCGTCGTTTCTCATCGTCGGCGCGCAGCGGTGCGGCACCACCTCGCTCTACCGCGCGCTGGCGCAGCATCCGCTGCTGCTCAAGCCGGTGCTGCACAAGGGCGTGCACTACTTCGACGTCGACTACGCGCGCGGCCTGTCCTGGTACCAGGGCCACTTTCCGCTGAAGGTGGGCGCGGCGCTGCTGGCGCGCAAGCACGGGCACCGGCCGCTGGCGTTCGAGTCGTCGCCGTACTACCTGTTCCATCCGCTGGCCGGTGAGCGCATCGCCCGAGACCTGCCGGAGGTGAAGCTGATCGTGCTCGTGCGCGACCCCGTGGAACGGGCCTGCTCGGCTCACGCGCACGAGCTGGCACGCGGGTTCGAGACGGAGTCGCACTTCGAGTACGCGGTGGAGCTGGAGGACAAACGGCTGGCCGGCGCCGAGGAACTGCTGCGCGGCCGGCCGGAGGCCGTCCACCACTCCCACCGCCACCACGCCTACCTTGCCCGCGGCCGCTACGCCGAGCAGCTCGACCGGCTGGAGCCGCTGTTCGGGCAGGAGCGCATCCTGGTGATCGACAGCCACCGGTTCTTCCACACGCCCGAGCGGATCTATGACCGGGTGCTGGAGTTCCTGGGAGTCCCGCGCCTGGGCGATCCTGTGTTCGAGCGGCACAACGGGCGTCCGCTCCCCAAACCGGTCGCGGAGTCGCTGCGGCAGACATTGCGCGACCACTTCGAGGTCTACGACCAGCAGCTCGTGCGATGGCTGGGCGGTGATCCGTCATGGCGCCGGTGACCGGGGTACGGCGGGCGTCGCTGCGCCGGGTGGCCAGGGGCGGCGTGGCGGGACTCACCGGGGCGGCCGCGGGAGCGGTGGCGCAGTTCGTGCTCGTGGTGCTGGTGACCAGGGCCTTCGAGGTGTCGGTGGCCGGGTCGTTCTTCACCGCGGTGGCGCTGGCGCTGATGGTCGCCGGGGTGGCCAAGCTGGACGCGGGCAACGGGCTGATCTTCTTCATCGCGCGGGCGAAGACCTTTGAATATCGCGGCATTTCCGGATATGTCAGGGCGGCGTTGGTGCCGGGGGTGGTGCTGGCGTCGGTCGCCGGTGCTCTTCTTTATCCACAGCTGGGGATGGTCGCGCTGGTCCTGCCCGTCATGGTGGCCGCGGACATCCTGCTGGCGGCCACGCGCGGGTTCGGCGTGATGCGGCCGACCGTCCTGTACGACGGCATCCTGCTGCCGGTCGCCCAGCTCGTCCTCGTGGCCGCGGTCTGCCTGGCGTGGACACGCGGGTGGTTGCCCACGGGTTCACCAGACGCCTTGGCCGGGGACTCACCGGAAGGATCAGCCCTGGCGGGCTGGGCGGGAGGCTCGGCGGGAGGGTGGTTGCCGGAGGGGTGGTTGCCGGCGGGCTGGGCAGGAGGCTCGCCGGAAGGGTGGTTGCTGGCGGCTTGGGCGGTGCCGTACCCGGTGGTGCTGGCGCTGGCGGGGTTCAGCCTGCGCGGGCGGCTGCCGCGCACCCCCTACCTGCCCGGGACCGGGCACGACCTGTGGCGCTACACCGCGCCGCGGTCGGCGGCCGGCGCCATCCAGGCGATCTTCCAGCGGCTCGACATCGTGGTCGTCGCGGCGCTGGCCGGGCCCGCCCCCGCCGCCGTCTACACCGCCGCCACCCGGTTCAAGGTCATCGGCCAGCTCGCCAACCAGGGCCTCGCCCAGGCCGCGCAGCCCCGGCTCATCCAGGCGCTCGCCCGCGGCGACCTGGTGCGCGCCCGCGAGCTCTACCAGGCCACGACCATGTGGCTGGTGCTGCTGACCTGGCCCGTCTGGCTCGGTTACGCGGCCATCGCGCCGTGGCTGCTGCGGATCTTCGGCCAGGAGTACGGCGCGGCCGTACCCGTGGCGCTGATCCTGTCGGCGACGATGATGCTGGCCACCGCGTGCGGCATGGTCGACGTGGTGCTCACCGCCGCCGGACACACCACCTCAAGCCTCCTCAACCTGGTCGCCGCCGTCGCCTGCACGCTCGCGCTCGACCTGGCGTTGATCCCGTCACACGGGGCCGTCGGCGCGGTGCTCGGCTGGTCCGGCGGTGTGATCGTCAAGAACCTGCTCCCGCTCTGGCAACTCCACCGCCGCTACGGCCTGCACCCCTTCGGCCGCCACAGCCTGACCGCCCTACGCCCCCGAACCTGGGCCACCACATGACTCCGAACCCCATCCCCGGACCACCCCGAGCCGCCCCGCGGGACTCCACATGACTCCGAGCCCGAGCACCGGACTGCCCCCTGCCGCCCCGCGGGACTCCACATGACTCCGAGCCCGAGCACCGGGCTGCCCCCTGCCGCTCTGTGGGCCGCCGCATGACTCCGATCCTGGTCACCGGGCTGCCTCGCAGTGGGACGAGCTGGGTCGGCAAGATGCTGGCCGCCTCCGGCGAACTCGTCTATGTCAACGAGCCGCTCAACCCGCAGCACCCGCCCGGCCGCTCCCCCGGTGTGCTGCGCGCCAGCGTTACCCACCGGTTCCAGTACATCTGCGATGACAACGCCGCCGACTGGCTGCCCGCCTTCCGCGACACCGTCCGCCTGCGCTACCGGTTCCTGGCCGAGCTGCGCGCGAACCACTCGCCGTACGACCTGGCCAGAATGATCCGGTACGGCGCCGCCTTCACCCACGGCCGCCTGACCGGCAGACGCGCGCTGCTGGACGACCCGTTCGCCGTGCTGTCGGCCGGCTGGTTCGCCAGGAGGCTCGGCTGCCGGGTCATCGCGCTCGTCCGCGACCCGGTCGCGTTCGCGGCCAGCTGGCGGCGGCTCAGCTGGACCGTCTACTTCCACGAACTGCTCGAACAGCCACTACTGGTCCGCGACCACCCCGAGGTGGAGGACCTACGCCCCCTGATCGGCTCCCAGGACCACCTGGCCAAGGCCGCCGCCCTGTGGCGGGTCACCCGGGCCGTCCTCGACAAGACCCCGGACGTCCTCCAGGTCTCCTACGACAAACTGGCCGCCGACCCCGTGAACGGCTTCCGCGCCCTGTACTCCTACGCCAACCTGACCTGGACCCCGGCCGCCGGACACCGCATCACCCGCGCCTGCCTCACGGAGGGCACCGCCGAGCGGGGCTTCGCCTGGACGGGTCTGTCCAGGACCGCGTACCGCCCCATGAACTCCCGCCAAGCCCTCCACAACGCCACCCGCGGCCTCACCTCCGAGGAGATGAGCCGCGTCCGTCACTTCACCTCGCGCGGCGCCTGAGGTAGTGGACCAGGCATCCACCCAGCAACCGGGCGGCGAAGGGCAGGTCGTCCACCAGGTACCGCTTCGCCAGCCGTCCCGGTTCGCTCGTCAGCCGGTAGAGCCACTCCAGGCCCAGGCTCTGCATCCAGTCCGGCGCACGGTGAACCGTTCCCGCCGCGAACGCGATCGCCGACCCGCAGCCCACGAACCACGCGCCGGGCAGTTCCGGCCGCAGTTCCTCGATCAGCAGATCCTGCTTGGGAAAGCCGAGGCCCACGAACACCAGCTTCGGCCCGGCCGCCACCACCCGCGCCCGCACCCCGGCCCGTCCTTGAGCGGTCACGTCGAAGTCGAACGGCGGCGCATCGTACCCGCAGACGTTCAACCGGGGATGGCAGCTACTGAGCTCTTCCCCCGCCTGGCGTGCCACGCCTGGCGGCCCGCCCAGCAGGTAGATCGAGAACCCCTTCCGCGCCGCCATCTTGCTGAGCGACCAGATCAGATCCGCCCCGGTCACCCGTTCGGGCAACGCCACGCCGATGAGCCGCGACGCCCACACGAGCGGCATCCCGTCGGCCACCACGACCTCGGCCTCACGCACGAGCCGACGCAGCGCCTCGTCCTTGGCGACAGTTCGGCAGATGTCCACATTCGGGGTGATGATGTGCCCGCCCCGCCCGGCCGCCAGCTCGGCCGCCACCCGCTCCACGACCTGCCGCTCGGTCAGCGGATCAACCGCCACCCCACCGACGACCACCCGCCCGGCCCTGTCGGCCGTGGAGGGCGTGCAGACATGCCGTTCCCTCTCGTACGGCCGCGCGCTCTCGCTTCCCTTGACCCGCCGAAGCACCTCCAACGCCCCGACGGGCATCTCCTGACCACCCCGGCCCACCCTCGGAACCACATGCGGACCACCCCGATGCCTGCCACCCCCCGAAGCCACATCCCCACCACGGGCCCCGTCGCCCGTGTGGGGGGCGCTCGGGTGGGGGGCGGTGCCCGGGTGAGGGCCGTCGCCACCGAGCCCCGTGTTCACGGCACGGGCCACCGGGACGACCGGATCGTGGACACTCCCGCCGGCGGGACGCCGGGGATCGCCCTGAGCCGTGGGCAGGTCGCCCGCGGGCCGCAGGGAGTCGGCCTGAGCCGTGGACAGATCGCCCGCGGGCCGCAGGGAGTCGGCCTGAGCCGCAGGCAAGTCGCCAGCGGGCCACTGAGAGTCGGCCTGGGCCGTGGGCGGGCCGCCGGCGGGCCGCGGGGAATCTGCCTGAGCCGTGGACAGATCGCCGACGGGCCGCAGGGAGTCGACCCGAGCTGTAGGCGGGTCGCTAACGGGGTGCTGGGGGGCCGTCTGGGGGATGGGTGGTGGATGTTCGGTGCGTTGGCGGGGAAGTGTGGGAGGGCGCACGTCCGCGAGATCCAGGCCGGGGGTTGAGGCAGTCGGGGTTGGCTCCGGGGGACCGGGGTCCGGGGAGGTGGGGTGGGTGAGATCTCGGGTGGTCAAATGCCGTGCCCCCGATGGTGCAGCAGGGATAGGACCGCCGAGGCCGGGATCAGCCCGGCGGCCACGGCGAGCGCGATCGGTGCGCGTGGCTCGCCGATCCGGGCGGCGAAGGTACGCAGCGCCCAGCGTCCAGCCTCCCGGCGCCGCCCCAGTGCGGCGTTGTGGAAGGCGAGTTGACCGTAGATCCGCGCCGCGCCGCGCGGATCCACGGCCAGTTCGGGGTGCCGGGCGAGCATCCACTCCAGCCCGGCGATGCGGTCGGCCCAGCGGGCGACGTAGTGGGAGGCGCCCCAGGCGACCCGGACGAGCGGCCGGTCGACGTGGACGATCGGCTGCCGCCCGGCGGCGCGCAGGGCGAGGTCCCAGTCCTCGTTCTGGCCGCCGGGTGCGCTCTCGTCGACCCACAGCGCCCCGCGCCGGAACAGGAACGTCGAGCTGTGCACCATCACCATCCGCGACCGGATCAGGTCGGCCTTGGTGACGCGGTCGGTTCCGGCGAGCCGGGGTACGCGGCGGGAGCCGTACGCGATCTCGATGGCGCAGGAGGCGAACTCGGCCCCCGGCTCCAACCGGCGTGCCTGGGCGGCGAGCTTGCCGGGCAGCCACATGTCGTCGTCGTCGCAGAAGGCGATCAGGTCGGTGTCGCAGGCGGCGATGCCGGTGTTGCGGGCGCCGGGCAGGCCGGGGCTGAGCCGGTTGGGCAGCACGCGGACCCGGTGGTGCCCGGCCGTGGCATCGCGGGGCGCGATCACGTCGGCCACCTGTTCCGCCACCTTCTCCGGTGACGCCCCGTCGACCACGATGACCAGGTCGATGGTTCCGGGGTACACCTGGTCGAGAGCCGCTTTGGTCGCCGCCCGCAACTGCTCGGGCCGGTTGCCCCGGGTGGGGATCACCACGCCGATGGACGCGCTCACGCCGCCTCCTCCCCGCCCCGCATCGGGACGCCGCCGTTCAGATCGCCGGACTCAGCGCCTCCGGGGCGGTAGCCGTACCGGCGCATGAGGGGTTTGGTCAGGGCTGCGACCAGGGCGCGGTGGCGGCGGGGCAGGCCGGTGTTCCACGCGTCGTCCCGGATCAGCCTGACCGGGCCGATGGTGAACCGCATCGGGTTGCCCGACGCCGTATGGGCCGGACCCAGGGTCGCGAGCGAGCCGTCCAGGTGCGGGAAGACAGGGTCGAGGCCGAGGCGGGAGGCGAGGCCGGTGAGGGTCGCGCGCGGGTCGGCGAGCAGGTCTTCGTAGCGGACCCGGGTGAGCGGCACCCCGCGCCGCGCCAGCAGGTCGAGCGCGAGGTTCTGGGCGGTCCAGTGAAGGGAGGTGCGGATCGGGCCCCAGCGGGTCATGGGCCGCCCGTCCTCGGGACGTTCGACGCCGCGCCGCCACGAATGGGCCACCGCCCGCGGGTCGCGCACCACCTGGACGACGTGCACGTCCACGCCCCCAGCGGCCAGGCACCACGCCAGCGAGGCGTGCTTGCTGGAGTCGATCACCAGCCGGGACCCGGCCACCGAGGCCGCGGCCGTGTAGACGCGGCGGTAGGCGCGCACGTACTCGTCAAGGTCGCGATGCCCCATGCGCGGAATGCGCCTGGTCCGGTCGACGCGGTCGCGCAGCCCCAGGACCCGCTCGGCCAGCATCGGCGACCATCCGCCGAACGCCCGCTCCCCCACCCGCCGCCAGAAGTCGCACGCCGCGAACCCCGCCCCGCACCCGCACGGCTCCCCCGCGAGCACCCCTCTGGCCCACAGATGGGCCACCTCGCCCAGCGCGGTCACGCCCGGCGACTCGCCGAGCAACCGCTCCAGCAGCGTGGTGCCACTGCGGCCAAGGCCGCCCAGGAAGATCACCCCGGGGGCGGGCGAACGGTCAGTCACGGACAGGGACCTAACCTCGTGAATACGGAACGTGGGAGACAGTAGCGCGGAGTAATCGCGCAGTCACCGAAAGCCCAAATGATCTACCTGACGTTCGAAGTCGCCGAGGACTCCCCCACGGTGGTTAGCTGTGCGGCGTGGGATCCGCGACATTAGTACCCCAAACACGCACGATGGAGCTTTCCGCCGATCATGCGTGGACCACCCTGCGCGAGTACGGCATGCGCCGCCTGGCCCATGACTCGTTCGTCCGGTTCCGGTACGGCGACGGCATGAGCCACTCCAGAGCCCTGGCGTTCCAGATGTGCCTGTCGATCATCCCGGGCGCCATCGCCCTGGTCGGCCTCAGCTCCGTCACCCACCAGGAACAACTCGGCCAGGTCCTCCAGCTCTCCCTCAGCCGCCTCGCGCCGGGTGAAGGGGGCGCCTCGGTCATCGACGTCCTCGGCGGCGGCTCGCGGCGCGACGCGCTGGCCCTGTGGCTCGGCCTGGCCACCTCACTGATCTCGCTCACGTCCACGATGGCGCAGGTCGAGCGCGGCGCCAACCGCATCTACGGCATGGAGCGCGACAGACCCTTCCCCCGCAAGTACGGCAGAGCCGTCATCCTGGCCCTGACCGCCGGCGCCCTCATGGTGACCGGCTTCGTGGCCATGGTCGGCGGCGCGGCCATCGGTGGCGCGCTGGCACAGGTGTGGGACTGGAGCGCCGGGCAACATCTGGCGTTCGACGTGGTGCGCTGGCCGGTGGGGTTCCTGCTGGCGCTGGTGTCCACGTCGGTGCTGTTCCGGGCGGCGCCCAGGCGGCGGCAGCCCGGCCACACGTGGCTGGCGTTCGGGGCGCTGGTGACGCTGGTGTTGTGGACCTCGTTCACGCTCGCCCTGGCCCTCTACACCGACAGGAGCGGCACGTTCGGCAGCACCTACGGCCCGCTGACCACGGTGATGGCGCTGCTGCTGTGGGCGTTCCTGAGCTCGATCGCGCTGTTCCTGGGACTGGCGTTCGCGGCGCAACTGGAGGCGGCACGGGCCGGGGAGCCCGGCCCCGCCCTGCCGGACGTGGGGCCGAGCGCCCTGGAGGAACGCGAACCCCTGGTCGGCGCGGTGGGGGCGGCCGGAATCGCCGCCCTCCGCACCGCGTACGGCCTGCTCAGGCGCAGACGGAGGTGACCGGGGTCAGCGGGATTCGATGACCATGCCGGCGCCTACCGTGGTGTTGGTGGTCTCGTCGACCAGGATGAAGCCGCCGGTCGCCCGGTTGCGCGCGTAGTCGTCCACGAACAGCGGCTGCGTCACCCGCAGTGACACCCGCCCGATCTCGTTCAGGCCGAGCCCGGTCGCGGTCTCGTCGCGGTGGAGCGTGTTGACGTCGAGCCGGTAGTGCAGCTCGCGCACCATCGCCCGCGCGGTGCGGGTGGTGTGCTTGATGACCAGCTTGGAGCGGGGCGCGAGCTTGGTGGCGTCGGTCATCCAGCAGACCATCGCCTCCAGTTCCTGCGCGGCGCTCGGCTGGTTGTTGGGCCGGCAGATCATGTCGCCGCGCGAGATGTCGATCTCGTCTTCCAGGCGCAGCGTCACCGACATGGGCGGGAACGCCTCCTCGACGGGCCCGTCGTAGGTGTCGATGGAGGCGATCCTGCTGGTCAGGCCGGAGGGCAGGTGGAGCACTTCGTCGCCCGGCTTCAGGACGCCGCCGGCCACCTGGCCCGCGTAGCCGCGGTAGTCGTGGAACTCGGTCTTGTGCGGCCGGATGACGTACTGGACCGGGAAGCGCACGTCGACCAGGTTCCGGTCGGAGGCGATGTGCACGTTCTCCAGGTGGTGGAGAAGCGAGCTGCCGTGGTACCAGGGCATGCTCTCCGAACGGGACACCACGTTGTCGCCGTGGAGCGCGGAGATCGGGATGAAGGTCAGGTCGGCCACGTTGAGCTTGGAGGCGAAGGAGGTGAACTCCTCGCGGATCTCCTCGAAGCGCTCCTCCGAGTAGTCGACCAGGTCCATCTTGTTGACCGCGAGCACCAGGTGCGGCACCCGCAGCAGCGTGGTCAGGAACGCGTGGCGGCGCGACTGCTCCAGCACGCCCTTGCGGGCGTCGATGAGGATGATGGCCAGGTCGGCGGTGGAGGCGCCGGTGACCATGTTCCGGGTGTACTGGATGTGGCCCGGGGTGTCGGCGATGATGAACTTGCGCCGCGGGGTCGCGAAGTAGCGGTAGGCGACGTCGATGGTGATGCCCTGCTCGCGCTCGGCCCGCAGGCCGTCGGTGAGCAGCGACAGGTCGGTGTACTCGGTGCCGCGGTCGCGCGAGGTGCGCTCGACCGCCTCCAGCTGGTCCTCGAAGATCGCTTTGGAGTCGAAGAGCAGGCGCCCGATGAGGGTGGACTTTCCGTCATCGACGGAGCCGGCGGTGGCGAAACGAAGAATGTCCATCTTAGAAGTAGCCCTCGCGCTTGCGGTCTTCCATTGCGGCTTCTGAGGCGCGGTCGTCGGCCCTGGTGGCGCCGCGCTCGGTGATGCGGGTGGCCGCGATCTCCTCGATGATTTCCTCGACCGTGGCGGCGGCCGACTGGACGGCGCCGGTGCAGGTCATGTCGCCGACGGTGCGATAGCGCACGACGGCCTCGAACAGCGGCTCGTCCTCTCCGCGCGACACGACGGGCGCGTCGGGCAGCAGCATGCCGTCACGCTCGAACACCTTGCGGGTGTGGGCGTAGTAGATCGAGGGGATCTCGATGCCCTCGCGGCGGATGTAGTCCCAGATGTCGAGCTCGGTCCAGTTGGACAGCGGGAAGACCCGGATGTGCTCGCCCTTGCGGATGCGGGAGTTGTAGAGGTTCCACAGCTCGGGGCGCTGGTTCTTGGGGTCCCACTGGCCGAAGTCGTCGCGGAAGGAGAAGACGCGCTCCTTAGCCCTGGCCTTCTCCTCGTCGCGGCGGGCACCGCCGAAGACCGCGTCGAACTCGTGCTCCTCGATCGCGTCGAGCAGCGTCGTGGTCTGCAGGCGGTTGCGCGAGGCGCGCCGCCCGGTCTCCTCGCTGACCCGGCCGGCGTCGATCGACGCCTGCACGCTGGCGACGACCAGGCGGGCGCCGAGTTCGGCGGCCCTGCGGTCGCGGTACTCGATGACCTCGTCGAAGTTGTGCCCGGTGTCGACGTGCATCAGCGGGAAGGGCAGTGGCGCGGGCCAGAAGGCCTTCTCGGCGATGCGGAGCATGACGATCGAGTCTTTGCCGCCGGAGAAGAGCAAACAGGGACGCTCGAACTCGGCGGCCACTTCACGCATGATGTGAATGGCCTCGGCCTCGAGAACGTCTAGCTGCGACGTGGTGTAGTCGCGCTGGAGCATGGGGCTTCCTCCGGCGTGGTGTCAGCGGTGCAGGTCCCGAATTCCGGCGAGCAACGTTGGCGCCAGCTCAGGTAGGGAAACAAGGATATCCGGTAGTGAGGGGTCGACCTGGTTGTAGGTCAGCTTCGAGCCGTCGATCCGGCTGGCGTGGGCGCCCGCGGCCTGGGCGACGGCGACCGGCGCGGCGGAGTCCCACTCGTACTGTCCGCCTGCGTGAACGTAGGCCTCGACGTCTCCGGTGAGCACCGCGGAGATCTTCGCTCCGGCCGAGCCGATGGGCACCAGATCGGCCCCGACGAGATAGGCAAGTCTTTGCACGAACTCCGGCGGCCTGGTACGGCTGACGGCGATCCTGAACCTGCCCTTGTCATAGGCGGGCAGCTTCGGCGGCTCACCGGTGGTGAGCGTGCGCCCCTGCGCGGGCAGCGCCACCGCGCCCGCGGCCAGCGCCCCGCGCTCCCACAGCGCCACGTGGACGGCCCAGTCGGCGCGGCCCTCCTCGGCGAACTCGCGGGTGCCGTCGAGCGGGTCGACGATCCACACCCGCTCGGTACGCTGCCTGCGCGGGTCCTCCCGCTCCTCGCGCGTGGCCTCCTCCGACAGCACGCCGTCGCTCGGCCGCAGCCGCGCCAGCGCCTCCATCAGATAGAGGTGGGCGCCCCGGTCACCGGCTTTGCGCAGCGCCGGCGCCTCGCCGAACCCTTCGCGCTCGCGGATCTCCAGCAGCCGCCGTCCCGCCTCGTCGGCGAGATCGGAGGCGAGGGCGTGGTCGTCGCGAATCGTCATCAGTAAGCTCCTTGCCCGCGGGCGACGGCCGACCAAGTCTTCCACAGGATCTGGAGATCCAGCATGAGGGACCAGTTCTCAACGTAACGCAGGTCGAGGCGGACGGATTCCTCCCACGACAGATCAGACCTGCCGCTCACCTGCCACAGCCCCGTCAGCCCCGGTCGCACCAGCAGCCGCCGCCGGACGTCGTCGCCGTAGCGCTCGACCTCCTCGGGCAGCGGCGGGCGAGGGCCGACGAGCGACATGTGCCCGCACACCACGTTGATCAGCTGCGGCAACTCGTCGAGCGAGTGCCGACGCATCAGCGCGCCCAGCGAGGTCACGCGCGGGTCGTTGCGCACCTTGAACAGCACTCCGTCGGCGTCGCTGACGAGCGTGAGCTTCTGGTGCTCGGCGCCCAGCCGCATGGTGCGGAACTTCACGATCGTGAACAGCGTGCCGTCGCGGCCGACGCGCGTCTGCCTGAACAGCGCGGGCCCGGAACTGCTCGCCCGTACGGCCACCGCCAGCCCTGCCAGCAACGGCGACAGCGCCACCAGCAGCGAGGCGGCCACGACCCGGTCGAAGACGTTCTTCACCAGTTGCCTCGCCCCTGCCAGCTCCGGATGCTCGACGTGCAGCAATGCCAGCCCGGCCGCCGGGCGGATGGTGGTGCGCGGCCCGGCGACCTCCATGAGCGCGGGCGCGACGACCAGTTCGGTGTGGGTGCGCTCCAGCCGCCAGGCCAGCCGCCGCAGGGCCACGCCGTCCATCTCGGGGCAGGCGAGCACGGCGACGGAGTCGGCCCCCGACTGCTCCACCACGAGCGGCGCGTCACTGAACCCGCCCGCCACCGGCACCCCCGCCACGTCGTCGCCCGGCGCGTCCTCGGGCAGGCAGGCGGCCACCACCTCCATGCCGTGGTAGCGCTCGCGCCGGAAGCGCTCGACGAGCTCGGCGATCGAGGCGCGGTGCCCGACGGCGACGACGCGGCGCATGCACTCGCCACGCGCTCTGCGCCGGTGCAGGGCGCGGCGCAAGCAGTACCGGAAGATGAGGGTGAGCAGGGTGGTGAGGGGCAGGGCGAGCACGACGTAGCCGCGCGCGACGTCGGTCTTGGTGAGGTAGGCGACGATGGCGGTGGCGGCGGTCAGCGCGAGGCCGCAGCGCACGACGCGCTGGAACTCCTCGGGCCCGACGCCGAACATGCGCGGCTCGTAGGCGCGGTTGAGCGCGTTCGCGCAGACCCAGGCCAGCGGCAGGGCCGCGCTCAGCAGCAGGTACGGCGCGGCGTAGGGGGTCAGCTCGCCGAAGCGGGCGAAGAAGGCCAGCGCCGCGCCCGCGCCCGCGCCGCCCAGATCGGCCACCAGGGCCCGTACCCGGTAGGCGCGGACCCAGCCGGGCACGCCGGGGGCGGCCTGCCAGACGAGCTCAGGATGCGCACGGACGACGGCCATCAGCACCTCGCCCTTGCTCACGCCGCGCCTCCCCGTGACCGACCGTCAACGAATGGTCACCAGATAGTAGCGGCGGGCAACGTCGGCCGGATCGCGAACGGCCTTACGTGGTGATCAGCGTGGAGGGCCGGAAATGTTGAGGTCTGACCGGTGGAACTCGTTCTGGGTGACGTCGAGGCCGCGTTCCATGAGCGACTCCACCACGTCAGCGGCGCGGTCGACGAGGAAGGCGAGGTCCTTGCGCTCGGCGGTGGCGAAGTCCTTGAGCACGTACGCGGCCGGGTCCATGCGGCCGGGCGGGCGGCCGATGCCGAAGCGGACCCGCAGGTAGTCGCGGGTGCCGAAGACCTTGGTGATGGACTTGAGCCCGTTGTGGCCGTTGTCGCCGCCGCCCAGCTTTGCGCGCAGCGCCCCGTAGGGGACGTCCAGCTCGTCGTGCACGACGATCATCCGCTCGGGGGCGACCTTGTAGAAGTCGGCCAGGAGTTTGGCGGGGCCGCCGGAGAGGTTCATGTAGGTGAGGGGCTTGGCCAGGATCGCCGGCCGCGTCTCCAGGACGGCGGAGCGGCTCTTGTGCGCCTTGAACTTGCCCCCCGCGCGGGCGGCCAGCTCGTCGAGCACCATGAATCCGGCGTTGTGCCGGTTTCCCGCGTATTCGTCGCCGGGGTTGCCCAGCCCGACGATCAGCCAGCGGTCCAAAGCGACTCCTTGCTCACGTGGCGGCCTGCCGTAACTCTACGAGAACACCACGACGGGGCAGCCGGATGATCCCGGCCGCCCCGTGCGGTGAACGTGGGTGTTACTCGGCGCTCTCGCCCTCGGCGGCCTCGGTGACGGCGGCGGTCTCGCCCTCGGCGGCCTCGTCCTCGTCGGCGGTCTCGGTCGGCTTGGCGATGACCTGGAGGACGACGGTCTCCGGGTCGGCGGCCAGCGAGGAGCCCTGCGGCACGACCAGGTCGGCGGCGGTGACGACGCGACCGACCGCGAAGCCCTCGACGTCGACCTCGATGCCGGTGGGGATGTGGGTGGCCTCGGCCTCGACGCCGATGCTCATGAGCTGCTGGTCGAGGATGCCCTCGGAGTCGACGTCACCGACGGTGGTGACGGGGATCTCGACGGTGACCTTCTCGCCGCGCTTGACCAGGAGCAGGTCGAGGTGCTCGACGAAGCCCCTGATCGGGTCGCGCTGGACGCCCTTGGGCAGGGCCAGCTCGTCGACGCCGTCGCCCTTGAGGTGGATCAGGACGTTGGCGGTGCGCAGGGCGAGCAGGACCTCGTGGCCGGGCAGCGTGAGGTGCTTGGGGTCGATGCCGTGGCCGTAGAGGACGGCGGGCACCTTGTCGGCGCGGCGGATCTTGCGGGCGGCGCCCTTGCCGAACTCGGTGCGAGCCTCAGCGGCGATACGTACTTCAGACACGACATCTCCTAGGGATGCACGTTGGCGGAGTTTCTCTGCGCTCCCCCTGACCCGCCCTAGCGGGAGGCGTTACGAGCGCAACCCTCACAGCCTACCCGCATCCGGGCCCCGCATCAGCCGCCTGCCGCCGCGCCAGACGCCGAGGATGTCGAGGGTGCGGTCGATGTCGGCCGTCGGGTCGCCGTCGACCAGGAGCAGGTCGGCGCGGAACCCCGGCGCGATCCTGCCCCGGTCGGCGAGGCCGAAGCAGCGGGCGGGCGCCGCGGTGGCGGCGGTCAGGGCCCGGCCCGGGGTCATCCCCGCCGCCACGAGCCGGCGTAGTTCGTCGTGGAGTGTGGCTCCGTGGGCGGTTCCGACGTTGGAGGCGTCCGAGCCCGCCAGCACGGTGACGCCGGCGTCGAGCAGCCGCGCCAGGGTACGCGTGGCCACGGTGACGTCGTGCCGCGCGCCCTCGCCGAGCGGCACGGGCCCCATGGTGAGCATCCGCCGCGCCCCTTCGCCCAGGTGGGGCGCGACGCGGGGGTCCGCGGCGAGCCGCCCGCCGCGCGGCTCGCCGAACAGCTCTCCCAGTACGGCCAGCGTAGGGATGACCACGGTCCCCCGGTCGGCCAGTTCATGGGCGAGCTCGGGGTCCGGCGCGTCCACGAACAGGTGCCCGAGCACGTCGGCCCCGGCCTCGGCGGCCAGCCGGGCGGAGCCGGCGTTCAGCGCGTGGACGACGGCCAGGGCGCCGTGGTCGTGCGCGGCGGCGACGAGCGCGCGCAGGGTCTCGCCGGTCAGCGTCGGGGTCGGCAGTCCCGCGGTCGAGCCGTCGTCGAGCATGATCTTGAGGTAGTCGGACCCCTCGGCGATTCTGTCGGCGACGAAGGCGGCCGCCTGCTCGGGTCCGGTGAGCGTGGGGAAGGGCGGCAGGAGCCCCATCTCGACGAGGTACCAGCCATAGCCGGCGGGGACCGTGGCCGCGGTGCCGGCCGTGCGCAGGTCCGCCCCGTCGCGGGCGCCGCGGAGCTTCGCGATCCCGACGGGGTCGGCCATCATGTCGAGCACGGTCGTGACCCCGAACGCCGCGGCCTGCTCCAGGTCGCCGGGGAAGACGTGGGCGTGCGCGTCGATCAGGCCGGGCAGCAGCGTCGCGCCGCGGCCCTCGACGACAACCGCTCCCGGCGCCTCGACCGGCCCGATCGCGGCGATCAGGCCCTCGTCGATGGTGACGTGCGTGGACGGGAGGAGCTTCTCCCCGTCGAACACCTTGACGTCGCGGAACTGCAGCATCGTGGCCCCTTTACATACATGTCAGCACGTATCATTAGAGCGAGCATACATGCCGACACGTATGAGAATCTGGGCGTCATGCGCAGAACCGCCGAGGAGGCCGCGGAAACCCGCCGATCCCTGCTGGTCGCGGCCCTGGCGGAGTTCGCCGAACGCGGCTTCGCGACGGCGACGCTGAACGGCATCGCCGCGCGGGCGGGACTCACCCGCGGCGCCCTCTACCACCACTTCACCGACAAGGCCACGCTCTGCCTGGCGGCGATCAACGAGCTGTGGGCCGAGTCGGCGACGCCCGTCTGGAGCAGGCTCGACGGCCCGGAACCGCCCGTCGAGCGGGTCGGCGGCTTCCTCGTGGCGTTCTTCACCGCACTGGAGGAGGACACGACGTTCCGCCAGGTCTACGCGCTGTCGATGCGCAGCGCCGAGGGCGTGCCCGAGCTGGAGAAGGGCCTGCACGACAAGCAGGTCGTCATGGAGGGCTGGCGGCGGCAGCTGTCCGGGCTGCTGAGCACCGCCGAGCTGCGGCCCGGCGTCAGCCCGGACACCGCGGCGCTCGCGATCATCACCTCGGCCAACGGCACCGCGGCCACCTGGCTGGCCTGCCCCACGCTGTTCTCGCCCGCGAGGGAGGCGAGGGCGCTCACCGACGCGATCGTGCGCGGCATTAGCAACTGAGGTTGACTAAGGCGAAATTAGTCAACTACGGTTGCTCATGTTCCTTCAGGGTGCGCGAGGCCGGCATCGGCGTGCCCGAAATCCCCTATCTGAGGACGATGAATGAAACGGGTAGCTGCTGTGCTCGCCGCGCTCGCGGTGGGAACCGGGACGCTGACCGGCGTCTCCCACGCCGACGACACCCTCGGCCGCTTCTACGGGCAGGAGGTCACGTGGACCGCCTGCGCAGACACCGCCCTGGACCAGGCGGGCGCCCAGTGCGCCCAGGTCGAGGTGCCTTTGGACTACTCCGCGCCGCAGGGCCGTACCCTCAAGATCGCGATCTCCAGGATCAAGGCGAGCGACACCGCGCGGCGGCGCGGGATCATGCTCTCCAACCCCGGCGGGCCGGGCGGGGCGGGACTGCACTTCATGCTGTACGTGCGCGGCGGCCTGACCCCCGAGGTCGCCTCACGCTACGACCTGATCGGCATGGACCCGCGGGGCGTCGGGCGCAGCGCGGCGATCGACTGCGACTGGCCCGTCGGGCACATGCTCTGGTCGGCCGGGCTCACCAGGCGGGACTTCCGCGACGCCGTACGGACTCAGGAAGATCTCGCGCGGCGGTGCGAACAGAAGGAGGGTGACCGGATCGCCCACATCACCACCCGCAACACCGCGCGCGACATGGACGTCATCCGCGGCGCCCTCGGCGAGGCCAAGACCTCCTACCTGGGCTTCTCCTACGGCACCTACCTCGGCGCGGTCTACACGCAGATGTTCCCGCGGCGCGCCGACCGGATCGTGCTGGACAGCGCGGTCGATCCCGCTTCCTACATGGCCGAGTCGATCAGGAAGCAGGGGCCGGTCAACGAGGCCGCGCTCGACGACTGGGCCGCCTGGACCGCGGCCCGCGACGCCGACTACGGCCTCGGCACGACCGGCGCGCAGGTGAGGGCCCGGGTCGAGGGCCTGGTCAGGCAGGCGGCCAGGTCGCCCATCCGGATCGGCACGCACCGGCTGGACGCGCGGTTCCTGCCGATGACGCTGTTCACGCTGCTGCAGGACGCCCGCTACAACGGCCACCTGGCGGCGCGGGTCCGGCAGATCGCCGACGCGGCCGAGGGCAAGCCCGTCCAGCCGACGGCTGACTTCGACCAGGAACTGCGCCTGCACCTCAACGGCGAGCCGCAGGACCTCTCCAGCCAGGGGGCGGTGATCTGCGGTGACACGGCCGCGCCGCGGAATCCGGAACGGCACTGGCGCGACATCCGGCGCAGCCGGGCCACGCAGCCGGTGTTCGGGGCCTATGCGAACAACATCACGGCGTGCGCCTTCTGGCGGACGCCGCTGGAGCCGCGGACCGTGGTGCGCAACGACGTGCCCGCGCTGATCGTGCAGGCCACGCAGGACACCAGGACCGTCTACCAGGAAGGGGTGGCGCTGCGGCGGGCCATGTCGGGCTCGCGGCTGGTCACGCTGCGGGACGTGCGCATGCACGGGATCCTGGGCCGGCTGCGGAACGCCTGCGTGGAGGAGGCGGTCAACACCTACTTCCGCGACGGCGTCCTGCCCGCAGCCGACCTCACCTGCCGTGCCTAGGAGTCGCCCTCGAACAGGCTCGTGACGCTGCCGTCGCTGAAGACCTCGGTGATCGCGCGGGCGATCAGCGGGGCGATGGACAGCACGGTCAGCTTGTCGAAGAGCTGGTGCTCGCGCAGCGGCAGCGTGTTGGTCACGATGACCTCGGAGATGCGCGAGTTCTTCAGCCGGTCGACGGCCGGGTCGGAGAAGACGGCGTGGGTGGCCGCCACGATCACGTCGGTGGCCCCCTGCTCGTAGAGGGCGTCGGCGGCCTTGCAGATGGTGCCGGCCGTGTCGATCATGTCGTCGATCAGCACACAGGTACGGCCGCGCACCTTGCCGACCACCTCGTTGACCTTCACCTGGTTGGCCACGTCGAGGTCGCGGCGCTTGTGGATGAAGGCCATCGGGGTGCCGAGCGTGTCCGCCCAGCGCTCCGACAGCCGCACGCGGCCCGTGTCGGGCGAGACGATCGTGGTGTTCTCCAGGTCGAGCTTGTCCTTGAGGTAGCGCTCAAGGACGGGCATGGCGAACAGGTGGTCCACCGGGCCGTCGAAGAAGCCCTGGATCTGCGAGGTGTGCAGGTCGATCGACATCAGCCGGTCGGCGCCCGCGGTCTTGAACATGTCGGCCATCAGGCGGGCGGTGATCGGCTCGCGGCCGCGGCCCTTCTTGTCCTGGCGGGCGTAGCCGAAGAACGGCATGACCACGGTGATGCGCTTGGCGGAGGCCCGCTTCAGCGCGTCGACCATGATGAGCTGTTCCATGATCCACTTGTTGATGGGCGCGGTGTGGCTCTGGATGACGAAGGCGTCGCAGCCGCGTACCGACTCCAGGTAGCGGGCGTAGATCTCGCCGTTGGCGAAGTCGTGGAGCTTGGTCGGGGTGAGCGACACGCCGACGTTGTTGGCCACTTCCTCTGCCAGCTCCGGGTAGGCCCGGCCGGAGAAGAGCATCAGCTCTTTCTCACCTGGCTGCTTGATGCTGGTCACGTGCCACTCTCCCGCTGCTCTTGCTCGGCCAGCGCCCTTTCGGCGGCCGCGGCCGATTTCGTGCCCGCGCGCCTGCGCAAGACCCATTTCTCGATGTTGCGCTGCCGCGCTCTCGCCACCCCGATCGCTCCGGGTGGCACGTCGCCGTCGATGACGGACCCGGCAGCCGTGTAGGCGCCGTCTCCGACCGTCACCGGGGCGACGAGCATGCTGTCACACCCCACGAACGCGCCGTCGCGCACGGTGGTGCGATGTTTGTTCACGCCGTCGTAGTTGACGAAGATCACCGCTGCGCCGATGTTCACGTCGTCGCCGATCGTGGCATCGCCCGCGTACGACAGGTGCGGCACCTTGGAACGTTCGCCGACCTGGGTGTTCTTCATCTCCACGAACGTCCCGGCCTTGGACTTGCGGCCGAGGACGGTGCCGGGGCGCAGGTAGGCGTACGGGCCGACGCTGGCGTCGGGGCCGATCTCGGCGCTGTCGCAGACCGCGTTGCGCACGACGGCGCCGGGGCCGACGGTGGTGTCGGTGAGCGTGGTGGCCGGGCCGATCTCGGCGCCCTCCCCCACGACGGTCTCGCCGTGGAGTTGGGTCCCGGGGTGGATCACGGTGTCGGGCGCCAGCCGTACCTGGACGTCGACCCAGGTGGAGGCGGGGTCGACGACGGTGACGCCGCCGCGCATGTGGGATTCGAGCACGCGCTGGTTGAGCACCTTGCGCACGAACGCCAGCTGCACGCGGTCGTTGACGCCCTCGACCTCGACGTAGTCGGCGGCGACGTGCGCGCCGACGCGGTGGCCGTCCTCGCGCAGGATCGACAGCACGTCGGTGAGGTACTCCTCGCCCTGCGCGTTGTCCGTCGACACCCGCTTGACCGCGTCGGCCAGTAGGAGGCCGTCGAAGGCGTAGATGCCGGAGTTCATCTCGTCGATGGCGCGCTGGTCGCCGGTGGCGTCCTTGTGCTCGACGATCTGCAGAACGGCGCCGGACTCGTCGCGGACGATCCGCCCGTACCCGGTCGGGTCGGGCACCCGCGCGGTCAGCACGGTGACGGCGTTGCCGTCGTCGGCGTGCTTGGCGAGCAGCGCGGCGAGCGTCTCGGTGCGCAGCAGCGGCACGTCGCCGTACGTGACCAGGACCGTGCCATTGATCGTGCCCGTCTCCTCCAGCACCGTGCGGACGGCGTGGCCGGTCCCGCGCTGCTCACGCTGCACGACGGCGCGCGCGTCAGGGCTGGTCTCGGCGAGATGGGCGCCGACGCGCTCGCGCGCATGGCCGATGACGACGATCAGCCGCTCGGGTTTCAGGTCGCGGGCGGCCGCGAGCATGTGGTCGACCAAGGCGCGGCCGCACACCTCGTGGAGGACTTTCGGGGTCTGGCTCTTCATCCGGGTGCCCTCGCCTGCGGCGAGGACGATGACGGCTGCCGGGCGCGGCACACTCACGGACTGAGGCTCCCTGTGGCTGGACGGATCAGGGCTGCTGGTACGGCTACCGCACCGCTACCCTCCCGACACGCTGAGGATACCTGCCTGTGCCACACATGCTTCATCCCGCCCACCGCGGGGGCGTCGAACCTGGTCAGTGCTGCTCCCGGGGGAGGATTCGAACCTCCGTTAGCAGAACCAAAATCTGCGGTCTTGCCCCTAGACGACCCGGGATTGGGCTTTTGTCCGTTTACCGAACTTCGTGATCAGACCCAAGGATAGCGAGATCTGGACCCGCGACGTGATCCAGCATCGACCCCCGAGCCCAGCCTTCAATCTCGCGATAGAGCCAGATCGAGCGGCGAACGTCGACACGCAGGCACCCATGATAGTCGTCGCCCGGGTTGTGACGGACCGTCTCGGGGTTGTGCCGCTTCAGAGTCGGTCCGCTCCGGCCCCTCGCGCCAAGGCCCTCGTCGTTGCGCCTGCGGGACTCCTCGTATCGGTCGGCTCCCGAAGGTAAATAGACAGTCTTAGGGCTTCCTTACTTACGACAGCGTAGGTTACGTTTGCGTAGCCAGGACATTCTCCCCATACACGTCGTGAGAGGTAGCCCATGACCGTTGTTGCCGAGCGTTCCGCTCCCGGTCCCAAGCCGGACGCCGATCCGGAGCCCAGGACCAAGGTCGAGCTTCTGACCTTCGGCCTGGTGGTGGGCCTGCCGCTGGTCGCCATCGCGGCCGCGGTGCCGTTCGCGTGGGGGTGGGGGCTCGGCTGGACGGACGTGGCGATCGCCTTCGTCTTCTACATCGTCTCCGGCCTCGGCGTCACCGTCGGCCTGCACCGCTACTTCACCCACGGCTCGTTCAAGGCCAAGCGCCCGCTGAAGATCGCGCTCGGCATCGCGGGCAGCCTGTCGCTCGAGATGTCCGTGCTCGACTGGGTGGCCACCCACCGCAAGCACCACAAGTTCTCCGACAAGGAAGGCGACCCGCACTCGCCGTGGCGCTTCGGCCCCGGCTTCAAGTCGCTGACGAAGGGCCTGCTCTACGCCCACATGGGCTGGATGTTCGACGCGGAGCGGACCAACCGGGAGAAGTTCGCCCCCGACCTGGTCAAGGACGACGACGTTGTCAAGCTGCACAAGTGGTTCGGGGCGCTGGCCGTCACCTCGATCTTCCTGCCGGGTATCCTCGGCGGCCTGCTCACCTGGTCCTGGCAGGGCGCGCTGACCGCGCTGTTCTGGGGCTCGCTGGTCCGTATCGGCCTGCTGCACCACGTCACCTGGTCGATCAACTCCATCTGCCACGTGTTCGGCGAGGAGGAGTTCCAGGTACGCGACAAGTCGCGCAACGTCTGGTGGCTGGCGATCCCGTCCTTCGGCGAGTCGTGGCACAACCTGCACCATTCGGACCCCACCTGCGCCCGTCACGGCGCGCTCAAGGGGCAGATCGACCTCAGCGCCGGCCTGATCCGGATCTTCGAGAAGCTGGGCTGGGTCCACGACGTACGCTGGCCGACCCCCGAGCGCCTGGCGGCGAAGCGCATTGCCTGAGGCGACCGCTGTGTCGGCGGGCACTGCAATTATGGAGAATGTGACCACCGAACCCCGATCTCGCAGACGCATGTCAGGAAGAGAACGCCGAGAGCAGCTGATTCGCATCAGCCGCACGCTCTTCGCCGAGAAGGGGTTCGACGGGACCTCTATCGAGGAGATCGCGGCCACCGCCCAGGTCTCCAAGCCGGTCGTGTACGAGCACTTCGGCGGCAAGGAGGGCGTCTACGCGGTCGTCGTGGACCGGGAGATGCAGAAGCTCCTGGGCATGATCACCTCGGGCCTGTCGGCGTCCCACTCCCTGATCAAGCTGGAGCGGGCGGCGCTGGCGCTGCTGCAGTACATCGAGGAGAGCAGCGAGGGGTTCCGCATCCTGGTGCGCGACTCCCACGCCGCCTCGGGCACGGGCACGTTCGCCAGCCTGATCAGCGAGATCGCCAGCCAGGTGGAGGACGTGCTCGCCGACGAGTTCGCCGGCCGGGGCTACGACCCGAAGCTCGCCCCCATGTACGCGCAGATGCTGGTCGGCATGGTGGCACTCACCGGCCAGTGGTGGCTCGACGTGCGCAAGCCGGGGCGCGAGGAGGTCGCCGCGCACCTGGTCAACCTGGCCTGGAACGGCCTGACCGGGCTCAACCCCCAGCCGCGCATCACCGCCGCCACCCGCGAGGGCGCCGATCTCGCGGTCACCGCACCGCCGCGGGCCAGCGAGAAGGAGCTGCGCGAGCTGGAGAAGCAGCGCGAGCGCGAGGCCAAGGAGGCCGAGAAGCTCCGTCAGCGCGAGCTGAAGGAGGCGGAGAAGGCCAGGCTGCGCGAGCTCAAGGAGCGTGAACGGCTGCTCAAGGAAGCGGAGAAGGCACGTGAACGGGAGGACAAGCTGCGTCAGCGCGAGGCGCGGCTGGCGGAGCGGGCGGCCAAATTGGGCCAGGGCGACCAGTCAGAGTAAGCCGTTGAGACGTCGTTAACGTTCTGTTCAATCAAACAGGGCATATTGCTCATATGTCCGCGGAACCGTTGCACCCAGGAAACGACTTGCCCTTGCCCCAGGAGCGGTTCCTCAACCGTGAGGAGAGCTGGCTTCAGTTCAACCAACGGGTGCTGGAACTGGCCGAAGACGACTCGCTGCCCCTTCTGGAGCGGGTGCGCTTCCTCGCGATCTTCGCGAGCAACCTGGATGAGTTCTTCCGGGTACGCGTGGCGGGTCTCAAGCGGCGTATGGCCACCGGCCTGCTGCTGCGGACCAAGAGCGGCCTGAAGCCCCGCGAAGAACTGGCCCGGATCGCCACGATCGCCGGCGACCTGGCCAAACGGCATGCGGCGGGCTTCCACGAGCGGATCAGCCCGCAGCTCGCCGGCGAGGGTATCGAGATCGTCCGCTGGGACGACCTGGGCCGCGAGGAACGCACCGAGCTGCGCAAGCTGTTCCGCGAACGCATCCGCCCCGTGCTCACCCCGCTGGCGGTGGACCCCGCCCACCCTTTTCCCTATATTTCCGGCCTGAGCCTCAACCTTGCCGTCGTGGTGCGGAATCCGACCAACGGTCACACGGTCTTCGCCCGGGTCAAGGTCCCGTCCCAGTTGCCGAGGTTCGTCACCGCCTCGAAGGATCGCTTCGTCCCGCTTGAGGATGTGATCGCCGCCCATCTCGGCCAGTTGTTCAAGGGCATGGAGATCGTCCAGCACCACGTCTTCCGCGTCACCCGCAACGAGGACCTCGACGTCGACGAGGACGTCACCGAGAACCTCATGCAGGCGTTGGAGAAGGAACTGCTCAAGCGCCGCTTCGGCCCGCCGGTCCGGCTGGAGGTCGAGGACACGATCACCGCCGAGGTGCTCGACCTGCTCGTCGAGGAACTGGGCGTGGCGCCGCACGAGATCTACCGCGTCGCCGGGCCGCTCGACCTGACCGGCCTGCACGCCATCGCCGACCTGGACCGCGGCGAGCTCAGCTACCGGCCGTTCGTGCCGGCGGAAGCCGTACACGCCGATGACGACGTCTTCTCCGTGCTGCGCGAGCGCGACGTGCTCCTGCACCACCCCTACGACTCCTTCGCCACCAGCGTGCAGCGTTTCATCGAGGAGGCGGCGGCCGACCCGCGCGTCCTGGCGATCAAGCAGACCCTCTACCGCACCAGCGGCGACTCGCCCATCGTTGACGCGCTCATCGACGCGGCCGAGGCCGGCAAGCAGGTCGTCGTGGTCGTGGAGATCAAGGCCCGCTTCGACGAGCACGCCAACATCTCCTGGGCCCGCAAGCTGGAGCGCGCCGGCTGTCACGTGGTCTACGGCGTCGTGGGCCTGAAGACCCACTGCAAACTCGCCCTCGTCGTACGGCAGGAGCCGTCCGGAGAGCTGCGCCGCTACTGCCACATCGGAACCGGCAACTACAACCCCAAGACCGCCAGGCACTACGAGGACTTCGGCCTCCTGACCTCCGACCCGCTGGTCGGCGAGGACGTCACGGACCTGTTCATCCACCTGACCGGCTACTCCAACCACTCCGCCTACCGCCGCCTGCTGGTCGCCCCGCACTCGCTGCGTGGCGGCCTGCTGGCCAGGATCGAGCGGGAGATCGCCCACCAGCAGGCCGGGCGCCCCGCCAGGATCCGGATCAAGACGAACTCGCTGGTCGACGAGCCCCTGATCGACGCCCTCTACCGGGCCTCGCGCGCGGGCGTGCCGGTGGACCTGTGGGTACGCGGCATCTGCATCCTGCGTCCGGGCATCCCCGACCTGTCGGAGAACATCCGCGTACGCTCCATCCTCGGCCGGTTCCTGGAGCACTCGCGGGTCTACGAGTTCGGGCTCGGCCGCCGTCCCGAGGTGTGGGTGGGCAGCGCCGACCTCATGCGCCGCAACCTGGACCGCCGGGTCGAGGCCCTGGTCAAGGTGACCGGGCAGCAGCACAAGGCGTACCTCATCGAGCTGATGGACCTGGCCATGGCCGACACCACCAACGCGTGGTGGCTGAAGGCCGACGGCACCTGGGTCCGGCACCAGGGTGAAGACCTGCAGACCCACCTCATCGGCACCCGCCGCTGGAGAACCGTTGATGACTGAGATCTTCCGGGCCGCCGGCGCCGTGGTGTGGCGGGGCGACGCGGAGAACCCCGAAGTGGCGCTGATCCACCGTGATCGTTACAACGACTGGACCTTCCCCAAAGGCAAGCTGAAGACCGGCGAGCACATGATCGCCGCCGCGGTCCGCGAGGTGCGCGAGGAGACGGGCATCACCGCGCAGCTGGGCCGCGCCCTGCCGCCGATCCAATACCTGTTCAAGGGCCGGCTGAAACGCGTCGACTACTGGGCCGCCCAGGTGGCCGACGAAGTGCCGTTCGTACCGAATGACGAGGTCGACGCCCTGGAGTGGATGCCGATCGCCGAGGCGCGCACCCGCCTCACCTACTCCTGGGACGGCGGCCTCCTGCACGCGCTGACCGCCGTGCCCCTGCGCACCGTCCCCCTTGTCCTGGTACGGCATGGCGCCGCTGGATCCCGGCAGAACTGGAAGGGCGACGACGACCTGCGCCCGCTGGAGGCGGAGGGCTACGTCCAGGCGGTCACGCTCGCCCAGGTGCTGCCCGCCTACCGCCCCGAGGTGCTGCTCAGCTCGCCGAGCCTGCGCTGCGTGCAGACGATGGAGGCCTTCTCCACCGCCATCGCGACCGATCCGCTGCTCAGCGAGCGGCACCAGGACGCCGACAAGACGCCCGCGCTGGTGAACGGCATCACCGTGCCCGCCGCCGCCTGCAGCCACGGGAAGGTGCTGCCGCACCTGATCTCCGCGCTCAGCGGTGTCGACGTCCACCTGCGCAAGGGCGCCTTCGCCGTCCTGCACCGGGCTGGGACCAGGACGGTCAGCGTCGAACGCTATTCCACGTGACGGGCAGCTTCGCGAAGCCCTGGGTCAGCCGGCCGGTGTTCACCTCCAGCTCTGGCAGCGGGACGGCGAGCCGTAGGCCCTCGAAGCGCTGGAAGAGGCGGCTGAAGACCGCCTCCAGCTCGACCCTGGCCAGGGTGGCGCCGAGGCAGAAGCGCGGGCCGTACCCGAAGCCGAGGTGCGGGTCGCCGGGTTTGCGATGCAGGTCGAAGACGTCGGGGTCGGAGAAGACCCGTTCGTCGCGGTTGGCGGCGTCGGTGGAGATCAGTACCGCTTCGCCCTTGCGGATGGTCAGCCCGCCGTACTCGACGTCCTCGCGGGCCCAGCGGGGGATGCCGTGCAGGCTGGGCACGGCCATGCGCAGGATCTCCTCGACCGCCGCGGGCGCCAGCGACGGGTCCGCCTCCAGCTCGGCGAGCTGGTCGGGACGCTCAAGCAGGAGCAGCACGCCGTAGTCGATGCGGCCGACGGTCGTCTCGTGCCCGGCGAACAGCAGGCCGCCGGCGAGCCGGGCGACCGTACCGTCGTCGTCGATGACCCCGGCGAGGTCGGTCAGCACGTCCTCGCCCGGCTCGCGGCGTTTTCGCTCGATCAGTCCGGCCATGTACGCGCCCATCTCGGCGCGGGCCGCCTCGCCCTTGACCGCGTCGTCGATGTCGCCCATGCGGATGGAGACCTCGCCGAAGTAGTCCCTGTCCTCGAACGGCACGCCGAGCAACTGGCAGATCACCAGCACCGGCAGCGGGAAGGACAGCTCGGCGTGCAGGTCGGCGGGTGGCGTCAGGCCGGCCAGGTGGTCCAGGCGCTCGTCGACCAGCGTTCCGACGTGGTCGGCCAGTGCCTTCATCCGGCGGGCGGAGAACGACGGCTGGAACAACCGCCGCATCCGCTCGTGGTCGGCCTTCTCGGTGGCGTGGTCGCCCGACGGGCCGCCCAGGAGCGCCGAGCCGGAGATGCGCGGGGCCTTCTCCGGCTCGGGGTGCGAGCGGCCCAGAAGCGGCTCGGCGAACAGTTTGCGGGCGTCCTCATAGCCGCTGACCAGCCAGACTTCATCGCCGGTCCGGGTGCGGACCTTGGCTATGCCCTGCTGTAGTCGTAGCTCGCGGTAGGCGGCGGGAACGTCCAGAGGTGTGGTGCGCTCGAATGGGATGACGGGGAGCTCACTCATAGGATCTTTCTAACAGCCTCCACCGTCTTCTCCCAGACCGCCGGGAACTCGGCGTGTGCCCGCTCGGCGGTGCTCTTCTCCATGCCGATCAGCAGACCGTAGGTGAAGGTGTCCTCGCCCGCGTGCCGCGCGCTCTCGGCCTCCTTGGCGAGCGTCTCCTGCGCCACCACGCCGTCCTGGTAGAGCCCCAGAATCTCCTGTACGGCCTCCGCGTGCTTGGCCAGCTTCTTCATCCCGAGCGCCTCGGCCGTGTAGCGGGCGCGCTTGGCCGCCTTGCGCACGTCGTGCATGGCGATCTCGCGGCGTTCCTCGTCCTCGATGGCCTGCGCGTGGTCGTAGGCGTCGGTGACCCGCTTCCAGTTCTTGGCCGCGACACCCTGGAGCGTCGCCTCGGCCGGTCTGCCCGCGGGCTTGGCCAGCTCGGGCTCGGCCACGAGCGCGTCGAGGCCGTCGAGCAGCGTGTAGTAGCGGGTGCCGCTCAGCGCCTCCCTGATCCGGTTGTAGGAGTCCTGCTCGCGCTTGAGCAGGTCCTCGCCCAGGCGTTCCTGGATGGGTCCGTGGATCAGTTCCGGGGCCAGCGAACGCAGGAGGCCGGCGAACCTGGCTCTGGTCACCTCCAGGTCGCGGGCCTCGCCGAGGACCGTTCCCAGCCAGCGCAGCTCGTCCTGGAGGTGCTCGGTGCCGGTGACGATGCTCTTGAACGCCTTCAGGGCGCTGCGCATGCGCCTGGCTGCCACGCGGGCCTGGTGAACGGCGTCGTCCTCGGCCCGCCGTACCCTGGGATCCTGCGACAGCAGCGCGCTGACCTGGCTGTCGAGATAGTCCATGACGACCTCGCCCGCGGAGCCCGCCTTGGCGGGCCCGCCGGGACGGGGCGGCCGGTCGAGCAGCCGCGCGAGCTTGCTGGACGACTCGGCCGGCGTGGCGCCCGCCTTCATGAGACGTTTGCCCACCTTGGCGAGCAGCGCCTGGTCGCCTTCGAGCAGTTCCGCCTCGACCTCGCGCCAGCGCTCCAGGCGCGGCTCGTCGCCGAACACGGTGCCCTTGACCCGATCGTCGGCGATCTCCACCAGCGGGCTGCCGTCGACGGAGACGACCGTGACGTTCCTGCGGGTGTCCAGCTCGGCGACGGGCACGAGCTCCGCGCCCCGGGTGAAGGCGCGCACCAGGTTCTCCAGCGGCGCCGGGACGACCTTGGTGCTGCGCGTCAGCGGGTGGGTGATCTCCTGGCGCGCCCCCTTGGCTTTGGGGAGTTTCAGATGCCAGCCGGGATCGGAGCCGCCTCGCCTGCGCCGCAACGTGATCCCGAGGGCCGCCAGCCGCAGGTCGGGAGTGTCGTAATAGAGCGCGACGAGCTGATAGCTCTTCGGCCCGTCCACGTCACCGATCTTGCTCAGGTCCGGGATGGCGTAATCGTCGGCGACGTCGAACTTGTCTTCGATCTCGATGCCCACAGCACCTCGCAAGTGTCCGATTTCGGAACATCATGCCACTGGAAGGTTAACTTCACACGACCTGCAGAAGCTCGATTCTGTTCCCCACGGGGTCGGTGACGTAGACGCGGCGATACCCGGGGAAGAGCAGGTCCACCTCGCCTTCGGGCAGTTCGTCCACCAGGAACGCGGGATGGGCCTTCCTGGCCGGGCGGAAGTCCTCCTCGATGCCGAGGTGCACCTCCACGCCGTCGCCCCGGAACCAGGCGCCGCCGCGCTTGGCCAGTTCCGGCGGCTTCGGCACCTCGGTGAGACCGAGGAAGCCGGAATAGAACTCCCTGAGCTGCGGCTCGCTGCCCTTCGGCGCCGCGAGCTGGACGTGGTGCATGGCGATGAGCTTCACGCGTGCGCCACCTCTTTGCTGGCCACTACGAAGATGCGCCGGAAGGGGAAGGCGGTGCCGTACTCCTTGCGAGGATATGCCGCATCGAAGAGCTTTTTGAGGTCCCGTTTGAAGGAGGTCTGCTCGCCGGGGTTGAGCCGGTCGAGAACTGGACGCAGGGCGGTGCCGGAAACCCAGGTCAGCACGGCGTCCTCGCCCTGGAGCAACTGGACGTAGGTGGTCTCCCAGGCGTCGACGCGGGCGCCCATGGCGCTGAGCAGTTCCATGTACTCCACGGCCGTGGAGACCGGCGCGCCACGGTCGAACTCGCCGAGCTTGTCGCGCCAGGTGTCGCTGCGGCAGAGTTCGCGGATCAGCACGTGGCTGGGCGCGTCGAAGTTGCCCGGCACCTGGAAGGCCAGCCAGCCGCCGTCGGCGAGCGCGTCGACCCAGTGTCCGAGCAGGTCGCGGTGGGTGGGCACCCACTGGAGCACCGCGTTGGAGACCAGGACGTCGACCGGCCGGTCGGGACGCCACAGGGTGACGTCGGCCACGGTGAACCTGCCGCCGGTCTCGCGGGCCTTGGCGATCATCGCGGGCGAGGAGTCGAACCCCTCGACCGTCGCCTCCGGCCAGCGTTCGGCCAGCGCCATGGTGAGCTCGCCGGTGCCGCAACCGGCATCTACGACATACTGTGGTGCGTCGGCCTGGATTCTGGCGGTCAACTCGAAGAACGGCCGTGACCGCTCGTCGGCGTAGCGTTCGTACGTTGACGGGTCCCAGATATCTCTCGACATAGAGATATTTGATATCGAGATATGTATCTCGATGTCAAGACAGTACACTGCATCCATGACGGATGCGCACGAGTCCCTTGACGAGGTCGACCGGCTGGTCGCCGCCTGGCGGACCGAGCGGCCCGACCTCGACGTCGAACCCCTCCAGGTGCTCTCCCGCGTCTCCCGCCTAGCCAAGCACCTCGACCGGGCCCGCCGGGCCGCCTTTGCCGAGCACGACCTCGAACCATGGGAGTTCGACGTGCTGACGGCACTGCGGCGAGCGGGCAAACCCTACGAACTGTCCCCCGGCGCCCTCCTGCGCGCCACGCTGGTGACGTCGGGCACGATGACCAACCGCATCGACCGCCTGGCCCAGGCCGGCCTCGTCCGCCGCCGCCCCGACCCGGAGGACCGGCGCGGCGTGCTCGTCTCGTTGACGGACACGGGACTGCAGCGGGTGGACTCGGCGTTCTCCGGACTGCTACGCCGCGAACACGACCTCCTCGCCGGCCTCGACGAGCCCGACCAGCGCACCCTCGCCGCCCTCCTCCGCACCCTCCTCGCCCCGTTCGACGCAGGTTCCTCCAACTGACGCTTTATGCCGTTACGGCGCTCTGCGGTCGCGGCGCTCTGCGGTCGCGGCGCTCTGCGGTTGTCGTGCTCTGAGGTTGTCGTGCTCTGCGGTTGTGGCCGCCTTTAGGGTTACGGCTAGCGCCGGGCCGCCCGCACCGCCGTCGTGGGCGCGCGACCGTCGAGCGCCGGTCGTGAAGGCTCACGAGGTTCCCGCCGCAACGACTCCGCCCTTGCCCACCCCAGGCCAACGGCACACCGGGTATCTCGGCCCCACTGCACGCGGGCCCACCCACGCTTTTCAGGCGCCGCCGCGGCGAGACGCGGTACGGCGGAGCCCGGCGCCCCTCTACGGCGCTCAGCCCACCCGGGTGTCCCTGCTACCCGGCCCTACCCGGCACGGTCGGCGACGCCACCCGGCCACGCGGCATCACCCGGCCACGCGGCATCACCCGGCGATGTTGGCCACCTGGGGGCGTTGGTAAGTCCGGGGTGGGTTGCTCGCCGAGGCGGTCGGCGGCTACTCGCCGAGGCGGTCGGCGGTTTCCAGCCATTCGGCTTCGATGGTGTCCTTCTGGGTTTGGATGTCCCTCAGCTGGGCGTCCAGCGAGCCGAGCCGCTCGTAGTCGCTGGCCGCCGCCGCCATCTGTTCGTGAAGCTTGGCCTCCTGGCCGGTCAGCTTGTCCAGCTGGCGCTCCAGGCGGCTCAGTTCCTTGCGGAGTTCGCGTTCTTCCTTGGCCGACGGGCCCGAAGGGGTGGTGGCCGGCGAAGGGGTGGCTGGAGCCGTACCGGACGGGGCGGGGGTGGAGGCGAGGCGGGCGGTCAGGGCGGTGCCGGCCGCGCGGCGCTCCAGGTATTCGTCCACGCCGCCGGGCAGCATCGACAGCCTGCCGTCGCCGAGCAGCGCCACGCAGCGGTCGGCGACGCGCTCCAGGAAGTAGCGGTCGTGGCTGACCAGGATCAGCGTGCCGGGCCAGCCGTCGAGCAGGTCTTCGAGCTCGTTGAGCGTCTCGATGTCGAGGTCGTTGGTGGGCTCGTCGAGCAGCAGCACGTTGGGATCGTCCATGAGCAGGCGCAGCAACTGCAGCCGCCGCCGCTCCCCACCCGACAGCTCGCCGACGACCTTCCACTGCGCCTCGCCCTTGAAGCCGAGGCGTTCGAGCAGCTGGGAGGCGGTCCACTCGCGCTTGCCGACCTGGATGTACTTGCGGATCTCCTCGACCGTCTCCAGCACGCGGCGCGTCGGGTCCAGCTCGGTCAGTTCCTGCGACAGGTGTGCCAGGCGGACCGTCCTGCCGCGCACCACGCGGCCCGTGTCCGGCTGGACCGTGTCCGCGAGCAGCCGCAGCACCGACGACTTGCCGGAGCCGTTGACCCCGATCAGCCCGATCCGGTCACCCGGCCCGAACTGCCACGTGCACGCGTCGAGCACCATCGGCCCGCTGCCGGGGCCTCCGGCGTGGAGGGTGACGTCTTCGAGGTCGTACACGGTCTTGCCCAGCCGCGCCGTCGCGAACTTCACCAGCTCCACGCTCTCCCGCGCGGGCGGCTCGTTGGCGATCAGCGCCTGCGCGGCGTCGACGCGGAACTTCGGCTTCGAGGTACGCGCGGGCGGGCCCCGCCGCAGCCAGGCGATCTCCTTGCGCATGAGGTTCTGGCGGCGTTCCTCGGCGGCTTGGGCGATGCGCGCCCGCTCGGCCTTGGCCAGGACGTACGCCGCGTAACCACCCTCATAACGCTCGACCTTGCCGTCGACGACCTCCCACGTCCGCGTGGAGACGGCGTCGAGGAACCATCGGTCGTGCGTCACCACCACGAGCGCGCTCTTTCGCGTCGCCAGGTGCCCGGCCAGCCAGGCGATCGCCTCGATGTCCAGGTGGTTCGTGGGCTCGTCGAGCATGATCAGCTCGTGTTCGTCGATGAGCAGCTTGGCCAGCGCCGTACGCCGCCGCTCCCCACCCGACAACTCCGACGCCTTGGACTCCAGGTCAAGGTCACCGATCAGATTGGCCAGAATCTCCCGTACACCCTGGTCACCGGCCCACTCATGCTCAGCCCGCCCACCCAGCACGGTCTCGCGCACACTCAGCCCGGGATCCAACGTGTCCTGCTGCGACAGGACACCGATCCGCAGGCCCCGGTTGTGCGTGACCCGGCCGCTGTCCGGTTTGACCTCACCGGAGATCACCGCCAGCAGGGTGGTCTTGCCACCGCCGTTACGTCCGACCACCCCGATCCGCTCACCGGCCTCCACCCCGAGGGAGAGATCGCTGAGCAACGGCTTGGGGCCGTAGGCATGGGAAACAGACTCAAGATTGACCAGATTCATGGCCGTCCCAGCGTACTGGCAACCCAACGCCACCCCATCCACCCTCCAACCCACCCACCGCGCCGAATCCTTCACAGGCCCACAACCTTGCGAGACGGCCGAACCGACGCGGTGCCCCCCGCCGCCGGTCGCCCCGCCGCCGGTCGCCCCGCCGCCGGTCGCCCTGGCCACGGTGTTCTGCCGCGTGGCCGAGGTGCCCGTGTCTGCCCTGGTCAGGTTGTGTCGTGCCCGACCGGGGTGTGCCTGTGTCTTCGGGGGTCAAGGGCGGAGTTGTTACGGCGAGTGCCACGTGAGCCCTCACGGCCATCGCTCGACAGACGTCCACCGGGTACGGCGGGGCGGGTGGGCGGCGGAGCCGTAACGGATGGAGAGCCCGAACGCACAGCGGATCCGTAGCGGATAGCAAGCCCCGACGCGCAGTTGCTCGGACGGAACGTTCGGAGGCCGAGGGCGGAGTCAGATCAGGTGGGCTCCGGGGGCGGGGCCTGTGGTGGGTGCGGCGGTTTGGCAGACGGCGGAGGCGGTGAGGGAGATGGCCAGGTCGCGGGCGTGGTCGGCGTCCGCCGCCAGGAACGCGCAGGTCGGTCCGGAGCCGGAGACGATGGCGCCCAGCGCGCCGAGGTCGCGGCCGGTTTCCAGGGTGCGGGCCAGGCTGCGGCGCAGCATGAGGGCGGCGGGCTGCAGGTCGTTGGTCAGGACGGCGCCCAGGGCCTGCGCGTCGCCGGTGCGCAGGGCGGTCAGCAGGGGTTCGCTGACCTGGGGCCATCCGACCGCCTCGCCGGTGGCCTCGCGCAGGCGGTCGCACTCGGCATACACCTTCGCCGTCGACAGGCCGCCGTCGGCGATGGCGAAGACCCAGTGGAAGGTTCCGCTCGTCTCCAGGCCGGTCAGCTGCTCGCCCCGGCCGGTGCCCACCGCCGTGCCGCCGAGCAGGGAGAACGGTACGTCGCTGCCCAGGTCCGCGGCGATCTCCATGAGGTCCTCGGGCGGCAGGCCGAGCCCCCACAGCTCGTTGCACGCCACCAGCGCGCCCGCGGCGTCGGCGCTGCCTCCGGCCATCCCGCCCGCCACCGGGATCGCCTTCCTGATGACGAGTTCGACGCCATAGCTGCGGCCCGCGTGCTTGGCCAGCGCGCGGGCGGCCTGGATGGCCAGGTTGCCGTCGTCGAGCGGCACCTGGTCGGCCCATTCGCCCACGACGCTGACCTTGACCAGTTCCGACTCCCTGGCCTCGACCTCGTCGAAGATCGATACGGCGTGGAAGACGTTCACGAGGTCGTGGTAGCCGTCGTCACGCAAGGGCCCGACGGAAAGCTGCACATTGACTTTGGCGGGCACCCGTGCGGTCACCGAACTCATCGATCTGCTGCCACTTTCATCGCCTCGGAGTCAGGACCCTCGATGGTAGCGGGCTCCCGGCCGCCCCACGCCCCATCCCGAACCCGCACGTCACCCCGGCCACACCTTTCATCCGGAGATGATGCATCGTAGGCAGATGACGTTGATTTCGGTTATCGAGGTGCCGCAGTGGCGGTCGTCGGGATCCCGTACGGCGGAGCGCCTCGTCGAAGGGGCCAGGCTGCTGGCCGAGATGGTGCCCGGCGGGGACCGGGTGCGGGTCGAGGTGGCGGAAGGCTCCACTCCCGCTGAACTCGCGGTCACCGCCTCCCGGGTCCGTGCCGCGCGAGCCGGTGCCCAGGGCTTCCCTGTGACGCTGGGCGGTGACTGCGGGGTCGACCTCGAGCCGATCGCCGCGGCCGTGCGCCGGTACGGGGAACGGCTGGTGGTGCTGTGGTTCGACGCCCACGGGGACCTGAACACGCCCGATACCTCTCCTTCCGGGGCCTTTCACGGGATGGTGCTGCGGGCGCTCACCGGCGAGGGGCATCGTGAACTGCTGCCCGAGGTGAGCCTGGATCCTCGGCGGATCGTCCTCGCCGGGGCGCGGGACCTGGACGCGGCCGAGGCGGCGTTCATCGAGGAGCGCGGGGTTCGTCACCTTCGTGTCGAGGATCTGGCCGGTGCGGATGCTCTTCTGGACGGGGTTTCGCGGGCCGGTGACGGGGAGGTCGCCGTCTACATTCACATCGATCTGGATGTGCTGGATCCTGGGGAGTTCGCTTCGGTGGGGGCACCGGCTCGGGGCGGGTTGGGGGCTGGGCAGTTGCTGGGGCTGGTGGAGGCTGTGGCCGGCCGGTTCGAGATCGCCGGGCTCGGGATCACCGAGTACGAGCCCAACGACCCCGACGATCAGGCCACCCTGACACCCCTGGTCTCCGCCCTGGTCAAGACCTGCACCCAAACCCGCTGACCCGACCCCACCCCGACCCCTCCCCGCGCCCGCCAACCGCCGAGGCGGCCAGCATGCCGGTGGGCCCCAGCCTGACGAGGGCCCGGGGAGGGAGTGGGCCGAGGTCGAGCGGTAAGGACTGACGCAGGGGTGTGGAGAGGGTCCGGTGCCACGACCCAGGCTTGTGGACGAGAGCCGTGGGCACCAAAGCCAGGCGGGGCCGTGGTGCCGGACGGACACCCAATGCCAGGCCGGGGGCGTGGCGCCAAGCGGACGCCCGGAGCCAGGCGAGGAGCCGTGGAGCCGGGCGGACACCCAGAGCCAAGCCAGGGGCCGTGGTGCCAAGCGGGGTTGTTGGGTGGGTTAGCCGGGGCGGACGGCGCCTCGGTAGATGGAGCGGTAGTAGGACGACTTCAGGAACTGGGTTTTCCTGACCACGTCGCCGGTCTTGGGGGCGTGGATCATGATGCCGTCGCCCAGGTAGAGGCCCACGTGAGTGGGGTCGCCGTTGCCGCCGCCGAAGAAGACCAGGTCTCCCTTGCGCAGGTCGGACAGCGCCACCCGGCGGCCCTGGCGGAACTGGGTGCCGGTGTAGTGGCCCAGGGTCACGCCTGCCTTCGACCACGCGTAGAGGGTGAGGCCGCTGCAGTCGAAGCCGACGGTGTTCGCGCCTCTGCCGATGCCTCGGGTGGGGCCGGAGGGAGCGCCTCCGCCCCAGGAGAACGGGGTGCCCAGCCTTGCCAGGGCGGCTGTGGCGGCGGCTTCGCCCTTGGTCGGTCTGGGGTTCTTCTTCGTGCTGGGGGTGGGGCGTTCAGGGGCGGGCTTGACGGTGATCCGTTCGAGCTTGGGGGTGGTCCACCACGGATGGGGAGGGTGGGAGCGTGACGGCGCGGGTTTGGCGGGTGCGCCGTCACGGCCGATGGAGGTTGGACGCTCCAACCGGGTGCAGGCCGCTGCCGGGAGGGTGATCACTCGCTTCACCTCGCGGGAGCCGGGACTCCGGGAAGGGGCCGCGGATTCTTGGCCGGGTGGCCGCGGGACGACCAGGTGTGCGTAGGCGGCCGGGATGGTGATGACCACCTGGCACTCGGCGGTCGGCGCGGGGACCGTGCTCAGCGTGGCCAGGAAGCCGCCGCCGAGGGTGAGCCACATCATGGTGTTCTCCTGGGCTGGATCGGATGGGAGGCCCAGGATCGTGCGGATCGGGTGGCGGTTTTGGCGGCGAACGCGGTTCTGGGGATGGGGACGCGGGGTCACGCGCGTGGTTGTGGACAACGCCGTGCCAGACCTGGCCGTACGCCTACGCGGACCCGCACGCCAACGCGGAACCCCGCCCAGCCGAACGCCTACGCGATTCCGCCCCGCCGTACACCTACGCGGGACTCCGCCCCGCCATACACCCACGCGGACGCCCGGCGGGCTACAGGGCGTGAGGTCAGGGGGTGTTCTCGGCGATGCGGGTGAAGGCGGTGACGTCGAGTTGTTCGCCTCGGGCCGAGGGGTCGACGCCGGCCGCGCGCAGGGCGGTTTCGGCGGCGGACGGGCTGCCGGCCCACGTTGACAGGGCGGCGCGGAGGGTCTTGCGGCGCTGGGCGAAGGCGGCGTCGATGACGGCGAACACCTGCTCACGCGTGGCGGTGGTCGCGGGCGGGTCCCTGCGGACCAGGGAGACGAGGCCGGAGTCCACGTTGGGGACGGGCCAGAACACGGTACGGCCCACCGGGCCCGCCCTGCGCACGTCGGCGTACCAGGCGGCCTTGACGGACGGCACGCCGTACACCTTGGAGCCGGGCGGCGCGGCGAGCCGGTCGGCCACTTCGGACTGGACCATCACCAGCGACTTGCGCAGCGACGGCAGCGACTCCAGCAGGTGGAGCACGACGGGGACGGCCACGTTGTAGGGCAGGTTCGCCACCAGCGCGGTCGGCACGTGTCCGGCCAGGTCGCCGGGGCCGATCCGCAGCGCGTCGGCGCCGACCACGGTCAGCTTTTCGGACAGGCCGCGGCCTGCCACCGTCTCCGGAAGTTGCGCGGCGAGGACCGGGTCGATCTCCACCGCGACGACGTGCTCGGCCGCCGCGAGCAGCGCCAGCGTCAACGAACCCAGCCCCGGCCCCACCTCGATCACGACGTCGTCCGGCGCGACCTCGGCCACCCGGACGATGCGGCGGACGGTGCCGCCGTCGATCACGAAGTTCTGCCCGAGTCGCTTTGTCGGACGAAGATCGAGCTTCTCCGCCAAATTACGTATTTCTATCGGGCCTAGCAGGTCCATCATCCAACTAGTCTCCCGCACCGAAGAACCTGAGATAGCGGACGGGGGGCACCACAGGGGAGGATGGCGTGAAAGACGAAGGGACATCCCTGATGGAGCCAACGGGCGCCGCGCCGCTTCGCCCCGCGGATCCCCGGGAAATCGGCCCTTACCGGCTGCTGGGGCGGCTCGGCGAGGGCGGCATGGGCACGGTTTTCCTGGCACGGGCGCCAGGCGGGCGATTTGTCGCGCTCAAGGTGGTGAAGTCGGAGTTTGCGAACCAGGAGGGGTTCGCGGCCCGCTTCCACGCGGAAGTGGACAACGCCCGGCGGGTCGCCTCATTCTGCACCGCCCAGGTTCTGGACAACGGCAACAGCGACGAAGGCCGTCCCTACATGGTCACGGAATTCATCGCGGGCACTCCTTTGTCCGAGCAGATCGCGAGATTCGGCGCGCTGGAGGCCGGACCACTCCACGGCGTCGCCCTCGGCGTGGCCGCCGCCCTGGCCGCCATCCACGTCGCCGGGCTCGTGCACCGCGACCTCAAGCCCGCCAACGTCATCCTCAGCCTCTCCGGTCCCCGCGTGATCGACTTCGGCATCGCCCGCGCCCTCGACCGCGAGACCGGCTTCACCCTCTCCGGCGAACTCCTCGGCAGCCCCGGCTGGTGGGCCCCCGAGCAGGTACGCGGCGAACAGGTCACCCCCGCCGCCGACATCTTCTCCTGGGGCTGCCTGGTCGCCTACGCCGGAAGCGGCCGCCACCCGTTCGGGCGCGGCGACGTGATCACGCTGGCCACCCGCGTCCTGAACGGGCCGCCGGAGATCGGCACGCTGCCCGCGCCTCTCGACGATCTGGTACGGCGCGCCACCGCCATGGACCCCGCCCAGCGCCCCACCGCCCAGGACCTCCTCCTCGCCCTGGTCAGCGGCGGCGCCCCGGCACCGGCGGCCGACCCGCCCACGCTGGCGGGCACCGAGTTGCTGCGCGACTGGCAGCCGCCGCAGAACGTCGTGGACAGCCCGGACATCACCTCCACCTTCTCGATCACCCCCACCCCGCCCCCCAGACTCCCCCTCACCGCCACCCAGGCCCCCACCACCCCGGCCCGCGCCGCGGCGACGCCGGAGACCTACCCGGCGGACCAGAGCACGCCCGTACCGACGGGCCATACCTTCCGTGACCTCGACCGGCCGGAGGAGCTCCTCCCACCGGTCGAGTACGCCACCGCTCCCCCGGCCGGCTACGTCCCCGACCGCCCCAGGACAAGAGGCACCCGCTGGCTGATCGCGGCGGCGGCGGCCGTACTGGCGCTGGCGCTGACGACGGGTGTGCTGATCTGGCAGGGCTCGCGCAACAGCCCCGCGGTCCAGAACACCCCGCAAGCGGGCGAGCCCGCCGTCACCGACGTGGGCCGCAGGTTCCAGCTCAGCGACGCCTTCGACGGCCCGCAGCTGATCATCGCGACCGCCCCCGAGTGCGGCGTGGCCGGATACCAGGGCGCCACCCCCGCCAACGGCCGGCTCTGCCTGCTGCGCTGGACCCTGCTGAACCCCGGCGGCGAGCTCACCACGGTCGGCACCCCGGCCCTCACCCTGATCGACGACAGGAACGGCCGTCACGATCCGCTGCCGGTCTCCTCCCAGCTCCCTGCCGCGCTGACGGCGGGGGGACGGTTCGACGGGGTGTTCGTGTTCGACCTGCCGCCGGTCAGGAAGGCGGCGCGGCTGTCCGGCACGATGTTCACCGGCGGCAAGCAGATCGAGGTGCGACTGTCATGATCGTCCGGACCATCGTCACGCTCGCCCTCGCCGCCCTGGCCATCTCCCCCGCCCATGCGGCGACGCCGACGGCCTGCAACAACCAGAGTGACTTCGACGGCGACGGCCAGGACGACGCCGCCGTCGGCGACCCGTTCGCCAACGGCGGCAAGGGCGCGGTACACCTGCTCTCCGGCACCAAGGTGGTCAGCCTCCCCCTGCCGTCCCTGGGTGACGGCGACGCGTTCGGCTGGTCGGTGAAGCTGGCCAGGGTCAACGCGGACGCCTGCGCCGACCTGGTGGTGGGCGCGCCGTACGCGGATGTGCAGGGCGTGCGCGACGCGGGCGCGGTCCACATCCTGTACGGCGGAGCCGCCACGCGACCCCAGCTCCTCACCGCCCCGCAACCCCAGCAGGACGCCCATTTCGGCTGGTCCCTGGCCGCCCACGGCAACCTCCTGGCCGTAGGCGCACCCCACGAGAACGAAGCCCAGATCGCCGACACCGGATCCGTCTACATCAAGTCCGGCAGCCAACCCCTTAAGCGGATAAGTCAGGAATCGTCCGAGGTCCCCGGCAACGGCGAAGTCGGCGACCAGTTCGGATACTCGGTGGCCCTGTCCAAGGATCGGGCGTTGTTCGTCGGCGTGCCGTACGAGAACGACGACGGGGCGGGCCGCCAGGTCGGCGCCGGCAAGATCCACTCAGGCCAGGTCACCATCATCACGGACGCCACCGCGCCGACCCTCCAGGGCCAGAAGTGGGACTCCCCCACCAAGAAGGCCGGCGACCGGTTCGGCTACGCGCTCGCCTACACCGACGGCGTGGGCCTCGCGGTGAGCGCCCCCGGCCCCGGCTACGTGCAGCTCTACACCCCGGCGCTGCGCCCGGTCAGGACCATCCGCCAGGGCACGCAGGGCTTCGGCTACTCGCTGGCGATCTCACCCGACGGCCGGCTGGCCGCGGGCAGCCCGTACGGCGGGGGCGTCCTGCTCACCTCGTTCCAGTCCTCCGGCCAGGACCGGCGCCTGAACCTGGACGGCCGGGCCTTGGCCTTCAGCGGCAACCGCCTGCTGGCCGGCCAGCCCGACGCGGGCCGCGCGGGCCAGGTCGCCGTCCTGGGCCGCAACACCGAGGAGGTCCAGCGCGCCGAGCCCCCGGCCGGCGCCGACTTCGGCTCCAGCGTCACCGGCTGAACCCCCACGAACAGCAGGGAGGGCGTTGAAGGCATCAAGGCCACTGGCCGTGGCAGCGGTCATGTCCCTGCTGGTCACGGCCTGCACCACGCCGGACGGCGACCACCGCCCGGCGGCCGACTGCGCCAAGGCGAGCCCCCGGGACGTGGACGGCGACGGCCGCGACGACCTGGTGGTGGGCGACACCGAACAGTGGCGAGCCGGTCCGGGCGCGCTGTACCTGATCAGCGCGGGCAAGGTGACCAGGCTCCCGGCCCCCGACAAGGACGCCAGGGGCCTGGGCGCCGCCGTGGGCATGGGCGACGTGGACGGCGACGGCTGCGCGGACGTGGTGGCGGGAGCCCCGTACACCGACGTGCGGGGCAACCAGGCCGCGGGCGCCGTCTACATCCTGTACGGCGGCCAGAAGAGGCCCCCCGGAAAGCTCGTCGCGCCAGACCCGAAACCAGGGGCCGGGTTCGGCGAGTCCCTGGCCGTCCGCGGCGACCAGATCGCCGTCGGCGCCCCGCATGACGACGCCGACGGCGTCACCGCCTCCGGCTCCGTACATCTGGCCGGCAAGGGCACGATCCACCGCACGATCACCCAGAACTCACCCGGCATCCCGGGCACCGGCGAACCGTACGACCGGTTCGGCACCGCCCTGGCCCTGGGCCCGGACGCGGTCCTGGTGGGCACGCCGTACGACAGGACGGCGACGCTCGTCGGCGAGCGCGCGATCAGGCTCCAGCCGCCGAAGAGCTGCCGCAACTACGCCGCCTCCGTCGCCTATCACCAGGGCTACGTCGTCAGCGGTTGCGGCCAGGTCAGGCTCTACGCCGACGACGGCACCCCCAGGTCCCACCTCACCAGGAAGGCGAACCCCACCCTGCTGACGGCCTCGCCCCAGGGCTACGCGGCGGTGTGGAGCGACGGCGCCTGGCAGGTGCCGCCCGGACAGGCCCGCCCCTGGCAGCAGCCGGAGCCCTGGTCGGCGGCCCTCACGGAGACGAGCCTGGCCGTCGGCATGCCGACGGCCAGTCCGGGTGGCGCCGTCGCTGTCCTGGACCTCAAATCCGGAAATATCCAGACCTATCGGGTTCCGGGCAGCACCCAGTTCGGCGACGCCATCTCCGGCTGAGCGTCTCAGCCGAACAAGCGGGCCCCGCAGTGCGGCCACTGGCCCTCCCACCGGGCGCTCACCCGCTGGTACAGCAGCTGCGCCCGGTAGGTCTGCTCCTCGGCCGGCCACATCACCGGCGTCCCCACTCCGCCCACCGACTGCCAGCTGGCCAGGCTGAACTGGTACATGCCGTAGTAGGGCCCGGCCGGATTGAGCGCCTGGGGATTGCCGTGGGACTCGCACTGGGCCAGCCCGGCCCAGTTGAGTCTCGCGACCGCAGCCTGCACCGGCACGGTACGCGGCGGCAGCACCGGCCCCGGCGGCGTCACTCTGATCACGGTGCCCTGGCGCGGAAAGCTGTCCGGCGGCGGCGTGATCCTGTATCCCCGAGGCGTGTCGATCCGCTCCTGCCGCAGCACCTCCCGGACCGTTCCAGCGGTGGTTCTGGTCCACCTCCGGTCCGTCCCGGCGATCACCCGCACGCGCCGCGAGGTGTACATGGTCAGCGACATCCCCGACAGCGGCACCATCCGGTCGGGCGGCGCGGACAGCCGGCCGCCCGCGTGGTCGATCTCCAGCTCGTCGAGCGCGGCGGCGACGTTCGTGGCGGTCACCATGCGGTTGCTGGTGCGCCCGTCGACGGTCAGCCGGAGCGGGCGCGCGTGGCGGACCACGATCGTGGCGCCGTCGACGACCTGGTCGTGCCCGCCCGGCCGCAGGTAGTCGCCGAGCCCCACCGCCACCTCGGCCTCCGTCAGCAGCTCGAACACCGACCCGGCGAAGCTGCGGATCACGACGGTCTCACCGTCCACGACGAGCTTGATGTCCTTGGACATGCTCGCGACGGCCGCCAGTCCGCCCGTGACCGCGACCGCGGCCAGACCGACCACCAGCGTCCACGGCGAGCGCCATGGGACCTGCGGGCGCGGGGCGCGCCTTCTGCCACGCACGGGCGACCTCCGGAGAGACTCGGGCGCCCGACGCTAGCGGCGGGCACCCGCCCGCCTCTACCGGTTCACGAAAAGATGCCGAAGACGGTGGCCCCGTTGGCGGTGATCGCCTCGCACAGCACCTCCGGCTGGACGCCCTTGACCTCGGCCAGGCAGCGCAGGGTGAGCGGGATCAGGTAGGGGGCGTTGGGCTTGCCGCGGTGGGGCACCGGCGGGAGGTAGGGGGCGTCGGTCTCGACCAGCATCAGCTCGGCGGGCGCGACGGCGGCGGCCTCGCGCAGGTAGCCGGCGTTCTTGTAGGTGACCGGACCGGAGAAAGACATGAAATATCCGGCTTCGACGCACTTCGCGGCCATCTCGGCGTCGCCGGAGAAACTGTGGAAGACGACGACGTCCGGCGCCCCCTCCGCGGCCAGCGCCTTCAGCACGTCGTCGTGCGCGTCGCGGTCGTGGATCACCAGCGCCTTGCCGGTGCGCTTGGCGATCTCGATGTGCGCGCGGAAGCTCTCGTGCTGGTCGTCCTTCGAAGCCCAGTCGCGGAAGTAGTCGAGCCCGGTCTCGCCCACGGCCCGCACCTCCGCGCGCCGCGCGAGCCGTTCGATCTCGGCCAGCACCTCGGGCGTGGACGCGTGAGCCTCGTTGGGGTGGATCGCCACGCCCGCGTAGACGCCTCGGTGCTCGGCGGCGACCCGCGCGTTCCACTGCGAGGAGGTCAGGTCGTAGCCGATCGTCACCAGGCTCGTAACCCCCACCGAGCGCGCCTCGGCCAGAATCGTCTCCACCGAGGCCGCCGCCGCCTGCGCGGCCTGCGCCACCGGATCGCCTGATGAGGCCTGCCGGTTGCCGACCATGATGTCCAGGTGGCAGTGGCTGTCGAAGACCTCGGCGCCCAGAGGCTCGGGAACAGCGGGACTCTTGCTCACGTCGCCCAACCCTATAGTGGCTGCCATGCGGTTCGGGGTGCTCGGGGCGGTCCGCGCCTGGCGGGCGGACGGGAGCGAGGTTTCGCTCGGGGGCCCGGCCCGGCGCGCGCTGCTGGCCACGCTCCTGCTGAGCCCCGGCCGCGCGGTCGGCGCCGAGCGCCTCATCGACGAGGTGTACGGCGAGCGCCCCCCGAAGGACGCGCACCACGCCCTGCAGTCCCAGGTGTCCAGGCTGCGCCGCGACGGCATCGCGGTGGAGCGGGTGGCGGCCGGATACGTGCTGAACGTGGACCCGGACGACGTCGACGTGCACCGCTTCCTGCGCCTGGCCGAGCAGGGCCGCGAGGCGCTCGGCTCCGGTGATCCGGATCGGGCCGCCGGGCTGCTGCGGGAGGCGCTCGGGTGGTGGGCGTCGCCGGCGCCGGCCGTACATCTGGAGGAGCGGCACCTCGCCGCCCTGGAGGACCTGGCCGAGTCCGACCTGCGGCGCGGCGACCATCGCGCGGCCCTGGCCGCGCTCGGCGAGCTGGTCGAGAGCCACCCGCTGCGCGAGCGCCCGCGCGCGCAGCTCATGCGCGCCCTGCACGCGGCCGGCCGGCCCGCCGAAGCCCTGGTCGTCTATGAGCGCACCCGTCGGCTTCTGGCCGACGAGCTGGGCGCGGACCCCTCTCCCGAGCTGTCCGCGATCCACCGGGAACTGTTGCGCGGGGAAGATCCTCCCACCCCGCAGGAGGCGCTCCCGCTCACCAGCTTCGTCGGCCGCGAACAGGACGCGGCACGGGTAAGGGCGCTGCTGGCGCGGGCCAGGCTGGTGACGCTGCTCGGGCCCGGCGGGGTCGGCAAGACCAGGCTGGCCACGGAGGTCGTGCGCGAACAGCCGGGCCGGCAGGTGGTCGAGCTGGCCGCCATCCGCGACGGCAGTCAGTTGCCGCAGGTCATGATGGCCGCGCTCGGCGTCCGCGACAGCGGCCTGCATCCGCCGGGAGACCGCGAGGAGCCCGCCGACCCGGCCGTGCGCCTGGTCGCGGCGCTGTCCGGGCGCGAACTGCTGCTCGTGCTGGACAACTGCGAGCAGATCATCGACGACGTCGCCGCGCTCGCCGAACGGCTGCTCACCGCCTGCCCCGGCCTGCGCGTCCTGGCGACCAGCCGCGAGCCGCTGGGGCTGACCGCCGAGCACCTGTGGCCGGTGCGCCCGCTCCCGCTGGCCGACGCGGTCAAGCTGTTCACCGACCGGGCGCGGGCGGTGCGGCCGGACTTCGCCGCGCAGCCGGTCGTGGAGTCGATCTGCCTCGCGCTGGACGGGTTGCCGCTGGCGATCGAGCTGGCCGCCGCCCGCATGCGTACCCACGAGGCCGCCGAGCTGGCCGAGCGCCTGGAGTCCGAGCGGTTCCCGCTGCTGTCGCGCGGCAGCCGTACCGCCGAGGCCAGGCACCGCACGCTGCGCGCGGTCGTCGCGTGGAGCTGGGAGCTGCTGAGCGCCGACGAGCGGGCGATGGCCGCGCGACTGACCGTGTTCGCCGGCGGTGCGAGCGCCGCGGCCGCCGCGCGGGTCAGCGGTCTGCCGGACGCGGAGGCGCTGCTCGACTCGCTCGCCGACAAGTCGTTCGTGGAGGTCTCGGGCGGCCGTTACCGCATGCTCGCCACGATCCGCGCCTTCTGCGCGGAAAAGCTCGACGCCCCCCACGCGGTACGGCAGGCGCACGCGGCCTACTACCTCGACCTGGCCCTGGAGGCCGACCCCCACCTCCGCCGCGGCGAGCAGCTGCGCTGGCTGGACGCGCTGGCCGCCGAGCACGGCAACCTGCGTGAGGCGCTGCGCTTCGCCGTCGAGTCGGGAGCGGTCGAGCTGGGCATGCGGCTGATCGGCGCGCAGGCCCACTACCTGTGGATGCGCGGCATCCGCACCACCGCCATGGCCGAGGCCACGGCGCTGCTGGCGGCGGCGGGCCCGCGACCGGACCCCGCGCTCGGCGACGACTACGCCCTGTGCGCGCTGATCGCGGGCGAGGAGCGCTACCTGCGGCGGGCCTCCGCCCTGATCGACCGGGAGCACGGGCATCCGCTGCTGACGTTCCTGTGGCCGTTGATGACGGCCAACGGCGGCGACCCGGAACTCGTCCTGCGCGTGCTGCGCCGGGCCGAGAGCGGCGGCGATCCGTGGGCGCGGGCGATGTCCCGGATCATCTGGGCCTTCCCCCACATGGCGGCCGGCGAGTACTCCGCCGCGCACGCCGCCCTCACCGCCTCGCTGGAAGGCTTCCAGGAGCTCGGCGACCGCTGGGGCTCGGCGCTGGCCCTCGACTCGCTGGGCTGGCTGGGCGTCAACACCGGCGACCGGGTGGCGGCGCTGGCCCACACCAGCCGGGCGCTGGAGCTGGCCGAGCTGCTGGGCGCCGACGAGGACCACGCCGACCTGCTGTGCAACCGGGGCGACCTGCGCCAGCGCGACGATCCGGCGGCCGCGCGGGCCGACTACGAGCTGGCGGCCGAGGTGGCCAGGCGCTCGGGCATCCCCACCTACCTCGCCGCCGCCCTGCGCGGCCTGGGCGACCTGGCGAGGATGGCGGGCGACCTGCCCGCGGCCCGCGAGCTGTACCAGCAGGCGCTGGCCCGCTCCGACGCCGGATGGATCAAGAGCTCGGGCAACCACACGCGGGTGCTGGTCGGCGTCGGGCGGATGGCCGAGGCGGAAGGCGATCCGGTCGCCGCCGCCGAGGCCTACCGGCAGGCCGTCGAGGTGGCCGTCGCGACCGGGGCCGTCCCGGAGAGCGCGCGGGCCGTGGAGGCGCTGGCCGGGCTGGCCGAACCGGCCGAGGCCGCGAGGCTGCTCGGGGCGGCCGTGGCGCTGCGCGGCAGTGCCGTACCCGGTGATGAGGACCGGCTCGCGGCGGAGGCGCGCGCCCGTGCGGCGCTCGGTGAGCGGGAGTTCGCGGCCGCGCACCGGGCGGGCGCGGAGCTGAGCAGGCAGGCGGCGCTCAGACTCGCGGGCGTCAGCTCCGAGGCCATCAACGCCTCACCGCTGGGCGTGATCGCCGCGATGACCGGTGAGCCTCCGGTGAGGCACCGGTGAGCTCCCCCGGGCACGCTCACGGTCATGGACATTCTGATCTCCGGCGCGAGCATCGCCGGACCCGCCCTGGCCCACTGGCTCAACGCCTACGGCATCAACACGACGATCGTCGAACGCGCCCCCGCGCTGCGTGAAGGCGGCCACGCCGTCGACTTCCGCGGCAAGGCGCACATGAGCGTCCTGCGCAAGATGGGAATCCTCTCCGACATCGAGCGCGAGCAGACCAACATGGGCGCCTTGTGGAACGTCAACGAGGCGGGCAAGAAGCTGGCCAAGATGCCCGACGACATCTTCGCCGGTGACGTCGAGATCCTGCGCGGCGACCTGGGCCGCATCCTGTACGAGCGGACGAGGGAGAAGACGGAGTACATCTTCGACGACTCGATCGCCGAACTCCACGAGGACGCCCACGGCGTGGCCGTCACCTTCCAGCGCGGCGCCACCCGCCGCTTCAACCTGGTCATCGGCGCCGACGGCGTGCACTCCAACGTACGCTCGCTGACCTTCGGCCCGGAATCGCGCTTCCACACCTACCTCGGGCTGTACAACGCGGTCTTCACCACGCCCAACCACCTCAACCTCAACTACAACGCCCAGGGCCTGAACGTGCCCGGCAAGGTGGCGTCCTCCTACGCCTCGCGGGCCAACACCGAGGCCAAGGCGGTGTTCTTCTTCGGCTCGCCGGAGCTCACCTACGACCGCCACGACGCCGAGGAGCAGAAGCGCCTCCTGGCCGACGCCTTCAAGGACGTCGGCTGGATCGTGCCGCGGCTGCTCGAGGACATGTGGAAGGCCGACGACTTCTACTTCGACTCGATCAGCCAGATCCACATGGACGAGTGGTCACGCGGGCGGATCGCGCTCGTCGGTGACGCGGCCTGGTGCCCGTCCCCGCTGTCGGGAATGGGCACCGGGCTGTCGGTGGTCGGCGCGTACGTGCTGGCCGGGGAGATCGCCACCCACGGCCACGTCGACGGCTTCCCCGCCTACGAGCGGATCATGCGCGAGTACGTGGCCGGAGCGCAGAAGTCGGCCGTAGGGGTCAGCAAGTTCATGGTCCCGGAGAGCAAGTTCATGGCCTGGTTCATCAACCAGAACTACAAGCTTCTCCCCTACATGCCGTGGAAGGGCCTCATGGCCAAGTCGGTCAGGAAGACCGCCGAGGCCATCACTCTGCCGGAGTATCCAGGCGCGCGAGCTCTTCGTCGACGACCTTCGGATCGAGCTTCTTGAACAGCGGTACGGGGGGCGCGAGTGGAGTGCCGGGCTTGATCGGCCGGTGCTCCCACCGCGCGCCGTCCTTGTAGTCGCCGGTGATCACCGGGTACGGCGTGCCGCCGTCCTCGTCGACCTCCCGGATCTCCGGCATCCCCGACCAGACGCCCTCGCCGCCGAGCATGGCGTGGACCTTGTTGGACGAGGACGGCAGGAACGGCGTCAGCATCGTCTTGGCGTCGTCGACGACCTGGAGAGCGGTGAACAGGATCGACTTCTGCCGCTCGGCGTCGTCCTTGAGCTTCCACGGCTCCTGCTCGGCCAGGTACTTGTTGGCGTCGCGGACCACGTCGAGCGCCTCGGTGATGGCGTTCTTGAACCGCGAGCGGTTCAGTTCGGCGCCCACCGGCCCGAACGCCGCCCGCGAACGCTCCAGCAGCGCCCGGTCGGCGTCGGTCAGCTCGCCGGCCTCGGGGATGACGCCGAAGTTCTTGGCCGCCATCGAGATCGAGCGGTTGACCAGGTTGCCCCAGGCCGCGACGAGCTCGCCGTTGTTGCGGTTGACGAACTCCTGCCAGGTGAAGTCGGTGTCCTGGTTCTCCGGCCCCGCCACCGCGATGTAGTAGCGCAGCGCGTCGGCGTCGTAGCGGGCCAGGAAGTCGCGTACGTAGATGACGACCTGCCGCGAGGAGGAGAACTTGCGGCCCTCCATCGTCAGGAACTCACTGGAGACCACCTCGGACGGCACGTTCAGCGCGCCCAGGGAGCCCGCCTTGCCGCCCCTAGCGCCGATGCCGCTGTAGCCGAGCAACATCGCCGGCCAGATCTCGGCGTGGAAGACGATGTTGTCCTTGCCCATGAAGTAGTAGCTCTTGGCGTCGGGGTTCTGCCACCACTGGCGCCACGCGTCGGGGTCGCCGCTGCGCCTGGCCCACTCGATGCTCGCGCTGAGGTAGCCGATGACCGCGTCGAACCAGACGTAGAGCCGCTTGTTGGCCTGCTCGCTCCAGCCGTCGAGCGGGATGGGAACGCCCCAGTCGAGGTCGCGGCTGATCGCCCTGGGCTGCAGGTCGCCGAGCAGGTTGAGGGCGAACTTGAGCACGTTGGGCCGCCACTCGCCCTGCTTGGACTGCAGGTAGGTGCCGAGCACCTCGGCGAAGGCGGGCAGGTCGAGCATGAAGTGCTCGGTCTCGGCGAAGACCGGGGTCTCGCCGTTGATGCGGCTCTTGGGGTTGATGAGCTGAATCGGGTCGAGCTGGTTGCCGCAGTTGTCGCACTGGTCGCCGCGCGCGCCGTCGTAGCCGCAGATGGGGCAGGTGCCCTCGATGTAGCGGTCGGGCAGCGTGCGCCCGGTGGACGGGGAGATGGCGCCCATCGTGGTCTTCGGGAAGATGTAGCCGTTGTCGTAGAGGCCCTTGAAGATCTCCTGCGTGACGGCGTAGTGGTTGTTCGTCGTGGTCCGGGTGAACAGGTCGTAGGACAGCCCCAGGCCGGTGAGGTCTTCGGCGATGACCCGGTTGTAGCGGTCGGCCAGCTCGCGCGCCGTGACGCCCTCCTTGTCCGCCTGGACCTGGATCGGGGTGCCGTGCTCGTCGGTGCCGGAGACCATCAGCACCTTGTTGCCCGCCATGCGCTGGTAGCGACTGAAGACGTCGGACGGCACGCCGAACCCGGAAACGTGCCCGATGTGGCGGGGGCCGTTGGCGTAGGGCCACGCGACAGCGGTCAAGATGTGCTGGGACATGCCCTAAGCCTACGGGTTCCCGCCACCCGGAGTAATAGATGGATCAGTCCAAAACGTGCTACCGTCGGTTCCATGGCACGACCGAGGCAGTTCGACGAGGAGCGCGCGGTGGACGCGGCGATGCGCGCGTTCCTGGGCTCCGGGTACGAGGCGACCTCGACCCAGGACCTCTGCACCGCCACCGGCCTGGGCCGCAGCAGCATCTACAACACCTTCACCAGCAAGCACCACCTGTTCAAGAAGTCCCTGCGGCACTACATGGACATCAGGACCGCGGGCATCCTTGACGCGCTGGAGGGCCCGGCGCCCGTCCGCGAGAAGATCGGGACCCTGATGCGCCAGGCCGTCGAGCCCCGCGACGGACTGCCCCGGGGCTGCCTGGTGGTGAACACGATGATCGAACTGGCCCCGCACGACGCCGAGGTGGCCGCGATGCTCAAGCGGGACTACGAGCGGCGACTGGAGGCCCTGCGGGCGGCGATCGAGGCGGGCAAGATCTCGGGAGAGCTCGCGGCGGACAAGGACGCAACCGCGCTCGCGCACTTCGTCATCGCCTCCATCAGCGGGATCCAGGTCTCGTTGCGCGGGGGCGCGGGACCCGCGGCGGCCCAGGCGATCATCCGAACGGCGCTCGGCGCCTTCTGACGTTTGCGTGCCCTCATTTTGAACTGATCAATCTAAAACTAGGGAGACGTATGCCCCTCGCCGTCTATGTCCTCGGACTGGCGATCTTCGCCATGGGGACCTCGGAGTTCATGCTCGCCGGGCTGTTGCCCGCGATGGCCGCCGACCTGGGCGTCTCCGTCCCGGACGCCGGGCTGCTGATCTCGGCGTTCGCGATCGGGATGGTGATCGGGGCGCCGCTCCTGGCCGCGCTCACGTTGCGGTGGCCGCGCCGCCGTACGTTGCTGGCCTTCCTCGCGGTCTTCGTCGCCATGCACGTGGTGGGCGCGCTCGCGCCCGGCTACGGGGTGCTGTTCGCCACCCGCGTCGTCGGCGCCTTCGTCTACGCCGGGTTCTTCGGCGTGGCCGCCGTCGCCGCGACCGACATGGTGCCCGTGGGCTCCCGGGCCAGGGCGCTGGCCGTCGTCGTGGGCGGCATCACCCTGTCCACCGTCCTGGGCGTGCCCGCCGGCACGCTCATCAGCCAGTTCGCCGACTGGCGCGCCGCCTTCTGGACCGTCGCCGTGCTCACCGCGCTGGCCTTCGCCGGAGTCATCGCCCTGGTGCCCGCGGGGCGGGCCGCGGCGGCGGCCGTGCCGCGCCTGCGCGACGAGTTGCGTGCCATGGCCAACCTGCGGCTGTGGATCACCTACGGCGCGGTCTCGCTGAGCTTCAGCTCCATGATGGCCAGCTTCGGCTACCTCGGCGCGCTCCTGACCGACACGACCGGCCTGTCCGAAGGATGGGTCTCACTGGTCCTCGCCCTGTTCGGGCTCGGCAGCCTCATCGGCATCACCATCGGCGGCCGTACGGCCGACGCCCGGCCGTTCACCACCTTCTACATCGGCATGGCCGGAGTGCTCGTCACCTCGGCCGGCGTCGCGCTCCTGGCCTCATCCCCGGTGGCCATGGTCGTCACCGTCTTCCTGATGGGCGTCGCCGGCATGGCCACCAACCCGGCGGTCAGCGTCCGCGTGTACGCCCTGGCCGGCTCCGCCGCGACGCTGGCCGGATCCACGAACGTCTCGGCGTTCAACGTCGGCAACACCCTCGCCCCCTGGCTGGCTGGACTGGGCATCAGCGCCGGGTTCGGCTATTCGTCCGTGGGCTGGGTGGGCGCCGCCATGGCCGCGGGCGCGCTGGGACTGGGCGCGCTGGGCCACGCGCTGCACCGCCGCGCCGTCCCCGTCGCCGTGTGAGCTCACCCTGCCGGGGGCGGCAGGCGAAGGGTGGCGACGGCGCCGCCGTCCGGGGCATTGGCCAGGACGAGGGCGGCGCCGATGACGCGGGCCTGGCCCGTCGCGATCGTCAGGCCCAGGCCGTGCCCCCGGCCGCGCTCCGCGGCTCCGGTCCGGAAGCGCTGCGGGCCGTCGGCCAGCAGGCCGGCGGGGAAGCCCGGGCCGTGGTCGCGGACCACGATCGTCGTGCCGTCCACCGTCACCTCCACGGGGGCGCCGCCGTGGCGGTGGGCGTTGATGACCAGATTGGCCAGGATGCGATCGAGGCGGCGGGGGTCGGTCTCGGCGGTGCCCGGGGCGGTGACGGCCAGCCGTACCGGGAGGGCGGTCCGCTCCAGGGACGCCCTGACGACGTCGGCGAGCGCCACCGGCCTGAGGTCGGCGTGCTCGGCGCCCGCGTCCAGGCGAGAGATCTCCAGCAGGTCCTCGACGAGGGCGCGGAGCACGCGCACCCGGTCGCGGACCAGGTCGGTCGCCTCCCCTTCCGGCAGCAGCTCGGCTGAGGTGACCAGGCCCATGAGCGGGGTGCGCAGTTCGTGGGCGACGTCGGCGGTGAAGCGCTGCTCGTTCTGGAGACGGATCTGGAGGCTGTCGGCCATCGAGTCGACGGCCGTGGAGATCTCGGCGATCTCGTCGCCGCGGCGGGCGGGGTCGGCGATGCGCGCGTCCAGGTCGCCCTCCGCGATGCGCCGCGCGGTCCCCGCCACCCGCCGAAGCCGGCGGTTGGGCAGCTCGGCCAGCAGCAGCGACAGCGGGACGATCACCGCGAGCGCGCCGAGCGAAGCCTGGGCGACGTCCCGGTCGAAGGCCACCAGAGCCCGCATGTGCACGCCCATGTCCACCTGCACGGTCAGCAGTCGGTCACCTTCGCGCAGACCGCCCCACATCCAGGGGACCTCGGGGTTGCGGTCGTCGAACCAGAAGACCGGTTCGTCCGACAGGAGCATCTGGGACAGGAGGGGCGGCGGGATCTCCCCGGCCGGCTTGGTCTCTTCCCTCCCCATGTCGGTCAGGGCGTTGTACGCGCGTTCCCTGCCCACCTCCATGGAGCGTTCGAGCGTGGCCCGGTGGACCAGCACGCCGACGACCACGGCCACCGCGCAGCAGGCCAGGGCCACCAGGGCGGCGATCCGCCAGCGAAGGGACCTCACCGGCGCAGCTTGTAGCCGAAGCCGCGCACGGTCTCGATCCGGTCGGCGCCGATCTTCTTGCGCAGCCGCTGCACGCACAGGTCGACGACGCGGCTGTCGCCGTTCCAGCCGTAGTCCCACACATTGGTGAGCAGCGTCTGGCGGTCCAGGACGATCCCGGGGTTGGCCGCGAACTCCAGCAGCAGCCGCAGCTCGGTGGGAGCCAGCGCGACCGGCTGTCCGGCCCGGGTCACCTCCAGACCGTCCCGGTCGATGGACAGATCGCCGAAGACGAGCGCCCCGGTTCCGGCGGACTCCGGGGCCGGAGCGGCACGCCGCAGCAGCGACCGGATCCTCGCCACGAGCACGGCGGTGTCGACCGGTTTCACCACGTAATCGTCGGCACCCGCCTCCAGCCCGGAGACCACGTCGAGCGAGTCGCCGCGGGCCGACATCATCAGGATCGGCGCGAGGCTCGTCTCCCTGACCTTCCTGCACAGGCCGATGCCGTCGAGGCCGGGCAGCATGACGTCGAGAAGCAGCAGGTCGTGGCCGCCTTCCCGGGACATCTCCAGTCCGGTGAGGCCGTCTTGGGCGGTGCTCACGCGGTAGCCGTAGCGCTCCAGCGCCATGGCGACCGCCTTGCGGATCACCTCGTCGTCCTCGACGAGCAGCACCCTGACGGGAGGCTCCTCCCGAAAATCAGACATTTCACCCCTTACGTCGACACACCCATGGTGCCGTACGCGCGCGTCCGCTTCGCCTCGGGCATGTATCAGCCGTGAATCAGCCCGAGGCCGGAAGCGCCCGCGCGGCGGGGATGCCTCAGTGGGTGGTGGAGTCCTCGCGGGTGACCGCTTCGGCGGCCTCCTCGGCGGCCTTGGCCGCGTAGTCGACCGGGGTCTCGCGGCTGCGCCTGATGCCCAGGATGCTGATGAACAGCGAGGCGAAGATGGTCTGGAAGCTCATGATGAACGCCGTCGCCGCCGGCACCACGAGGCGCAGGGACTCACGCGGGTCCAGTTCGCCGAAGCTGCGCACCTGCCAGTGCACCAGCGACATGACCAGCCCGATCAGACCGGCCAGGGCCAGCAGGCCACCGACCACGAGACCCTTTTCCAGGGTCACGATGCTGATCAGCTTGCGGACCCGTGGCGATTCGGGCAGGAAGCCCTCCTCCGCCGCGTACACCTTCGTGAACAGCGCGAACAACGCCGCCTGGAAGCCGATCACCACCATGGCCGACGCCCCGACCAGGGTGTCGACGTCGAAGGCGAGCTCGCCGATCCGGACGGGGCCGAAGGTCAGCGCGGTGCCGGCGACGAGGCCGACGAGCATGAGCGCGAGCCCGGGGATGAAGAACAGCCACTTCGGGCTGTAGAGGAGCAGGAAGCGCAGGTGGCGCCAGCCGTCGCGCCAGGAGCGCAGGTGCGGCGGGCGGGAGCGGCCGTCGGGCGAGAGCGTGGTCGGGACCTCGCGCACGTCGAGTCCCTGGAGCGTGGACTTGACGACCATCTCGCTGGCGAACTCCATGCCTCCGGTCTGCAGCCCGAGGCGCAGGATCGACTCGCGGCGGAAGCCGCGCAGGCCGCAGTGGAAGTCGCCGATGGCGCTCGGGAAGAACAGCCTGCCGACGAACGACAGGACGGGGTTGCCGAGGTAGCGGTGGAGCGGGGGCATGGCGCCGGGGGCGATGCCGCCCTTGAACCGGTTGCCCATGACGAGGTCGGCGCCCTCGCGCAGCTGCTCGACGAAAGGCAGCAGCCCGGTGAAGTCATAGGAGTCGTCGGCGTCGCCCATGATGACGTACTTGCCACGCGCGGCCCTGATGCCGCCCATCAACGCGTTGCCGTAGCCCTTCGCGTCAACGTGGACCACACGGGCGCCCGCGTCCCTGGCCAGTTGCTGGGAACCGTCGGTGCTGCCGTTGTCGGCGATGAGCACCTCGCCCTCGATCCCGTGCTCCTCCATGCACGCAAGCGCCTTGCGGACACAGACTTCCACGGTCTCCGCCTCGTTGAGGCAAGGCATGACCACCGTCAGTTCCACGTCGTAGCCCTTCCAGTCACGGCACATCCAGCACACCATCATGCCGTCTGCCCACCCATGCTCGGGTCAAGTCCGAAAAACGCCTGGCATTCTTGTTGCCATGGTGAGCGTCGCGGAGATAACCCCAGTGGACGACTCCGCCCGTGGCCGAACCGCGCGTCTGCGCTCGTTCCTGCGCCGTCATCGGGTGTTCGCCGCAGCGCTCGCCGTGGGCGGGTTGCTGCGGCTCGTGACCATGCTCGGGTACGGCCCGGCGATGTGGTTCAACGACTCCTACGAGTACGTCTCGGTCGCCCTGCACCCGAGGCCGCACCCGATCAGGCCGGATGGCTACGGATTCTGGCTGCTGGCGCTGAAGCCGTTCCACAGCTTCGCCCTGGTCACCTTCACGCAGCACGTCATGGGCCTGGCCACGGCCGCGTTGATCTACGCGCTGCTCCGGCGCAGGTTCGGCCTGCCGACGTGGGGCGCGACGCTGGCGGCGGCGCCGGTGCTGTTCGACGCCTACCAGATCCAGCTCGAGCAGCTGATCATGTCGGACGCCATGTTCACACTGCTGGTCGTGGGCGTGATCACGCTGGTGCTGTGGAACCGGCGGATGTCGTGGAAGATCGGCGCGCTGGTGGGGGTGCTGCTGGCGCTGACCTGGCTGACGCGTTCGATCGGGTTGCCGATTCTGGCGCTGGTCGTGGCGTACCTGCTGGTGAAGCGGGTGGGCTGGCGGCCGATTGTCGCGATGATCACCGCGTGCGCGGTTCCCGTGCTCTGCTACATGGCGTGGTTCTCCACAAGCTTCGGCAAATTCGCGATGACCAACAGCGACGGGCTCATCCTCTACATGCGCACCGCCATCTTCGCCGACTGCTCGAAGATGAACATCGATCCGCGCAAGGAACTCGACATCGCGCTGCTGTGCATCGAGGAGCCCGTGAGCCAGCGGCCCGAGTACGCGCAGTGGTACCTGTGGCGCTCCGAGTACGGCCAGCCGCTGCACCGCCTGGGCGGCAAGACGTTCGAGTCGGTCAAGAACGACGCGGCCAGCAAGTTCGCCATGCGCGCGATCCTGTCCCAGCCCGGCGACTACCTCCAGGTCGTGGGCCGTGACTTCCTGCGCTCCTTCCACTGGGGCCGCCCGCGCTTCCCCGACGCCTCCACCTACAACATGTACGAGTTCCGGCCCTATTACGAGCTCGTCAACGGCAAGCCGAAACGCCTGCCCACCTGGCCCTCCCACGCGCAGGGCCGTACCGACACCGACGCCTACTCCTACGAGCAGGGCCCGCCGGAGACCCGCATCGTCAGCCCCTGGGCCGACATCATGAGCGGCTACCAGAAGGTGTTCTACCTGCGCGGCATCATGCTTGGCGGCATCCTCCTGATCGGCCTGTACGGCGTGGCCGTCCGCTGGCGCACCTGGGGCGGCCCGGTGGCGCTGCCGTGGCTGGCCGCGTTCGGGCTGCTCCTGGCCCCGGCCGCCACGGCCGAGTTCGACTACCGGTACGTGCTGCCGGCCGTACCCCTCGCGTGCGTCGCGGCGGCGATCACCCTGCGAAACGGCATCAAGCGGAAAGTCACACCCACGAGCGCATCAGCATCCGAGCCCACCACTGAGCGTGCGTGATCGTCTCCGACGACAGGACCGGATACAGCCACCAGAAGTTGATCAGCACGACCAGCGTGAACGCCCCGACGGCGGCGCCGCCCCCGGCCCGCCGCATGGGCGGCGCGTTCTGCTTGCCGAGCACCAGCCCGCCGACCAGCGCGAGCGCCATGGCCATGAACGGCACGAGCGGCACCATGTAGAAGAGGTACATGGTGCGCTTGTCGGCCAGCCAGTAGTACACCCACGGCAGCCACCCGGCGGCGTACGCCAGCAGCACCGCCCCCGCCCGCCAGTCACGCGTGGCCACGTACCAGACGACGAGCGCGACGAGCGCGAACAGCGCCGCGTACCAGAGCGCGGGCGTGCCGACCCCGAGCACGGCCTGCGAGCACTTGTCGGCCCCGCATCCCGTCGGCGGCAGATCGCCCTCGTAGTGGAAGGAGACGGGCCGTTTGAGCACCAGCCACTCCCACGGCTTCGACTGGTAGGGATGCCCCTCGACCAGCCCGGTGTGGTAGCCGAGCACCTGCAGCTGGTACTTCACCCACGACCGCACCGAGTCCAGCACGAAGAAGACGGGCCCTGACGAGGTCGCCTGCTCCCAGTTGCGCCCCCACCCGTGCGCCGAGACGAACCAGCCCGTCCACGAGAGCGTGAAGACCGCCGCCGGCACCGCGGCGAGCGCGCCCATCGCGGGCGCGAGATCGAGCGAGAAGGCTCCCCTGTACGGCTGCCGCAGCCCGACCGCCCGCCTGGCCCCCATGTCCCATACGAGCGACAGCAGGAAGAACGCCAGCAGGAACGGCAGCCCCGACCACTTGACCGCGCAGGCCGCGCCCATGCAGACTCCGGCGGCCAGCCGCCAGGGCCGCCACCCGAGCCGCGGCCCCTGGTCCGACAGCCGTGAGCGCTCGTACCAGTCGGCCAGCCGCCGCCGTGCGTGGTCCCGGTCGGTCACCAGGCAGGCGAACCCGGCCAGCACCCAGAACATCACGAAGATGTCCAGCAGCGCGGTGCGCGAGAGCACCAGGTGCAGCCCGTCCAGCGCCAGCAGGAGCCCGGCCAGGCAGCCCAGCAGCGTCGAGCGGGTCATCCGGCGGGTGACGCGGGCCAGGATCAGGATGGACAGCGTGCCGACGACGGCGGCCATGAAGCGCCAGCCGAACGGGGTCATGCCGAACATCCACTCGCCGACGGCGATCATCCACTTGCCGAGCGGCGGGTGCGCGACGTAGCTGGCGCACTCCGCCGACTCCGCGCACTGCTTGAAGATGTCCAGGTTGCCGGTGACCAGGCGCTGGTCGGCGATGGGGTTCTTGGAGTCGCCGAGGAAGGTCCGCTCGACGCCGTACTTGAGGAGTGAGTAGGCGTCCTTGATGTAGTACGTCTCGTCGAAGACCACGGCATGCGGCTCGCCCAGCCGGAAGAACCGCAGGATCGCGCCGAAGGCGGCGACGAGGGCGGGGCCGAGCCACCCCCACAGTGCGCCTTCCTGCATCGGCGGAACCAGCCGCTGTGCGGAAACCCCCCAGTTCTTCACGATGCGCACCCTATGGCGTCGGAGATCTCCTGTGAACCGCGTCGTACAGCTCTCGTTTGGGAATCCCGGCCTCCTTGGCCACGTCAGCGACGGCCTGCTTACGCTGGGTTCCCGCCTCGGCCCTGCGGTCGACCTCGGCGACGAGCGCCTCGATGTCCTGCTCGCCCGCCCCGGCCACATGACCTGCCACGACGACCGTGATCTCGCCCTTGACTCCGGCCTCGGCCCAGGCCGCCAGCTCGGCCAGGCCGCCGCGCCGTACCTCCTCATAGGTCTTGGTGAGCTCGCGGCAGACCGCGGCGGGACGGTCGGCGCCGAAGGCGGCGGCCATCGCGGCCAGTGAGCCGGCCAGGCGGTGCGGCGCCTCGAAGAAGACCATCGTGCGCTCCTCCGCGGCCAGCGCGCCCAGGCGGCGCGCCCGCTCGCCGCCCTTGCGCGGAGGGAAACCCTCGAAGCAGAAGCGGTCGCTGGGCAGGCCGGAGATCGCCAGCGCGGTCGTGACCGCGGACGGGCCGGGCAGCGCGGTGACCGTGACGCCCGCCTCGACGGCCAGGAGCGTCAGGCGGTAGCCGGGGTCGGACACGCCCGGCATCCCCGCGTCGGTGATCACGACGACGGTGCGCCCCTCCTTGAGCGTCTCGACGAGCTCCTGGGCGCGCCCGGCCTCGTTGGCGTCGTAGTACGACACCACGCGGCCGGTGATCTCCGCGCCGATGTCATGCGCCAGCCTGCGCAGCCTTCTGGTGTCCTCGGCCGCGATCACGTCCGCGCTTTCGAGCGCCTGTCTCAGCCGGGGGGAGACATCTCCCGCTTGCCCGATCGGGGCTCCTGCCAGCACCAACTTGCCGTCTTGTGTCACCCGGCCATTGTCGCAGGGCACCCCAATTGCACCGTGTTTCTTATCTATTCCACGGCTTGGGGCCCGTACGATGTCCGAATGGCCGTGACCGATTTCCAGTACCAGGCCGTGGACGATCCGAACAAGCCGCAGCCGCGATCGGTGCGTGACCGGCTGGTCCCGCCGATGGGCGGCAGCGTGCTCTGGGGCTGGGTGGGCCCGCTTCTGATCGCGGTGTTCGGCGGGGTGCTGCGTTTCGTCAACCTCGGCCATCCGAAGGCCGTCGTCTTCGATGAGACCTATTACGCCAAGGACTCCTTCTCGCTGATCACCTGGGGCGTCGAGAAGGTCGCGATCAAGGACGCCGACAAGGCGCTGCTCGCCGGCAACACCGACATCTGGCAGAAATGCACCCAGGACGCACTCGACAAATGCGCCTCCTACGTCGTGCACCCGCCGCTCGGCAAATGGATGATCGGCTTCGGCGAGTGGCTGTTCGGCATGAACCCGTACGGCTGGCGCGTCGCCGCCGCCATCGTCGGCACGCTCTCGATCCTGGTCATCGCCAGGCTGGCGCGCCGGATGACGCGTTCGACGCTGCTCGGCTGCTTCGCCGGCCTGCTGCTGGCACTCGACGGCCTGCACTTCGTGCTCTCGCGCACCGCGCTGCTGGACATCTTCCTCATGTTCTGGGTGCTGGCCGGGTTCGCCTGCCTGGTGGTCGACCGGGACAGGATGCGCGGGCGGCTGGTCGACTGGTACGAGACCTCGCCGATGACGCCGGAGGGCCCGTGGCTCGGGTGGCGGCCGTGGCGGATCGCCGCCGGGGTGTGCCTGGGCGCCGCGTGCGCGGTCAAGTGGTCGGGCATCTTCTTCCTCATCGCGTTCGGGATCATGTCGCTGATCTGGGACATGGGGGCGCGCCGGGCGGTCGGGCTGCGCAAGCCGTACGCGGGGGCCTTCGGCAAGGACGCGCCGACCTGGCTGGGCGCGGTGGCGCTGGTGCCCGCGCTCACGTACGTCGCCACCTGGGCGGGCTGGTTCGCCAGCGCCGACGGCTACGGCCGCAACTGGGCGCAGGCGACCTCGTCAGGACCGCTCTACTTCGTCATCGACTCGGCCAAGTCGTGGTTCAACTACCAGGTGCAGGTGCTCGGCTTCCACACCGGCCTGGAGTCCACGCACCCCTACCAGTCGGAGCCGTGGCAGTGGCCGCTGCTGCTGCGCCCGGTCGCCTTCTACTACGAGGGCAAGCAGACCGGCTGCGGCGTCAAGGACTGCTCGGAGGCGGTGCTCGGGGTGGGCACGCCGGTGATCTGGTTCGGGGCGCTGGCCGCGCTGGTGGCGTTGATCGCCTGGTATGTCGCCTCGCGGGACTGGCGGGCGGGCGCGGTGCTGCTGGCGTACGCGGTGGGCTGGCTGCCGTGGTTCTACTACGCGATCGCGGACAACCGGACGATGTTCCTGTTCTACGCGATCCCTATGATTCCCTTCATGGTGCTGGCCATCACGCTCTGTGCCGGTTTGCTGATCGGCCCCGCGGCGCCTCCGGGCGGTCCGCTGCCGATGCGGCGTACCGTCGGGGCCGCCGCGGTCGGCGCGTTCGCCCTACTGGCTCTGGTGAATTTCTGGTGGTTGCACCCCATCCTGACCGCCGATCTGATCCCCTACGCGGAGTGGAAGGCACGCATGCTCTTCGACAAACGCTGGATCTGACCCGCATCACAAGCCGCAATAGGATGAATTCATAGGGTAGCCACTGTGCACGACCCAATACGCACCGGATTCGGTCATCGTCAGGCCTGGGGTCCATACGGCAAACTTCGAGGCATGAGTGCACCGGATGTCACAGCGCTTCTCACGGAGTTGGAGCGCTCCGAGCCGGACCTGGCCGAGGATGCCAGGACCGCAGTCGAGTGGCTGACGGGCGGGGAGCCGTTGGAGACGGTGACCCAGCTCGATGTATGCGAGTTTCTCTGGTACACGCTTCCGCTGAAGGTGGGCGGCGACCACGAGCGGCTGGCCCGCTCCCTCGGCAGGCTCCTGGCCATCGGCGGCCTGGAGCGCTACGCCGCCCTGTGCGAGTCCCCCACGACCACCCAGATCCTGCGCACCTACGCCCGCGACGGCGAGGACGCCGGCACCGCCGCCTACCAGGAGGCGCTCGAAGCCACGGGCGTGCTCCCTCCCGACGTCCCGGACCTGCGCTGGAGCATGATCATGGGCCCGGAGGAGCTGGGCGCCCACGTGGCCTGCTCCGCCGCGCTCGAACTGGCCATCCTGTCCGGTGAGGAGATCGACCGCGTCGCGCTCACCCGCCGCTGGCTCACCGAGCCGCGTACCGAGCTCGGCGGCGACAGCTGGCTCAACCGCGTGCACGGCGAGCGCCTCAACCGCTGGGTCCTGGGCCGCGGCCCGGCCAGGCGCGAGCTGGCGCAGCCGTTCGAGGTGCGCCTGCACGCCCCCATTCCCCACCAGCCGCTGCCCGCGCTGCACCGGCTGCTCACCCTGGCCTCCTCGGAAAGCCTCCCGCTGCGCCTGGCGCCATCGCCCGAGGCGCTGCGCCTGCGCGAGGTGGCCGAGCACGACCTCGGGGCGCTGCTGCGCGACGGTTCCAAGCTGACCATCACCGAGGAGGGCCGGCGCCTGCTGCGCTCACCGGAGCAGATGTGGGCGACCGCCACCGGGCTGCTGCTGTCCCGCGTGGACCACGAGTTCGACCTCTCGGTCCGGGAGGCCGCGCTCATGCTGCTCGCCGACGGCAGCGTGATGTCGCCTCAGGAACTGAACACCCGCGTGGCCGAGATCGTCGGGGGCGAGGGCTGGCACCCGGCGACCGGCCGCGAGGACATCTCCCGCCCGCTGTCCGACCTCGTCGGACAACTCACCGCGCTCGACCTCGCCTTCGGCGACGAGTTGGTGGTACGGCTGACGCCCACCGGCCACCTGGCCGCCCTGGCCGCGCTACGGGCGCACGCGCTCCGCCCACGCCAATACGTCAGCCCAGGATGACCTTCGCCCCCCGACGTAAGCCCTGGATGACCCGCACTTCCATGCACCCGCGTCAGCCCTGGACGACCTTCGCCTCCACGCACCCCCCGCGTCAGCCCTGGATGACCTGTACTTCCGTGCACCCGCGGAACTCCGCGTAGGGCGCGGCCTCGGCCGCGACCGTGTCCCGATCGACGTCCCCCTCGACCGTGATCATCAGCTTGGCGCCCTTCTTCTGCTGCCGCCACAACCCCGCCGTCTCGCCGTCCAGAAGGATCACCCCGGGGTTGCCGGTCTTCCTCCAGATCCGCGGCCGCAGCCCCGGGTCAGGCGCCAGCGTGCCCCGGTCTCGCAACTGCAGAAACGGCTCGTACGGCGGCAGCAGCCGCATCCCCTTGGGCCGCTCCGCCCCCTTGAGCTCGGCCAGATCCTCGGCCAGCACGAACCCCCCGCCCGCCTCGGCCATCTCCCCCGCGACCTTCGCCCAGGAGCGCGCCGCGTAGTGGACGCTGACCCCCGCCCAGGAGGCGAAGTCGTCAGCCGTACTGGGCCCGTAGAGCCGCAGATACCGCCGCACCAGCCCCGCCCGCGCGTCCTTGTCCGCCGGCACCCCGGCCAGCCACTGATCCACCCGCATCAACGACGCCTCGTTGCCGACCCGGGGCGCGATCGCGAACTCCCCCGTCAGCGAAGCCGCCCGCGTGAGAATGGCGCTGAACGACGAGAACATGTCCGGCTCCATCCACGGCGCGAACTCCGCCGGCAGCCGCGGAGCCAGCGCGCTGCCCAGTTCCCGCTTGGTGAGCGTACGCCCGTCCAGCGCGTCCCTGGTGGCCTCGATCACCCGCTCCATGGTCGCGCTGGCGCTCCTGCCCATCTGATCGAGCATCGGCAGAAAGCCGGCCATCTGCGCCCGCCACGACTCCTCGTCGTCGGGCAGCAGCCCACGGGTGAACAGCGGCAACTCCGCACTGCTCACCAGGCACGGCGAACCCCGCAGGCTCCACGTCTGGATCAACGTGCGCCGCTTGGCGATCGCCGCCTCGACCTCCGCCACGCCCACCTCGGCCCGAGCCCGCAGCGCCAGCTGCGCCGACCCGGGCGGCGTGTTCTGCGGCGCCGTAGCCGCGGCGTCGGCCAGCGTGCCCCGCTCGTCCAACTGGTGCCGGCGCAGCCGGAAGGCGATGACCTGCTCTCGTTCGACGTTCATGAACCCGCCCGCGTCCTCTCTGCCCGAACCGACACTATCCACCTCATAAGATCCATGACCATGGAAAGTCACCTGGCCGGTGCGGGCGAGGTCGGCGTCCTCGTCCTGGCCGGATCCAGCGGCCGGATCGACTCCGCCAGATGCGACCTGCTGGCCGCACACGGTCTGACGGCTCTGTCCATCCGCTGGTTCGGCGGACCGGGACAGTCGCCCGGAATCTGCGAGATTCCGCTGGAGACATTCGTCACCGGACTCGACATGCTGACCGAGGCGGGCGCGCGCCGGCTGACCATTCTCGGGCTGTCCAAGGGCGCTGAGGCGGCCCTCTCGCTCGCCTGTGTGGAGCCGCGGGTGGAGACCGTGGTGGCGCTGTCGCCGTCCTCGGTGGTCTGGGCCGGTTTCGGCGTGGCGGGGCCGTACCGGTCCTCGTGGACCTGGCGCGGCCGCCCACTCCCCTTCGCCCCCTATCCCCCGGAATGGCCGGCCGACGGCCCGCCCACCTCCTTCCGCGCGTTCTACGAGCGTGGCCTCGCGGCGGCTCCCGCCGAGTCCGCCATTCCCCTGGAACGCTCCCGCGCCGACGTGGTCCTCGTGGCCGGCGGCGACGACCAGATGTGGCCATCCCTGACGTTCGCGCACGCCCTGACCGCGCGGCGCGAGGTCCGCCTCGTCTCCCACCCGCGGGCCGGCCACCGCCCGCGCCTGCCCGGCGAGCCCGCCCCCGCGCCGTCCGCCTCCTACGTGTACGGCGGAAGCCCGCACGCCGACGCCGAACTCGGGGAAAGGGCGTGGCCCGAGATCCTCAGGGCACTTCGGGGGCGGACATGAAGAAGGGCCCACGCCGAGGCGTAGGCCCTTCTTCAGTAGACGGTGCGCAGGTCGCCTATCGGCGAAATGCACAACGCGGCTCCAGCCGAACGGTAGTCCGCGAAGGCGGTAAATGAGGCCCTGGGACACTGGACACACCGGCTACGGGTTGTGTAACCACCCCCCAGCCAAGAACATTCCCGGGCTAGGCGACCGTCCCGTAGAGCGGCGCCCCGGCCCACTCGTACACCAGATGCACCACCCCGGTGCTGGTCACCCGCGACGCGGCCAGCTTGAGCCCCGCGGGCGCCGTCCCCTCGGAGAACAGCCGCTTCCCCTCCCCGACCACCACGGGGAAGACCAGCAGGTGATACTCGTCCACCAGCTCGGCCTCCTGAAGGGTGCGCAGCAGGTCGCTGCTCCCCTGCACGAGAATGGCCCCGTCGGTGCTCTTCTTGAGCTCGGCCACCGTCTGCGCGGCCTCGCCCTGAAGCACGTGGCTGTTGTTCCACGTCACCTCCTTGGGCGAGCGGGTGGTGACGTACTTGGCCATGCTGTTGATCTTGGCGCCGCCGTCCTCATCCGACACGTCCGGCCAGTACGAGGCCAGAATGTCGTAGGACTTGCGCCCCAGCAGCATCCCGTCCGCCCGCTCGAGCACGTCCGCCATGATCTCGTTGAAGTCCTGGTCGACGTGAGCCGGCAACCACCCACCCCGCGTGAACCCGTTGGACTCGTCCTCGGTCGGGCCACCGGGCCCCTGCATGACGCCGTCCAGCGACACGAACGTCCCGACGATCAGCTTGCTCGCCATCTTCCCGCTCCCTCTGTTTCTTCCTGCTCTCTGTCTGTGCCCACAGCGTGCCGGGAGCGGCTTAAGGTCTCCCTACGATTCCCCTACGAGCCCTCAAGGTCAGTCATCGGGCCGGAGCGACCCGCGCCGTGCCTTCCGCGTGGAGGCCAGCGCTCCGGCCAGGCCACTCACCACGCAGACCAGCACCAGCCCCGCGTACTGCGGGACGGAGTAGGCGAACCCCGCCCGGCCGGTCGCGGCCTTGCCGAGCGCGGTGAGCGATGCGGCGGCGATGCCCGTCCCGAGCAGCGTCCCGGCGCACGTCACGGTCAACGTCTCCCAGCACACCATCCTGGTGAGCTGCCGCGGCTTGGTCCCCAGGGTGCGCAGCAGCCGGATCTCCTCGGTCCGCTCGGCCATCGTCATCGCCGTCGCGTTGAGCACCGAGATCACGGTGTAGGCCACCGCCGATCCCACCAGCACCGGGGCCGCCCACGCCGCCGGGCCCGTGCGGGTGACGTCCGCCGCCGCGTCGGTGGTCGCCACGGCGAACAAGAAGGTGCAGGCGAGCGCGATCGTCAGCATCACCGGGGACGCGGCCGCCATCGCCCGGCGCGGCTGGGTGATCAGCGAGGACCTGGCCAGCATCCCTGCGCCCGGGTCGAGCCGGGCCGCCACCGCCCCGAACAGCCAGCCCATCCCCCGCAGCGCGACAGGGCCCAGCGCGGACGCGCCCACGCAGAGCGCCATCGTCGCCCCCAGCCCGGTCGGCACCGCGGCCGACTCCTTCACCTGCAGCACCAGGTACAGCAGCACGATGCCCCCGGGCAGCGCCGCCGCTCCGAAGACCGCCCTGGGCCAAGGCAGCAGCCGCCGCTGCGCCGCGCTCTCCCGCAGCACTTCAAGCGGCCCCACGCCCACCGCCTTGCGCGCCGCGGCCCGAGCCGCCAGCAGCGTCACCACCAACCCCACCACCAGCGCCAGGATGAACGGCCCCGCCGTGACCTTCACCGGGACACCCATCGGCGCCAGCCCTTGTCTCGCTGCTCTCGGACTCAGGCGTAACTCTGGAGAACTTCTCCCGCCTCGTGGGGCCACAGCAACACGACGGTCACCGAGACGGTCTACCGCAAGCAGCTCCGCCCGGTGCTCCTGGAGGGCGCCGAAGCGATGGATCGGCTCTTTCCAGACGGATGATGCATGATCATCACACAGCTTCACACGACGAAGGGTGATCATTGAAGCGCGTAAGAGAAGCCCGTCGCGGCGGAGCTCGTGGTTTCGTACTTGTCGGCTGGTTGTTCCTCATTTTGGGCGTCGGTATGGGAACGGGGAGCGACGCGACCTCAGCGGTAATCGCGTTGGTAGGTGTGGGCCTGGGATGTCTCGTCACAGCCGTCGTGCTGGCGATTGAGGACCTTCACCGCCGCTGATCAGAACCCGTAGTCACTCAGTTGGTCACCCAGCAACGCAGAAGGCCGCCTCCGATCTCTCGGAAGCGGCCTTTGACCTGGGTGGAGATGAGGGGATTCGAACCCCTGACCCCTTCGATGCGAACGAAGTGCGCTACCGGACTGCGCTACATCCCCAAGGACTCGACCAGATTAGCAAACTCCCTGGGGTCCTCGCGCCACCGATTCAGTCCCCGACCGCCCGCCGAGGCGGTTCCGCGTACTGGTCGAACAGGACGTCCGGCTGTCGTGCCGTGAACTCGATGATCTCGGCTTCCCGCTCGGCCTCCAGCCGCCGCTGCTCCCGGACCCGCCGCCGCCGTTCGGCACGGGACTGGGCGGCGCGGCGCCGCCGTTCCTGATCCACCTGTACGGCGATGCGCAGGAACCCAAGATAAGCCGCCATCACCACGATTGAGGGAGCAACCCCCCACCACGGCATCATCCGCACCGCCGCCGTCACCAGCGACGCGATCACCAGCAACGACGTGAAGAACAGCAACCGCCGCCGCCGGGCCACGATGATCGCCCGTCGCCGCGCGCGGAACTGCCGAGGGTCCACGACGGGCGCGGCGGGTTCCTCGATGGAGTACTCGCCGGTGTCCGGCTGGTCCATCAGCGAGGCGCCCTGCACCTGCTCCAGGTCCGGCAGCTGGTGCTCGCCCGTGTAGTACTCCTCTTCGAGCTCGGCCAGCTCGGCGAGGTTGGTCTTGTCCCTGCGCAGCCACATCGGGACAAGGACGCACAACCACATGACGACGATGGCGAGATAGAGGAGGACGCTGCTCACGACCACCTCCGGACACGATTAAGGGCAGCATGAAAACGCCTGTGCGTTCTTGGCGTCTTCGATGTGCTCACGTCACGCACCGTAAGACCGCGTGTCACTAATTGACGAGCATTCGATGCGGTGTGTCGCGAGATCGTCAAACCTCTTCTACCGGAGACCCACCGTGAGCCGCTGACTCACGCGCGCGACGCCACTGCACGAGTAGACCGCCGGGAACGTCCTCGACGGTCAACGCGTAGCAGATGTGGTCGCGCCAGGCTCCGTCGATGTGGAGTTGGCGACGCCGAATGCCTTCTTCCCTGAAACCGAGCTTCTCAACCACTCTTCTGCTCGCGTGATTTTCCGGCCGGATGTTGGCTTCGATGCGGTGCAGCCCGGTGGTGAAGAAGCAGTGGTCGACGGCCAGGGCGAGCGCCGTCGGCGTGATGCCGCGCCCGGCGAGCGCGCCGTCGACCCAGTAGCCGACCTGCGCGGAACGGGCGGATCCCCACACGATCGCGCCGACGGTGAGTTGTCCGGCGAAATGCCCCTGATAGGTGACGACCCAGGGCAGCGCCATGCCTTGGCGGGCTTCTCTGCGCAGCGTGCCGACCATGGACACGTACGGTCCGAGACCGGTCCTGAACAGCGGCGTCTCCGGGTTGCTCGGCTCCCATGGGCGCAGCCATTCGGCGTTGCGCAGGCGCGTCTCGCGCCACACCCGGACGTCTCCCAGCCGCAACGGCCGCAGACCCACTGGCCCTTCGCTCAGAGTCGCCGGCCAGCCACGAAGTCGATCCACACCCTCATCATCCCCCCATCGGACGTCATGTCGCCACGCATCAGCGCGGGTGATCGCCGCCGCGGATCTGCTCGACCGCGTGCTGAAGGATGGGCGCGAGTACGGCCACGCCGTCACGCACGCCACCGCTGGAACCGGGCAGGTTGACGATGAGGGTGTCGCCCGCCTGGCCGGCCAGACCTCGCGACAGAATCGAGGTCGGCACTTTTTCGCGATTCGCCTGCCGGATGGCCTCCGCAATACCCGGAATTTCCCGGGAAATTACCCGGGCGGTCATTTCCGGAGTGAGATCCATTGGCGTTAGCCCGGTGCCGCCGGTCGTGATGATCACTTCGTATCCGCCCGCGATGCCGTCGCGCAGCGCGGCCTCGACCGGATCGCCGTCGGGAACCACCACGGGACCGTCCACTTCACACCCCGCCTCACCCAGCAGCGAAACCAGAAGAGGTCCGGATTTATCGGCGTAAATCCCGGCGGAGGCGCGGTTGGAGACCGTGATCGCCAATGCCCGGATCACCAATGCGCGCATCATGGCCGTGTCCAATGGCCGGTCTTGCCGCCGGTCTTCTCCTCCACCCGTACGCCGGTGATCACCGCGGCTGGATCGACCGCCTTCACCATGTCGATCAGAGCCAGCGCCGCCACCGACACCGCGGTGAGCGCCTCCATCTCCACGCCCGTGCGGTCGGCCGTCTTGACGACGCAGGTGATGTCCACGCCCTCGTCGACGATGTCGAGCGTGACCTTCACCCCGTGCAGCGCGATCGGATGACACAGCGGGATGAGGTCGGGCGTGCGCTTGGCGCCCATGATGCCGGCGATCCTGGCCACGCCCAGCGCGTCGCCCTTCGGCACCTCCCCGGAGCGCAGCAGCGCCACGGCCTCCTCCGACAGCAGGACGCGGCCGGTCGCGGTGGCGGTGCGCGCGCCGACGTCCTTGGCGGAGACGTCGACCATGCGGGCGGCGCCGGATTCGTCGAGATGGGTGAAACTCACAGTCTGATCACCTGCACAGCAGCGCCCGCCGGTACGTCGGTGACGTCCTCGGGCACCAGGATGAGGGCGTTGGCCGAGGCCAGCGCCGCGAGCTGGTGGGAACCCTGGCCGCGTACCGGAGTCACGGTGCCGTCCTCCGACAGCACGCCGCGCAGGTAGGAACGCCGGCCCGCGGGCGAACGCAGCGGCCCGACGACATAGGCCGTCGACGTCTCCGGGGCTCCGGCCGGCAGTCCGCGCATCTGACGCAGCGCCGGCCGTACGAACAACATGAACGAGACGAAGGACGAGACCGGATTGCCGGGCAGCGCGAAGATCGGCACCTGGTCCTCGCCGACCACGCCGAAGCCCTGCGGCATGCCCGGCTGCATCGCGACCTTCTCGAAGCGGACCGTGCCGAGCGGCGCGAGCGCCTCCTTGACCGGCTCGTAGGCGCCCATCGAGACACCGCCGCTGGTGATGATGGCGTCGGCCCGCACGAGCTGGGCGTCGAGCTGCTCCAGGAACGTGGCCGGGTCGTCGCCCACGGTCGCGGCGCGGTAGCCGTCGCCGCCGCTCTCGCGGACGGCGGCGGTGAGGGTGAAGCTGTTGGAGTCCCAGATCTGGCCGGGGCCGAGCGGGAGTCCGGGTTCGACCAGTTCGGCGCCGGTGGAGAGCACGACCACGCGCGGGCGCGGGCGCACCCACACCCGGCGGCGGCCGACGCCGGCCACGATGCCGAGCTGGGCGGGGCCGATCACCGTGCCGGGGCGGAGCACGACCTCGCCCGCCCGCACGTCCTCACCCGCCCGGCGGATGGCGTTGCCCAGGGGCGCGGCCTGGTTGATCGTGACCGTGACGGTGCCGCCGTCGGTCCACTCCACCGGCACGACGGTGTCGGCGCCGGCCGGAACGGGCGCACCGGTCATGATGCGTACCGCGTGACCCTGCCCGACGGCACGCAGCTCGTCGGATCCGGCCGCCACGTCGTCGATCACCGGCAACGTGACGGGAACCGCCGCGAGGTCGGCCGCGCGTACGGCATAGCCGTCCATGGCCGAGTTGTCGAACGGCGGCAACGGCACCGGGGAGCCGACCTCCTCGGCCAGCGTGGTGCCCAGCGACCGCTCAAGCTCGAGCTCGAGCGGCGCCAGCGTACGCACCGTGGCCAGGATCTCGGCCAGGTGCGCGTCAACCGATTTCACGAAGGAACTCCCGCAGCCACGGAACGAACTCGGGGGCCAGGTCGGGCCGGTCGGCGGCGAACTTCACCACGGTGCGCAGATAGTCGAGCTTGTCGCCGGTGTCGTAGCGGCGCCCGCGGAACAGCACGCCGTGCACCGGCCCGCCCTCCGAGCTCGGCCGCCCGGCCAGCGTACGCAGGGCGTCGGTCAGCTGGATCTCGCCGCCGCGGCCCGGCGGCGTGTTCTCCAGCACCTCGAAGACGGCCGGGTCGATGACGTAGCGGCCGATGATCGCCCAGTTGGACGGCGCCTCCTCGACCGGGGGCTTCTCGACCAGGTCGGTCACCCTGACCACGTCGTCCTCGCCGGTGGCCTGGATGGTGGCGACGCCGTACAGGGAGACCTGCTCCTTGGGGACCTCCATGAGCGCGATCACGCTGCCGCCATAGGTGCCGCGCACCTCGATCATGCGTTTGAGCAGCTCGTCGCGGTAGTCGATCAGGTCGTCGCCCAGCAGGCAGGCGAAGGGGTGGTCGCCGACGTGCTGCTTGGCGCAGAGCACCGCGTGGCCGAGCCCCTTCGGCTGGCCCTGCCGCACGTAGTGCAGGGTCGCCAGCGCGGCGGGCTCGCGGACCTGGGACAGCTTGTGCTCGTCGCCCTTGGCTTCGAGCACCTCCTCCAGTTCGAAGGCGCGGTCGAAGTGATCCTCTATCGACCGCTTGTTCTTCCCCGTGACCATGAGGACGTCGAGGAGCCCGGCGGAGGCGGCCTCCTCGACGACATACTGGATCGCGGGCTTGTCGACGATGGGCAGCATCTCTTTGGGTGTCGCCTTGGTCGCCGGGAGGAACCGGGTGCCCAGACCCGCGGCGGGCACGACGGCTTTCGTCACAGGGTCGAAGTCAGCCATGAGTAGACCCTAGTGGAGGTACCTGTGGACAAGATGAAGCTGCGCCGGGACCTGATCGAGGCGCGTACCTCGCTCTCGCCCGAGCAACGCAGGGCAAACGCGACAAGCATCCGGGAAACCCTCCTTGATCAGCCGTGGGTCCAGATGGCGGGGCTGGTGGCGTGCTACTGGTCTATCGGAAGCGAGCCGGAGACGCACGGGCTTGTCTTCGCCCTGTGGAAACACGGGGCCACAGTGATCTTGCCTGTGCACAAAGATGATGACGATCTGGACTGGGCGGTATACGACGGGCCAGATACCCTCGCACCTGGACGATCCGGGATCATGGAGCCCATCGACACCCGGCGCGGCGTGGACGCGATCCGTACCGCCGCACTGGTGATCGTCCCGGCCCTCGCCGTCGACGCCCGCACCGGCGTCCGGCTCGGGCGCGGCGGCGGTTCCTACGACCGGGCCCTGTCCAGGGTCGGTCCGAACGTCCCCGTGGTCGCCTTGCTGCACGACGGCGAGCTGATCGACGGCGTCCCCGCCGAGTCCCACGACGAGCGGGTCCGTTATGCGGTGACTCCTATGGGACTCACTAGGCTTATGTGACTGCAAAGAGAGAGGGGGCCAGGTGACCGTCGAGTTCTGGCTCCTTCTTGGTGGCGCGGTCTTCATCGCCGCCATCGCCTCCGTCCGCATCGCCCACCGCAGCGGGCTTCCGAGCCTGCTTCTGTTCCTCGGCTTCGGGCTGTTGCTGGGCGAGAGCGGCTTCGGCATCCAGTTCGACGACCCGAACCTGGCCAAGCACATCGGCCTCACGGCGCTGGCGGTGATCCTGGCCGAAGGTGGCCTGACCACCAACTGGAACCACGTGCGCCGGGCCGTGCCGCTCGCGCTGATCCTGGCCACGGTGGGCGTGGCCGTGAGCATCCTGGTCGTCGCGCTCGCCGTCGCCGGCCTGCTCGGCTACGAGTGGCGGGCCGCGCTGATCCTCGGCGCCGTCCTGGCCTCCACCGACGCGGCCGCGGTCTTCTCCGTCCTGCGCCGCCTGCCCCTGCCACCGCGCCTGGCGGGCATCCTGGAGGCCGAGTCCGGCTTCAACGACGCACCCACGGTCATCGCGGTCGTCCTGCTGAGCAGCGTCGCCGACCCCATCCCCGGCCTCGGCGAGTTCGTCATGAAGACCGGCGCCGAACTGCTCATCGGCGCCGTCGTGGCGCTGGCCGTCGGCCCGCTCGGGGCCTTGGCGCTGCGCCACGTCGCGCTAGCCGCCTCCGGCCTCTATCCGCTCGCGGTCCTCTCCCTCACCTTCCTGGCGTACGGCGGCGCCGTACACCTGCATGGTTCCGGGTTTTTGGCCGTCTACCTGACGGCGCTGATCCTCGGCAACGCCCGCCTCCCCCACAGGGCCGCCACCAGGGGCTTCGCGGAGGGCGCGGCGTGGTTGGCGCAGATTCTGCTGTTCGTCATGCTCGGGCTGCTGGCCAGCCCCGGCGAGATGCCCAAGGCGGTGATCCCCGGCCTCATCGCGGGAACGGTCCTCGTGCTGCTGGCCAGGCCGATCTCGGTCATGGTCTCGGCGCTTCTGGCCCGGGTGGCCCGCATGGGCAGGACGGGTCTGCGCGAACAGGCCTTCCTGTCCTGGGCGGGACTGCGCGGGGCGGTGCCGATCGTGCTCGCGACCATCCCTTGGGCGGCCGAGGTGAAGGGGTCGGAGGACATCTTCAACCAGGTGTTCGTCATCGTGATGGTGTTCACGCTGTTGCAGGGGCCCACGCTGCCGTTCGTGGCCAGGCTTCTGGGCGTGAGCGCGCCGGGCGAGGTGCACGACCTGGAGGTGGAGGCGGCCCCGCTGGAGGAGCTCAACGCCGACCTTCTGCAGGTCAAGGTGCCGCCGGGCTCGCAGCTGCACGGCGTGGAGATCTTCGAGCTGCGGCTGCCCGCCGGGGCGAACGTCACGCTGATCGTGCGCGAGGGCAGATCGTTCGTTCCGGCCACGACCACCCGGATCAGGGCGGAAGATCAGTTGCTTGTCGTGACCACCGCGAGTTGCCGCGAACAGGTCGAGCTGCGGCTGCGGGCGGTCAGCCGCCGTGGCAAGCTGGCCGGATGGTACGGCGAGCGGGGTCTGGAATGAAAGTTTGACCCCATCGGTTAGCATTAGCAGTCGCCACGGTCGAGTGCCAACCCCTGAGGAGGAATGCGTGCCCACGTACCAGTACGTCTGCAACGACTGCGGGCAGCCTCTCGAGGTCGTTCAGAAGTTCTCCGATGACGCGCTGACCGTCTGCCCAAGCTGTGAGGGCAAACTGCGCAAGGTGTTCTCGGCCGCAGCGATCGTGTTCAAGGGGTCGGGCTTCTACAAGACCGACAACCGATCGTCGTCCACGAGCGCCACCACGACGCCCGCGTCCTCCACTCCGGAGAAGACCGCCACCCCATCGACGACCTCGTCTTCGTCGTCGGAGAAGTCCTCCACCCCCGCCGCGGCCTCCAGCTGATCAGCCCGGCCGGTCGGCTTCCGCGCCGAGCAGCTCGGGCGCGATCCGCTCACACAGGCGCACCAGCTGCGGGCTCGGCCCCCAATCCGCCACCAGCCTGCCCAGCCCGGCCTTGGCCTGCTCCAGGAGCCGCTCGGCCGCCGCGTCGCCCTGCTCGGTCAGCCGTAGCGAGTCGCCGTCCGGCGAGCGCGTGACGAGTCCGCGCTCGGTGAGCCTGTCCACGTACGGCCGGCCCTCCTGTCTGCTGACGTTGGCCCGTTCCGCCAGGTCGGCGGCCTTGACCCAGCCCTCCCCGCCCAGCCTGGCGATGACCCAGACGCTCTGGGGAGGCAGGCCGGACAGGCCCGCGAGCTGGCCCAGGCGTACGTAATAGTCCTTGCGCAGGTCGGCGTCGGCCAGCCGTACCAGACCTCTTTCCACCTCCGCGAGCGAGGAGCGCTCGGCGGAGGTCGCGCCCAGGCCCTCGCCGTAGTCCATGGCCTTGGTGGTCTCGCGCAGGCGTTGTTCCGGGATGAACCAGGACAGCAGGAACGCGACGAACAGGATGGGCGTGCCCACCAGGAAGACGGTGGCGATCGCGTCGGCGTAGACGTGGAGAAAGTCCTGGGCGAGGGGCCCCGGGAGCTTCTGGATGAGTGTGGGGTCCTTCTGGATGTTCGCGGGGTCGACGCCGGGCGGGATAGGGGTTTTGGCCACCAGTTCCGCCATGTCGGCGTTGAGCCTGCCGGTGAAGACCGCGCCCAGCGTGGCGACGCCGAAGGAGCCGCCGATCGAGCGGAAGAACGTGGCGCCCGAGGTGGCCACGCCGAGATCCTCGAAGTCGACGGCGTTCTGTACCACGATGACCAGGACCTGCATGGTCATGCCCAGGCCGACGCCCAGGACGAGCAGGTCGATGCTCATGACCAGGGTGCCGCTCGTCTCCGTCAGGCGGGAGAGCATGAACATGCCGACGGTGGCGATGAAGGTACCCGCGATCGGGAAGAATCGGTACTTGCCGGTGCGGGAGATGATCTGCCCGCTGACGATGGACATGGTCAGCATGCCCGCCATCATCGGGAGCAGATGGACGCCGGACAGCGTGGCGCTGACGCCATGGACCGTCTGCAGGTAGAGCGGCAGGTAGGTGAGGGCGCCGAACATGCCGAAACCCACCACGAAGCCCACGATCGACGTCATCGAGAACGCTCTGAGCCTGAACAGCTTGAGGGGCATGATGGGCTCGGCCGCCCGCCGTTCCGCGAAATATGCCGCGATGAGGAGCGCCACGGCGGCGAGCCCGAGTCCGACGATCTGCGGACTCGTCCACGCGTACATGGTGCCTGCCCACGTGGCGATCAGGACCAGACAGCTGGTGGCGCCGCCGATCGTCACCACGCCCGCGTAGTCGATCTTGTGTGTGGTCCTGCTCTCGTGGCCGGGGAGGACCGCGATGATCACGAACAGCGCCACCGCGCCGACCGGCAGGTTGATGTAGAAGACCCAGTGCCAGGACAGATGGTCCACGAACAGGCCGCCGAGCAGGGGCCCGACGATGCTGGAGACGGCGAAGACGGCCCCGAAGAAGCCCTGGTACCTGCCGCGCTCGCGGGCCGGCACGACGTCGCCCACGATCGCCTGGGCCAGCACCATGAGCCCGCCGCCGCCGAGCCCCTGAAGGGAACGGAACAGGATGAGCTGGCCCATGTTCTGACTGAGCCCGCAGAGCGCCGATCCGATGAGGAAGATGACGATCGCCCCGATGAACAGTCCTCTGCGGCCGTACTGATCGCCGAGCTTGCCCCACAGCGGCGTGGAGACCGTGCTGGCCAGCAGGTACCCCGTGACCACCCACGACAGCTGCTCCAGCCCGCCGAGGTCGCTCACGATCGTCGGCAGCGCGGTGGACACGATCGTCTGGTCGAGCGCCGCCAGCAGCATGCCCAGCATGAGCGCGACGATGATGAGGCCCAGCCCTTTTTGCCGCATATCGAGATCGTACTGTGTGTAGTCTTTCGACTACTTTTCGGAGTGGCCTCTGTCCACAGCCACCCCACTGTCCACAGAACGCCGCTCTGCCCCACCCACCCCCCAACCCCTCCCGCTAATCTCTGCGGCATGCGTGCAGACATCGGCGTCATCGGCGGTTCCGGCTTCTACTCCCTGCTCGACGACGCGGAGGAGATCACCCTCACCACCCCCTACGGGCCACCCAGCGACGTCGTCACCATCGGCCGCATCGGCTCGCGATCGGTCGCGTTCATCCCCAGACACGGGCGCGACCACCGCTTCCCGCCGCACCGCATCCCGTACCGCGCCAACCTCTGGGCATTGCGCTCGCTCGGGGTGCGCCAGGTCCTCGCGCCGAGCGCGGTCGGCTCCCTGAAGGCCGAGCACGGGCCGGGGACGATCGTCGTCCCCGACCAGATCGTCGACCGGACCTCCGGCCGCGTGCAGACGTATTACGACATGGGCGGGGCCGTACACGTCTCCTTCGCCGACCCCTACTGCCCGTCCGGCCGCGCGGTCGCGGTGTCCTCCGCCCGCGCCGGCGAGTGGAACGCCGTCGACGGCGGCACGCTCGTCGTCATCGAGGGGCCGCGCTTCTCCTCACGCGCCGAGTCTCAGTGGTTCGCCGCCAACGGCTGGACGATCGTCGGCATGACCGGCTTCCCCGAATCCATCCTGGCCAGAGAGCTCGCCCTCTGCTACACCTCGCTGTCGCTGGTCACCGACCTCGACGCCGGCGTGGAGGCGGGCGCGGGCGTCACCCATGACGAGGTCCTGGCCTTCTTCGCGCAGAACGTCGCCCGCATGCGCACGCTGGTGGCCGACACGGTGAAGGCCCTGCCCGCGGAGCGCACCTGCCCCTGCGGCTCCACCCTCGACGGCATCAAGCTCCCCTTCGACCTGCCATGAAACGCCGCCTGATCGCGGCCGTCCTGGCCGCCACCGCGACCCTCGCCGCGCTGCTGGCCGTACTCCCCGAGCCCGGCACCCCCGTGGTCGTGGCCGCCCGCGACCTGACCCCCGGCACACTGCGCCCAGGCGACCTGCGCCTGGCCCCGCTCAACGCGCCTCCCGACGGCGCCCTGCGCGCGCCGCCCGCGAGCGGCGTGCTCGCCGCGCCGATGCGCCGGGGCGAGCCCCTCACAGACGTCCGCCTCCTCCATCCGGTACGGCTGGCGCCCGGCCTCGTGGCCGCGCCCGTCCGCATCGCCGACCCGGACGCCGCGAAGCTCATCGAACCCGGCTCGACGATCGGCGTACTGGCGGCGTGGGAGAGCCAGTCCGCCCAGCTCGTGGCCGACGACGTCACGGTCCTTTCGACCCCCAGGACAGAGGACGACCAGGGCGCCCTCATCGTGCTGGCCACCACGACGACACAGGCCGCCCAGCTCGCCGCGGCCCAGTCCGGCGGACGGCTCTCCGTTATCCTTAAGCCTCACCCTGCGTAATCATTAAGCTACGATCCCTGCACATGAGTGGATTCAAGAAGTTCCTCATGCAGGGGAACGTGATCGACCTGGCCGTCGCGGTCGTCATCGGCGCGGCCTTCACCGCCATCGTCAACTCGTTCGTGGCCGACCTGCTGACCCCGCTGATCTCCGCCTTCGGCGGCATGCCCGACTTCTCCTCGCTGAAGTTCATGATCGGGCGGTCCAGCTTCAACTACGGCAACTTCATCAACGCGCTGATCTCGTTCCTGCTGGTCGCCGGGGTCGTCTACTTCCTGATCGTCCGGCCGTACACCTCGTACAAGGACCGCCTGGCCGCCGGTGAGGAGGCGACGCACCACGAGTGCCCGCAGTGCCTCACGGAGATCCCGAAGGCCGCCACGCGCTGCCCGGCCTGCACCTCGGAGCTCACCCCTGCCTAGATGAGCGAGTCGATCTTGGGATCGTACTCCCAGTGCCAGGGCTCGAACGGACTGCTGTAAGCCCAGTCGGGGTGGAACCACCCGTATCGCTTGCCGTTCTTCTCCAGCCAGTTGAACTCGGCCGACCGGAAGCGCTCCACCCCTCCGCACAGGTCGACCGCCAGCCCGAACCCGTGGTTGCTCCGCCCCGGCACCGCCGCGAACCCCGGCCGCCGATAGTAGACGGACTGCTGCTCGGAAAGGCTGCGATAGGCGTCCGTCACGCAGATCTGGCGCCCGAACTGCTTGCGATAGGCCTCGTTGAGGCTGACGAACGCGATGGCCGCGTCCGCCCGCAACATGTGCCCGCGCTGCTGCAGCGGGCAGAGCAGCGTACGAGGAATGAGCCCGTTCGGATAGGCGTCGGCCGCGGTGATCCGCAGCGGGTTACAGGCCAGGGCCGCCCGCCCCACCTTGTCAATCTTGATGCCCATCTTCACGAGCGCCGCGGTCAACGACTTCACGATCTTGTCCGAGCGCAGGCGCAGGGTGTCGATCTCCGCCGCCATCTGCGCCTCGGCCAGGAGGTTCCCGGCCCGCAGTTCCTGAGCCTCGGACGCCAGCCGTTCCGTCTCCTTGTAGAGCCGGCTGGTCTGCTCAACGGCCAGCTGCCGGACGGCGACGATCTGACTGGCGTCGCTCATGGCCCGAAGCGTCCCGACCCCGGCGTCCCCCGACAGGAACGGGATGATCCCATCGCCGCCGATGGGCTGCTGATAGAACAGCTCGGCCAGCCGCGAGACCGGCTTGCGGATCTCCGCCAGCTGGCTCTCGGCCTCATCGAGGGCGCGCAGCTTGGTCTTGAGCTCCTTCTCCTGGGCAGCGACCTTCGAACGCCGCTGCTCCAGCGCCTTGGTGGCGTCCTCAAGCTCCTTGGCCGACTTCTCGGCCTCCTTGCGAAGCTCCGTAAGACTGCCGGGATCCACGACGACAGCGGCAGGAGGAACGTGGGTCGGAGCCTCGGCACGAACCGGGGGTGCGAACAGTGAAGTCATCGCCACGACGACCGCGATCAGACCCGCTGATCGAGGAGTTGGCACGCTCGACTCCTCCGTTTGCACACTCGTTACCTTGGTCAGGCACGCACGTTACTACAGCCCCCCGAGTGCCCGGACCCAACTCCGGAGAGCCGCTATATCCCGTTTAGGGTTTTTAACCCGCATCCCCACCCCGCCCCTCACAGTTCACTAGCCGTCCACCCAGCGCCTCAACCCGCTTGACCCAACCACCTACCAAACCTGGAGCCCCCCACTCCCGCCCATTGCCCACCCACGCACCCCACCCGCCCCCCACACCCCGGAACCGCACCGCCAGCCCGTGCGGCCGTCAGTCTCGTCAGGCCGTCAGTGTCGTCAGT